>JBARZW010000305.1:0-118643 GCA_049650305.1 Promineifilaceae bacterium (SeqCode)
CGAATGAGAAGCCTGGCGCCAGGTCGGATTTCAATGCAGCGATGAATCCGTCGGCGACATCGTCGACGTAGATCCAATCTCTCTGCTGGACACCTGAGGTCATTTGTAGATCTGTCCCGGCAAGCGCCGCCTTCATCGCTGCAGTAACAAACGTATGGTCGGGCTGACCAGGCCCATAAGCCTGGTATATGACGGCGCCGGTTATCGGCCAACCCTTTGTCTGGGCGTACATTGAGCAGAAAGCCCAGGCGGCCGCTTTACTCGCCGCATACACGTTCATATTCGAAGTCTCGCCCGGTGTTCGAGCGACGATCAGCTGACCGGCATGTTGTCTTTCTAGTCGGGCTTCGAAGAATGAATGGACCAGATTGATGGTTCCAACCACATTGTGTTCTATGGCTGCTTTGTAATCGAGGAATGGATCAGCGACGCCGGCAGCTGCCAGGTGGATAACGGAGTCCGGGTTCGACTTACGGATCAACTCCCCGATCAAGTCCCGATCTCTAAGGTCTCCAAAATAAGTCTGGATCAGTTGGCCGTATGCGACTAACTGGTCGGGAATAACTGGTTCAACCTCTCCCGATCCCTCGACGAGGAGGACAGTTTCATAGCCTTCTGCCAACAACCGCCTGATCAGACTTCGGCCGATGAAACCGGCGCCACCTGTGACGAGCACGCGCGTCAAAATGTCTACTATCCGGTTAGAAAATTCCGATACCAGTCGATCGTTTTTAGAAGGCCCTCTTCAATATTGTGCTGTGGTTTCCAACCAAGGATGCGGTGGGCCTTCTTCGAGGACAAGTACTGATCAGGTATCTCGTTCTGTGCTTGGTTGAGGATGATAGGTTCCAGGTCTGGACGCCCTGCGAGGTCGATAATGATGCGTACCATCATATTGGCCTCAATAGGTTGATCGAGGCCGAAGTTGAACACCTGACCACTGACTTCTGGAGCCTGCATCCGTTCAGCCAGCAACATATAGGCGCTGACGGCATCGCCCACGAAGAGATAGTCACGCCTAAAAGTTCCATCGGAACGAATGACTGGCTTATTTCCCTGAAGCGCGCTGCGGATCGTGCCGGGAACGATCCGGCTCCAATTAAGATCGCCTCCCCCATAAAGATTGGCGAATCTGGTCACGACAATGGGCATCTCGTAGGTGTTTGCATAAGCCTGGGCGATGAGATCGGCGCAGCTTTTCGAGACGTCGTATGGATGTCTACCCTGGAGAGGCGAGTCCTCTGTATAAGGAAGCCTCACCTGGGTCCCGTATGCCTTGTCGCTGCTGGCGACAATCACGCGCTTCACCGTTGGATTACGGCGAGCCGCTTCCATCAAGACCCAGGTTCCCTTGATATTGGTCTCAAATGTTGAGAGGGGGGCTCGATTTGCGATCTGAACGATCGTCTGCGCAGCCAGGTGGAACACGGTGTCAATCTCATATTCGGCCAATGTCCGCTCTAGAAGTGGATAATCAGTCAAGTCACCTGTGACGATGGTGATGCGATCTATGGTACCTGAGCGCACCAACTGGGAGCGTGGAACCTGATCGCGTAACAGCCCGACGACATCTGCTCCGGCCGATACCAATCCGGCCGTCAACCAGGAACCAATAAAACCATCACATCCGGTTACAAAAACCCGCCTATCTTTCCAAAACGAAGTGTTCAAAATAATTCTCCATGCGACAACAGCTGTCGCGGCGCATCATCGCGCATAACTGGCCTTACTTGCCAGAGTAAGCTGTTTTCTACCAAATCTTCCAAGGCGCTCCCTTCTGCCACATCTCCTCAAGAAGTAGATTGTCCTTCATGGTGTTCATAGATTGCCAAAAGCCTTCGTGACGAAAGGCCATGAGCTCTCCCATTTCGGCCAGCTGAGACAGCACGTCTTTCTCAAGATTTACCTCCTTGCCAGGTGGCATCAAGTCGAGGACAGGTTTTTCGAAAAGAAAGAATCCGCCGTTTATCCATTGGGATAATCTCGGCCGTTCCACAAAGCCAAGAACTTGACCAGCATCGTCGACTTCGACGACGCCATACTGTAAATTAATCTGAACGGATGTAAGCGTAGCTAACTTGCCATGCTGGCGATGAAAGGAAGCCAGCGTGTTCAGATCAACATCGCTGACATCATCACCATATGCAACAAAAAATCGGTCTCCAGTGAGGTATTGTCGAACACGCGCGATGCGGCTGGCTTTCATCGTATGCAGGCCCGTATCGATCATGGCTATTCGCCACGGTGGATGATTAATATCGCTGAGGTATTCGACATGTGAACTACCATCTTGATTCCCTGACTCAAGCTCTGCATCTCGGGCTAACACCTCGTACTCTAAGAAGTACCGCTTAATCTGTTCCGCCTCATAGCCAAGAGTGAGGATAAAGCGGCTGTATCCATAAGACGAGAAGATTCGCATGACATGCCACAAGATAGGCCTTCCGCCAACCCGAACTAACTCTTTCTTTGTAAGGGTCTGGTCACGCATTCGTGTGCCCTTTCCCCCACACAGTATAACCACAGGCGTCTCATTCATAGAATCCCCAATAATGACGGCCGGTGAAATCGCAAATACTCAATGCCGGCCAATCTGGACTTATATGGTCGGCCCGTCGCGCCACTCACCTAGGCGAGACTTTTCAACAGCCTTTCTCAAATTCTTAGCGAAAGGCGGGTACACGATTCCTGACTCGGTCACGATGCCCGTAACGTATCTGTGGGGCGTCACATCAAATGCCGGATTGCGAGCCGATATGCCAGGGGGCGCTATCGGCCTGTCTATGGCGTTGAGTACCTCTTCTTGATCACGCTCTTCTATGGGAATCAAATCGCCATTCGCAAGGGACAGATCTACTGTACTTGTAGGGACTACCGGGTAGAAGGGAATACCATTCTCCCTGGCAACAACCGCCAATTTATAGGTTCCGATCTTGTTTGCAACATCACCATTGGCTGCCGTACGGTCGGAGCCGACCAGGACGATGTCTACCTGACCCGTTCTCATGAAATGTCCGGCGGCGTTGTCGGCAATCAGATCGAAAGATATGCCTCTCTGCTGGAGTTCCCAGGCTGTAAGACGCGCACCCTGAAGCCTCGGCCGGGTTTCGTCAACTAGAACGTGAATCTTCTTTCCTTGTTCATGAGCAGCGAAGACGACGCCCAAGGCAGTCCCCCAATCGACGGTCGCCAATGCACCGGTGTTGCAATGATGCAGGATCGTATCTCCATCGGCGATCTGCTCAGCCCCATAAAATCCCATTCGACGGTTAAGGGCCACATCGTCATCGGCGATCTGTTGGGCCTCTACAAGTAGCGCGTTCCGGATATCCTGGACACTCGAACCCTCATTTTTGAAGGCCACATCGAGCTGCCTGGCGACCGCCCATGAAAGATTGACGGCCGTCGGCCGGGCAGCCGCCAACGTTTCGCCGGCGTTATTTAGATCATCCCGCAACATCGAAGATGTTAGGGCAATACTCTGTTGCGCGGCAAGGGCCATACCAAATGCCGCTGTCGCGCCAATAGCCGGAGCCCCCCGAACGTACATCTCTCTTATTGCTCGTGCTACCTCGAGATAGTCATCGAATTCAGCTACAATGAATTCAAATGGGAGCTTTCGCTGGTCAATCATCTTGACCAATTGAAGGTCGTAATCCCAGTAGACAGTCCTCATGTCACCTCCTACTCGATGATGATAGCACAGGGCAATTCACCCGCCAATCCATCCATCAATCAGTGCTTTGACGCCTTACCTATGGATTGCTAGAATCGATTGTGAGCTTCCGATGAAGAATCAGTCACCATTTGATAATTTCTGGGATAGATGGCGTGGTTGGTTTACATTGGGAATTGGAGTTAAACGCTGGCTCCTCGTGCTTGGCATCGGAGCCGTGGTAGCCGGGACTGGAATTAGCGCCTTATTGATCGCTATTCGTCGTTGGGGGCCTCTGTCGCGGGATATCTACAGCGTTGTGACCCTACAATTCCTTCCAGCAGGGCTGCGAATCTTCTTGCCCCTGATGGTTGGGTCCGTCATTATGCTACTGGCCATTATTCGGCTCAGCTCGAATTTGGTGGCCCCATTCCGTCGACCGGACGAAGACGTTGCCGCTTCCCTCTACCGATACTCTCAACGGGGACGAGGGTCACGAATAGTGGCTGTTGGCGGAGGAACGGGTCTTCCGAATCTCCTGCGTGGGTTAACCGAACATACCAGCAACATCAGCGCCATCATCACGGTCGCCGACGATGGTGGAAGCAGCGGCCGGCTTCGCCGCGAGTTGGGTCTCATTCCTCCGGGAGATTTCCGCAACAATATCGCTGCCCTTGCCAGGGATGAAGAACTCATGACCCAATTGCTCCAGTATCGTTTTGGAGGGCGTCAGGTAGAGCAAGGAGAAGATGGTGCAACCGGCGAGCTAACAGGACATGCATTCGGCAACTTACTACTTGCTGCCCTTACAGGCATTACCGGAAGCTTCGATGAGGGGCTGGCAGCCGCAGGCCGAGTCCTGGCAATTCGTGGCCAGGTATTGCCATCAACATTGTCCAATGTCGTTCTCGTCGCAGAGGTGAAAGTAGAGGGAGAGGAAGGTACCCGGCGGATCGTAGGTGAGTCGCTCATTCCTCAGTCGGGAGGAAGAGTTGTACATGTTTATCTCGAGCCGGCCAATCCACCGGCCTATCCTTCGGCTGTACAAGCCATTCTTCAGGCGGACCTCGTCGTCATCGGTCCTGGAAGCCTTTATACAAGCATCCTTCCAAACCTATTGGTGCCGGGTATCGCCAGCGCCTTGGGTAGCACGGCAGCTACCAAGATTTACGTCTGTAACCTTGCCACCCAGCCTGGTGAGACGGATAATTATACGGTTGCCGATCATATAGCTGCAATTGACCATCATATCGCCAGGGGGCGTTCCGACAACCGAAACTGGATTGACATGGTGCTTGCCAATAGCAATCTTTCAGTTCCTTCCGATAGAGGTGGTGGGAATACACGATTTGTGAGACCTGAAGGTCCAACGGAGGTCCCAATGGCCACCTTCGACCTCGTGGATGAAGAAAGGCCATGGCGGCACGATAGTAACAAACTAGCGAGTGCGATCGCGAAGATCGCTCTGCATCGCGAGTAACGTATATAAAGGAGATCGATTAATGAGTGTCAAGGTAGGTATTAACGGGTTTGGCCGAATCGGCCGCCAGGTTTACAAAGCAATTTACGAGAACTATCGCGGTGTTCTGGACGTGGAAGCAGTCAACGATCTGATGGATGTAAAGACGAACGCTCATCTTCTCAAGTATGACTCGACATACGGCCGGTTTCCAGGCGAAGTTGAAGCCCGGGATGGCGACATCTATGTAGATGGTGAGAAGCTCATATCCTATGCTGAGCGTGATCCGTCGAAATTACCCTGGGCGGAGCTCGGTGTGGATGTAGTCCTCGAATGCACAGGTATTTTCAAGGATCGCGATCAGGCTGCTTTGCACCTCGAGGGTGGGGCGAAGAAAGTGCTGATCTCCGCTCCAGGAAAAAATATGGACGCGACCTTCGTCCTTGGCGTAAACGAAGGAGATTACGATCCGGATTCACACCATGTGATTTCCAATGCCAGCTGCACGACTAATTGCCTCGCTCCGGTTGCGAAGGTCGTTAATGACAGCTTTGGTATTAAGCGAGCGCTGATGTCGACCATTCATGCTTACACAAATGGGCAACGAATTCTTGACATGGCTAGCAAAGACCTCCGGCGATCCCGCACCGCAGGCATAAACATTATTCCTACGACAACGGGAGCCGCGAAGGCCGTATCGGTTGTAATTCCCGATCTCGAAGGACGATTCGACGGCATGGCATTTCGCGTTCCCGTCGTGACGGTGTCGGTCGTTGATCTGACCGCTGAGTTGGAGAAGAACACGTCGATTGAGGAGCTTAATAGCGCCCTTGAAGAAGCTGCCAATGGCAGTGGATGGATGGGCAAGGTTCTTGATTACAGTGAGGAACCTTTGGTATCAACCGATTTCATCGGCAGCCCGTTCTCTTCAACCGTAGATGCCTTATCAACCCAGGTGATCGGTGGAAATCTAGTAAAAATCATCAGCTGGTATGATAACGAATGGGGTTATTCCAGTCGCCTTGCCGATCTGGCGGCCTTTGTTGCTGAACAGCTCTAGTTTGAATACGATTGCTTACGTTCAATATCAGGGGCGCAGCTTGCTGCGCCCCTTTTCTCTTACGGATACTGTTCACCACGAAAACAGGAGATAGATACCTACAACAGCCATGGAAATGAAGGAACTTGAAGAACGAATGCATGATTTCGTCGCCAGCAAAGGTTGGTACGATGCTGATTCACCAAAAGAGCAGACGCCTCGAAACCTGGCTATCTCTCTGGCTGTTGAAGCCTCGGAGATTCTTGAACATTTCCAGTGGCGAGATGAGATCACTGACCGGCATGCTTTAGCAGGAGAGCTCGCAGATGTGGCTTTATATCTGCTACAATTGGCGAGTGTCTCTGACGTAAATCTCGAAGAAGCGATTCTAGCTAAGCTCGCCGAGAATCGAGGTCGAACCTGGTACGAGCCCTAACCGCAATTAGCCGATTTTTTTTTCGACGGCCCAGTACACACCGCGTAAATTCGCCTTTTTAAGGAAGTTGATTGATGGTCGCTGAACTGCGGTCTAGAATCAAAGTTGGTCGTACTTTAGAGCCAGTCCCCCGCTATTTTTCGCACCCTGTCCAAACAATAAAAAACTACGATCGCGGCAACCTTCGTCCCGACATTCTAGCCGGGCTAACGGTGGCGGTTATATTGCTGCCCCAGGCTATAGCCTTCGCCTTGATAGCTGATCTCCCGCCGGTAATGGGTATCTACACAGCCGTAATCGCCGCGGTAGTTGGTGCACTCTGGGGGTCTTCTAATCAGGCCCATACCGGGCCGACCAACGCTATGTCATTGCTGGTTCTTTCAATATTACTTGGGAGCTTCGAGCCTGGAACCACTGAGTTCTACGCAGCGGCTGGAATGCTTGCAGTCATGGCCGGTTTGATTCAGCTGATCATGGGCGTTGCCCGATTAGGGCTGTTGGTAAATTTCGTCTCCCATTCTGTTGTTGTTGGATTTGCGGCAGGCGCTGGTGTGCTCATTGCCGTAAGACAGATTCCACCTCTGCTAGGGTTGGAAACAGAAGGCCACAACGTATATCAAACAATCCAGGGTATTTTCCTGGGTTTAACCGAGATCAACAGAGCTACAGCTGCGTTGGGGATTGGTACCATCGTTCTACTGGTTGTCCTGCGACGCATTAACAGCAAGATTCCTGGGGCATTTATCGCGATGATTGGCGCCTCAGCGCTGGTTTATTTATTTGACCTAACCAGTCATGGGGTCGACGTTATCGGTGAGCTCGACCAGAAATTACCACCTCTAGCCGATCTTCCGCTGTTCGACCTCGGATTCATCACCAGTCTATCCACCGGAGCGCTTGCGGTTGGTGCAATCGGGCTGGTCGAAACGACCGCGATATCCCGATCGATAGCTACACAGACCGGCCAGCGATTAGATAGCAACCAGGAATTTGTAGGGCAAGGTCTTGCCAACATAGCCGTCGGCTTCTTTTCCGGGTACCCGTGTGCCGGATCTTTCTCCCGATCGGCGGTCAACTTCAATTCTGGTGCTCGTACACCAATGGCCGCGATATTCTCAAGTGCTTTTGTTCTGATCGCTGTATTTGCCATGGCGCCGCTGGCGGCCTATCTGCCGCGATCAGCCCTGGCTGGCGTTTTGATTATAGTCGCGGTTGGGATGATTGATCGGGCCGAGATATCTCGAATATGGAAGGGTGCACTAGGAGATGCCATCATCATGTTGGTGACGCTTCTAGGAACTCTATTCCTGGATATCGCCTTCGCGATTCTGGTTGGTATCATGTTGTCCTTCATCCGCTATATCATGCGGACAAGCATGCCGACTGTTCATCCGGTAATTCCTGACGAAGAGTTCAAAAACCTCACTTACCAACCGGAAAAACCCAGTTGCCCACAACTAAGCATCATTGAAATCCTCGGCGATCTCTACTTTGGAGCAGTCAATCATGTTGAGGATGTCATACACGAGCAACTTGAGAAAGAGGATGATCAAAGGTTTCTTCTGATTCGCATGGATAACGTGAATCAATGTGATTTTAGCGGCATTCACATGTTAGAGAGCGTTGTTCGGACTTATCGCGACCGGGGTGGTGATGTATATATGATGAAGGTGGGCTACCGAGTTGACAAAGTTATTGATTCAACCGGTTTCCGTCAGACATTAGGCGACAGCCATTTCCTGCCTGAAAGTCAAGCTATCAGCTATCTCTTTTACCGGGTACTCGATCCAGCCGTGTGCATTTACGAGTGTCCGCATCGGGTCTTTGCGGAATGCCAAAATCTACCTAAGCAACTATTTACGGTTCACTTAGATGATCCTGATTATCTGGCAGAAGAAGTAGACCAGATTGAAGCGAAGCAACTGTGGAACGAGCTTCATACGCACCCTGAGGAACTCACAATCGTAGACGTCCGTGAACCCAGAGAATATCGCAGGGGGCATATCCCCAATGCTACCCTGATCCCACTGCCGCAAATACTATCCGGAGAGCAATCAATCACCACGAGCACGATGCAGCGGGTAGTATTAGTGTGCCGCAGTGGCCGTCGTAGTCGCCGGGCCGCTCAAGCGGTTTCAGGTTTGAACGGGCAAGTTCAGATCGTTAGAGGAGGTATGTTGGCCTGGGAAGCGGCCGGTCTTCTACAGGCCATCGGCTAGGCCTACTTCCACTTAAAAGTCATTAGGAGCAAGTGATGCAAAGCTCACCAGATCGCAATCTAGGACTCGATCTTCTTCGGGTAACCGAAGCGGCCGCCGTGGCTGCTGGCCGATGGATAGGTCTGGGTGATCCGGAAGGAGCCCACCGCGATGCGACTGATTCCATGGCCCAAGCCCTATCGAGCGTCGAAATAAATGGCGAGATCGTTATTGGAGAAGAGAGCCGCCTCGGCGAACATTCTCCTCTGGACAGTGGGGAAATGGTTGGAACCAGGACAGGTTTGGAGGTCGATCTGGTCGTCGATCCGATCGATGGCACTAAACTTGTCGTTAATGGACATCCTGGCGCGATTTCACTGGTTGGCGTGACGCCAAGAGGGACCATGTGGTCGCCGCCGGCGTGCGCCATTTATATGGACAAAATAGTCGTCGATCGAACGGCCGCATCGGCTCTCGTCTCGGAATGTATGGACGCGCCCGCGGCCTGGACTCTGGCCTTGATCGCCAGGACAAAAGGACGTGAAGTTCGCGATCTATCGGTCATTGTCCTCGACCGTCCACGGCATCAAGACCTTATCGAGGAAATCAGATCGGCCGGTGCGAGAATCATTTTGCGAACCGAGGGCGATGCGGAGGGAGCTCTGGAGGCAGCCGTCGATGGAACGGGAGCGGACATTTTGATGGGAGTCGGGGGCGTTTCAGAAGGCGTGATCGCCGCCTGTGCGGTCAAAGCCCTCGGTGGAACGATGCTCGCGCGGCTTTCTCCTCAAAGTGAGGAAGAGCGGTCCTCGATAGTGGAATCAGGATTCGATCCAGACCAGATTCTGTATAGCGACGAGATCGTCAGGAGTAACGCTATCTATTTCGTCGCGACCGGGATTACGGACAGTCCCCTGCTCATGCCAGTTCGCTATCGTGGTGGGTTGGTGGAGACCCACTCCTTGCTCTTGAGATCTATCACCGGGACCCGTCGTTTCATCACGGCCGAACATAGACTGGACACCATGAATCGATCTCTTCTAACTCAAAACCCGCCTGCTGGCTAGGCAGACTATTATTGAAGGGCGAGGGCTGTCTTTACCGCTTCGTACGCATTGAGTACCCCATAACCGGAACCATTATTGGGCACTTCGTCGCCATCCACGCAAGCGTGCTGTCTACCAAGGTATGGTGCTGCCGTCTCCGCGAGTATCTTTTCCGTTTGCTCGATGTCTCCGACCAGTGCTGGGTTCGCCGACCACATCAGGGCAACAACACCAGCCACATGGGGACCTGCCATGGACGTGCCCGACTGAATCTCATAAGTGTCTTGGGGAAAGGCGGAGAGGATGCCATCGCCGGGAGCGACCAAATCCGGTTTTATTCGCCCGCTGGCGTCAGATTCTACCGGACCGATACTACTAAAGGTTGCGATATTCCCGCTCTGGTCTATTGCGCCCACAGAGAAAACCTCATCAAAGGTCGCTGGGGGGAAGCGAACACTGCCGCACCAAGGTCCCTCGTTTCCGGCCGAGACAACCATAAAGATCCCGGCCTGCCGTAAAGCTTTCACAGCCTCGATGAGAGTCCTCTCGTCACAGCCTTCGATTTCAGGGCAAAGCCACGAGTTGTTGATCACTTGGGCTGAACGAGATGGATCGCCGTCGGTAAACGGATCGCCACCAGCCGGATAGGGCGCAAGCAGGAATTGCAGACAGTCAAGGTACAGAGCTGGATTCCCTAATCCGCGTGCCAGGTTGACGCAGCCAAACCACTGGGCCCCGGGCGCCACGCCGGTGCTTGCTCCAAGGATCGTTCCCAGCGTATGCGTGCCATGGCCGCTGGAATCGACCGGAGACAGTGACCCGTACCAGGGATCGTACCAGTTGTAGTCGTCACCACTCCTATATCCCCGATATGAAGCGATCAATTCGGGGTGAGTACCCTGAACACCGGAATCGGCGTGACCAATCACGATTCCTTCCCCATCAACGCCAAAATCACGCCATACGCGATCAGCGCCGATTCGGGTGAGGTTCCATGTTGGTTCCCTTGGCCCGTCATCGTTGCCGTATCTGGCCTCCTCCGGTGATGGCAGTGGGCGAAGCACGGGATTGTCAATGACGCGATCAACATCCGACCGTCTTTCTAGCCACAATCGAAGAACCGGACCACCATTCACTGCCAGGCCATTGACGAGATAGTACGGAGTGTAGGCTATGCCGAAGGTATCCAGAACACGACGTATATCAGCCTGGCTATTCTCAGCCTGTTCAACCAGCTGGTCGTAGACCAACTCTGGTCTTCCATCGCTGCCGGCCGAAAACTCGATCCCATCCAAATCGGCCTGGTCCTCCATGATCACGAATAACTGGTCGCCATGTAATCCTGGCTGTCCGAGTCCTATGAAAATAAAGGCGCCAACTACCCAGCAAAGAATCATGACGGCAAGCATGGGCATGCGTGGTTTGGATCCAGTCAAATGACGGCGGGCCAGTATAATGACGGCGCCAAAACTGCAGGCGATAAGCATCGAGGTGATCGCGGCGGCAAATGCCCAGTACGGTATGTCTTTGGTGCCAAAGGCGAGTAACAGCACCAACTCATCGGGATCGATGAATACCATGGGCGCCGCGACAGTAAGACCGATGAGCAAAAAGATGGCTAACCAATTCGTCCCATCTCCCTCAATATGTCCATACCATCCAACCCCAGCTATCGCAATGCAGAGGGCTGGAATGAATAACATCAGGAGAATCTGAATGCCATTGAAACCAAAGGACGATGTCATCACTAAGAGGGCCGTCCCGGTAGCCAGACCACCAAGGATCAGGTCCCGTCCAATCCCAGTACTTGTTCGGCGCAAGGGAATGAACAAGTAAAAAGTGAGAAGTAAGGCGGCCGTAAAGCCAAAGAGCAACCCAGAAATTAGGTTCAGCACCGTATCGAGAGCCGAACCGAGTGCCCCCCAGGCAAGCCAAGGATATATGACAATAATGGCAATTATGAGGGCAAGCATTTGAGCCGCAGCAGGTTTGCCCGATCTCAGCCGAAGCTCGCGATCACGATGCCTTAAATGGGCTATTATCAGTGTTAAGAAGATACCCACCAGGATAATTTGAAGGAGGTTGGCGAGCTGAGTTGATGGCGGCTGGATCAGCTTGATCGGTGAAAGAATCAATACGAATACAGAGCTCAGAGCCCACACGTTGAACACCGCGCGATATCTATCTGAAGGCCACATCCTGGATAATGGAATAGCCGCCAGGGCAATTAACATGCCCTGACCTAGAGCGATCAGAAACCATGCCCAACTCGGCCATGTCAGCCCCATGACCAGCAACATTTGCTCTATGGTCCAGGCAACAATATGTAACGCACCGCTAACAAACACGATCCAGAGAGAAACTAATATCACCAGCAACAAGCCGGACATATTATTACAGTCCGAGGAATTGCTAGAAGTTTGAGGTGGAGGAGCCGATGTTTGTTGCACGCCAAAATACCGATTAGCCCAGAACGTTAGGAGCTTGCCTCGTGGCCATGCGTAGGGGTAACGGGCGTCGATTCGCCAACTTGCGTAACCATCTGGGGCTGCTGAAAAAGAATGGCAAGAATGACCAGTACCGTCCATATCGATGTAGCCGCACCCAAGTGGAGAATTCGCGACCATAAGGGTAGGCCTAATAACACATTGCTGATTCCCAGTCCAACCTGAACGAGCAAAAGTACTATCAACACATAGGACAAATTATTAAGTTCTCTCTCACCGTGCCCATTTCGGAGCATATTAAATAGCAAATATGAGACCACGATAAGAACTATCAAGGCTATGATGCGGTGGACCATCTGAATCGTCACTAAGTTCCGCAAACTATCAGGGACTTCGCTAATACCGCAAAGAGGGAAGCTGGGGCATGCCAACGAGGCGCCGGTTCTCGTCACAAGCGATCCACTCAGGATAAGTAGATAGACAGAACCAGCACAAAGTAAAGTCCACCTCTGCATCTTTTTGAGATCAAATGATCGATCAAATCGACCGCTGATGGCAATCAGCTTTGGCTGGGAGACGGCGACCAAGAGGGCAAGGAATCCGACAATAGCCGTCGCCACGCTTGTATGCACAAGTCCCGTCCACCTGGGCAGTTCGTTTAGCACATGTAGACCGCCCAAGACAACTTGTATGAGGAGTAGTACAGAAGTAATTATCGCCGGACGCCATATCCACTTCTCATCCTTGTGGTTCTTGTAGGCTAGCCAGGTTAGTCCGGCAATTTGCATGCCCACGACCCCTCCAATAAGGCGGTGCCCGAACTCGACCCAGGCACCAAGCTCAATAGGCGGTACTGCCCGACCATAACACAGGGGCCAATCGGGACAGCCTAAACCATATCCGGTCACACGCACGAAGCTCCCGGCCATCACAAGTAAAATCGTACTGACTAGACTGGTCAACGCCAGTGTGGTGAAACGGGAGCGATTGGTGATTAGCGCCCCTTGGTCACCAGAGCGATTCATATGTTTTATCCATCGATAAGAATGGAACCTGATACCAGATTTGACGGTATCCATAAATATTCACAACGACGGCGCAGAATCCACTGAACTCCAGGACGGGCTGTCGTCTCGTTAGGGAATCCTGTCACACGCGAAATGTACCACATTCGATGATTCAATCAACGAGTGAGGACGGATTCAAATTGTGCTTTTCAGCTTGCACTTATTCCGGTGATCAGGGAACCATTCGCCAAGAAGAAAGCACTTTGGAAGAACTTTTTCACTGGCTGCAATTCGAATCGCTCTTCGAGTTTGTCGAATGGAGGTTATCACCATAACGATCGGCTGAATCAAGGATGGTGAACTGCGGAAGAGGACCGTGTCGGCATCCTGGTAATCGCAATCACGACAATTCAGCCAATTCCTTGCCACAATGAATGGGTGTAGTGTATCGTGGGGAATAGAAGATGTACGAAGACAGTTCAGAGAACGATGGTTTCCGGGAAGTCACGGTAAGACGTTGGCCAACAAAATTGCTCGCGTCATGCCTTCTGATTGTGATGTTGTGCACGGTGGCTGCCACGCCAGTTGCTGTGATTTACCGGCTTTATCAACAACGGAGGGAGAGCCGGGAAATAATAATCAGTGAGCAGACCGGTTCGCTAGATTCGAGCAGAATTGCCTACATAGCCGCCGATCAGCAGTTGTATACTTCGGCGCCCGATGGAAGCGATCGAAATAAAATAACAGGGAATGGGCGTTCGTATCAGTTTCCAGCTTGGTCTCCAGATGGATCTCAAATAGCCGTGGTCAGCGAAGACACTCTATATTCTTTTCAAGATCGCGATGGGGCTGAGGAATCAGGGGCGTTTAATATCCTTTATCAGGACGAAGCCGACCGGCCTTTTTACCTGTACTGGGCGCCGGATGGCAGCGAAGTAAGTTTCTTGACCAATCATGCCGATGGATTGGCGCTCCATCTGGCTACCGTTGAGCCCACTCCACAGAGTCGAGCGGTGGCCTTTGGGCAGCCGTTTTATTGGGATTGGGATCCTGGTGGAGAGGAGATCTTAATTCATTCAGGTCTTTCCGGGGAAGAAGCAAGGCTTGCATTCCTCGACAGGGAATTCGGGGATGTCGGTGGAAATATCGCCGACCCGGGTTTATTTCAGGCACCCGGAATCTCATACGATGGTCAGTACTGGGCTTATGCCCAGAGCGGATCTGCAGGAAGGAGTCACCTCACCATTCAAGGAATCGATGGCGAAACATTCCAGCAGGAGCAGGAGAGAGGTGTTATTGCTATGAGCTGGAGCCCAGTAGAACAAGTACTGGCATATATCGGATCAAGTGATCGGCAACCTGCGTTCTATGGCCCTTTACAGCTCGTGAGCGCGGAATCTGGTGATCGCCGGATCCTGGTTAGCGACACAACCATAGCCTTCTTTTGGTCACCCGACGGCCGATCCATCGCCTATCTTAAGTTCGCCGATCTAAACGAAGATTCTGTCCATGTTGATTCAGCGACGAGCATGAAAGAATCTCTATCAAAGCCGGCCGTCCAGGAGCGCCGTCTTCTCTTGGAATTATGGGTCATCGACATCTCAGAGGGCGAACCCCGATGGCTGGCGTCTTTTGAACCTTCGCGAGTTTTTGTAAGCCAATTCCTTCCCTATTTCGATCAGTATGCATTAAGCCATCGCATTTGGTCTCCAGATAGCGACGCCCTTATAGTACCGATGCAAGAAGGTGACCGTACACGCCTATATGTTGTTCCAGTGCATGGAGGTGAAGCCGTGCCATTAGCCAACGGCGAAATCGGATTCTGGAGCAACAATTAACGCCAGAATCGAGATCATTTTGAGCGAACCTTATTCCAAATGCATATTGTCGATCAGCCGAATACTCCCGAAGTAGACCGCGGTTGAGAGAAGAGCCCCGCGTTCAACAATCGACAATTCTTCGAGGCTTGCAGGATCGGCGACGCTGACATAGTCGATTCGTGCCCTGGCTTCGGTTGCTAACATGTCGTGCATGACTTGACGCAACTTATCTCCGTTTCGTTCTCCCGCTCTAAATCTCTTGGAAGTCTCTATTAGTGAGTTGTAGATGATGGGAGCTGCGGCACGGTCCTCCAGAGACAGGCGTACGTTACGCGAACTCATCGCCAAGCCATCTTGCTCACGAACGATTGGACAAATAACGATCTCCAGCTCGAAATCGAGATCCTTAACCATTTGTTTGATCACGACACACTGCTGGGCGTCCTTCTGTCCAAAATATGATTTTGTGGGACGGACGATGTTGAACAATTTTGCGACTACAGTTGTGACTCCCTGAAAGTGGGAAGGGCGGCTCCTCCCTTCGAGAACTCTGGACATCTGTTCCACGGAAACATAAGTCTGAAATCCCTGAGGGTACATAGTCTCCATATCGGGAGTAAAAACCAGGTCGACCTGCTGTTCAGCCAGCATACGGATGTCCCTCTCAAAATCGCGAGGATAAGTATCTAGGTCTTCTTCCGGGCCGAATTGGCGCGGATTTACGAATATCGATACAGCCACCGCCTCGTTTTCCTTTCTAGCCTGTCGAACGAGGGATAGGTGTCCTTCGTGTAGATAACCCATGGTCGGTACGAAACCCCATTGAGCGGATCTATCCCGATTGCGGATTGACCGGACTTCGCTAACAGCGCCTGTAACAATCATGGGTGATTCCCTTGATTCGCCAGATACCTGAATTGATCTCTCATTCCTCTGGGGAGTTTGCTGATCTCAGACCTCCAGTCGCCCGTTGCAATCTGACTTTTGACCAGTTGGTACAGCACGCGATTTACCGTAACTTCGAGGCCATGTTCGGCGGCGATATGCACAACCTTCCCATTGATTGACTCGATCTCTGTTGGAGCCCCTCTCGCGATGTCTTGGGCCATCGACGAACGGTTTGCGGCTGTCGCCTCTGCGACATCAATAATCATCTCTGAGGCATTTACATATGGCAATCGAATGCCTTGGACTTTTGCGACAGCCGCTGTTTCTTCGGCGGCCTGGCACATCAGGCTTCGCGCAATCACGTCCGTCGACAAGAAACCATTGCGTACCTGAAGTAATGCTGTAAGCGGATTGATTCCAGAGTTGATGGCCAATTTGCCCCAGACGAGACCATCCAAATCCGCTGTAAGCCGGGTCTCGAACCCGGAACGCTGTAACAGACGGGCCATCTTCTCAAGCCGTTTTTCAGTTGCCGGTGATGTCCCTAAATGGGTTATTCCGATACCCGTGTGCTGCGTTCGACCCGGACCGACGATCATGGCTCCTTCTGAGGTCACCCCTATGGCAGAATGGGATTCACCTACTAAAGCAGCCAATATTTCGAAATGGCCCAGCCCGTTTTGAAGCGTTACGGCCAATCCATCGGGGGCAAGAATTTCCCTCACCGTTTCGGCCGCTCGTACTGTTTGCCAGCCTTTGACCAGGATTATGGCGTACTGATAGGGACCCTCGACCGAATCGTACTCACCCACCGCCAGGGCATGGTTAGTCTGATTGCCTTCCAAATCTGTCAGAAATAGCCCAGATTCCTCAATCGCCGACAACTGATTTTTCCAGCTTCCGACGATTGTTACAGCGGCATTGGAGGATAACTGGGCCGCAAATAAACTGCCCATAGCGCCGGTCCCTATTACGGCGACATTTGTCAACGATTCCTCGCCCATATGCTCAAAAACCATACCTTCGCCGTTTCGCGGTTCTAGGTCGCTATTAAGCTAGATCATCAGATTTGCTTTCTACGGATTTCAAAAAGGCGCTTAATTCAGCCTCTTCAATAGCGTAGGTATGTTCGGCTGAGGGAAAGTCGCCTTTGTGAACCTCATCGGCGAATGTTGCTACTGCGTCCTGAATTATCTGTCCCGCATTCGCGTATTGCTTGACAAATCTAGGTGTAAAGCGATCGAAAAGTCCGACGAGATCGTGGTAGACGAGCACTTGACCATCACATTTCGCTCCGGCGCCGATGCCGATAGTCGGAATTTGCAGGCGTCTCGATATCACTTCGGCTACTGGTTCCGGGATGGCTTCAAGGACGATCGAGAAGCAGCCCGCGTCTTCTAGAATGATGGCGTCCTGTAGCAAGCGAGACGCATCTTTGGCGGTTTTTCCCTGGACCTTATAACCACCAAGTTTGGATACCGATTGTGGCGTGAGACCGATATGGCCCATGACTGGAATGCCAGCATCCACAATAGCCCGGACAGTACCGGCTACCTCCGTGCCTCCTTCGAGCTTGACCGCGTCCATCCTCCCTTCTTTCAAGAATCGACCTGAGTTTCGAATAGCCTCGGCGACATCGGCCTGGTATGACATGAACGGCATGTCTCCTACGAGGAGGGCAAATCGCGCTCCGCGGGCAACTGCTCGACAGTGATGGATCATTTCATCCATAGTAACAGGCACGGTACTATCTAGGCCAAGCATCACCATACCCAGTGAGTCGCCGACGAGGATAATATCGATTGCGGCATTGTCTACGAGCAAGGCAGAGGAGTAATCGTAAGCGGTGAGCATCGTAACAAGCTTTCCCAAGGATTTTTGATTGGCAAGATCAAGGATCGATATCTTGCGTCGTTCCGGTGAATCATGGCCTGTCGCATTGTTGGACACGATAATCACTCCTTCTGGATTCAGTTGGTTCAATTAGTCGACTAAAAGGTTGTCAGCGAGCAAGCCCTATTATACAGGAAAGGATCAGTGATCCAGGTCATGTTATTAAAGCCCTCAATTAGATCTGTTCGCGCTCTGGTATTGAGTATCGATTCGTTATTCAGAACGCTGATTATCATGCGTACAGCATTCCAGATCTCTCTTGCTCTCTTACTACTCCGGTCGAAGGGATGTAAAATAGCATAGGAGTATTCTTTGAAATAGGAATGGATACGAATGGTGCTCCAAAAGCCGGGCAGCCGCCGAATATTCAGATTTGCGATATACACGTTATTCGAGCATCTAACGGGTTATCAAATAGGTTTGCATTCTAAAGAAGGTTCCAATGAAAGACCATGAAGACGCCTTTGGACATGCCCTCCATGATTATTACCAAGGGAAGAAAGCTCAGATTATCATCGAACGCGACGATGGCAATCTTGATGTATCTGGTGAGCCAGCGAGCTATTTCCGAGATTTTGACGAATGGGACGAGTACGAGCAGGAGGCGATGAATGCCGTGAGAGGTCGAATTCTTGACCTTGGCAGCGGCGCCGGTAGACACTCGCTGTATCTGCAAAATCGAGGGCATGATGTAGTTGCTCTGGATAATTCTCCCCTGGCGATAGAGGTCGTCAAACGGCGAGGTGTTCGCGATACAGCCTTAATGCCGGTAACCCAGATCAGCTCAAGGCTGGGTACCTTTGAAACCATCATCATGATGGGAAACAACTTCGGTCTCCTCGCCGATAAGCGAAGAGCAAGGTGGTTGCTTCGCCGGTTCTACAAAATGACATCCCCTGAAGCCAGAATTGTTACCACGAGCCTGAACCCACGATTGACCGATGATCCGCTTCATCTAGCCTGCCACGAGAGAAATCGACGACGTGGTCGAATGATAGGCCAGGTCCGAATTCGCGTCCGATATCGGAATTTGAAGGGACTTTGGTTTGATTACTTGTTAGTCTCGAAAGAGGAGATGGAAGAGATAAGCAACAGTGCTGGATGGATGGTCAGTAAGATCATCGAGTCTGAAGGTCCCATGTATGCGGCGATTATTGAAAAAGCCCAGTAACGAAGGCAACCAGGAATTGTGTTGATATACCGCCCTTTTACAGAAGATTCGCGCCTTATCGCGCTAAGAATGAAACCGTTTCTATACTCCCTAGCTTAACCGTAATTATGTGGTATTTTAGATCTCAACATCTTGTTTAATAATGACATAATTTTTTTACTTCGTTGCTCGGGATATTTCTAGAATTAAGCTGAATATCTGGCTATGACCTTGCCATCACTAGAGACATTTGTTGCCTACACAACCGTCTGTTTTTCCATATCCGGTGCCTTGATCGCTGCATTGTGGATTAGCTTAATAATCTGGACCTTCCGGGATATGCGAAATCGATCGCGCGATCCATTCGCTCAAATTCTGGCTGCCCTGGTTGTTGCCCTCCTGCCGATTGTAGGGCTGGTGATTTATCTAATACTGCGACCACCCGAGACGCTCGCTGAAGCGTACGAAAGAGCTCTCGAAGAAGAGGCATTATTGCAGGAAATCGAAGAACGACCTGCATGTCCGGGATGTTCGCGCACTGTCGATCCACATTGGATCTTGTGCCCCCATTGCCATACCCGTCTTCGAAGAGCTTGCACAGACTGTAACGCCTTGCTGGAGCTGCAGTGGAGCATCTGCCCCTATTGTGGGAACGAACATGCCGATCCCTATCACGTCGGTCCACCCATCGTGCTCGCCGATGAATCACCAGGTGAAGAGATAATTGAACCGGTTGACGACGATCATGATTCCAGTGATTTTCCGGATCAAGAGTTGTCTGAAAACGAAATCGGGGAACCCGACCCGGATCTGGTCGAAATCAAGTTATCGCCCTTCGAAGACGACCAAGAATTCGTGTAATCCTTTCCGGATTAGATCCACCGGTTCCACATCCGAATTCATAGATCCCAAGAATCCCGATTCATTGAATGGACGAAGTCGGTCACCTACTCGATGAATACGCCGCTATAATCCTGTTCAGGCTTTGGATATTGGGGATCCAGAGTTTTGATAGTATCAACCAGGACCCGTGTTACAGCTAAATTGCGGTACCATTTCT
This sequence comes from Promineifilaceae bacterium (SeqCode), assembly GCA_049650305.1. GTDB lineage: Bacteria > Chloroflexota > Anaerolineae > Promineifilales > Promineifilaceae > UBA11865. The sequence goes on from JBARZW010000305.1 coordinate 20,099, forward strand.
GGTCTGCTGGAACGACGTACCAGGGAGCCCATGGGGTAGTAGTTTTCTCGAGCATCTCCTCGAATGCGGCTACATAATCATCCCATAACTTGCGTTTCTCTAGGTCTTCGAGAGAGAATTTCCAGTTTTTGTCCGGCTCATCAAGTCTTGCCTGAAACCGCTGTTTCTGCTCATCGCTCGAGATGTGCAGATAAAACTTCAGGATAGTCGTCCCTGATTCCACGAGAAGTTTCTCGAACGCATTGATATGAGCATAGCGCGGCCTCCAAACCTCTTCCGGGACGATATCGTGGACTCGTACGACAAGAACATCCTCGTAATGCGACCGGTTAAAGACGCCGATCATTCCTTTGGCAGGCACGGCTTTGTGAATCCTCCATAGGAAATCACGGGCGAGTTCATGGCGAGTCGGTACCTTGAAAGATGTTACCTGTACACCTTGTGGATTGACCCCTTTAAAGACCCGCCTGATGGTCCCATCCTTTCCACCAGCATCCATTGCTTGCAGTACGACGAGCAATTTCATTGATCCGTCTGCATAAAGCCGGCGCTGGTATTCGATCAACTCATCACGCAAAGCGTCGAACTCATCTTCGGCCGAATCCCGGTCAGCATGGTATTGCTGAGCCGTTGTGGGGAAATCGCTCAGCGAGATCGTCTGGTGTGGATTGAGTCGGTGATCGTTGGACATGTCAAAACCATCCTTCGTTATTAGACGCCAGGAAGTTCTACCTCTCAGATGCACGCTTAACGAATTCTTCAGCTAATCGTATCTGAATTGACTTAAGTGAAATATAGCACAACTATTTGACATGTTATTAAGTTGGATTACAATGCTTCGGATTTCCCAGTTAATCCATCTTGAATATTCTCATATCGAGTCGTGGCACTCGGGCAGTTTCATCGTCAACCAGTTCGTCAAAGTAAATGATATGGAGCGAGTTGTATTATGCATGTACTTGATCTGACGGTCTACGAGACGATTGCGATCTGGGGCGTTGTGGCCATAGCCATCCTCGGACTTTTGTACGCAATATTTCTACGGAGTCAAATCCTACGTGAAGATATGGGCACGCCGAGGATGCAGGAAGTATGGGGGGCGATCAAGACAGGAGCTGATGCCTATTTAAACAGCCAGGCAAAACGCATTCTGCCTCTAATAGCGATCCTAACCATCGCCTTGTTCTTCAGTGTGTTTATAGTTCCACCGTCTCCAGAGGCGATACACCGCTTCTCTAGCCTGGACGAAGATGCCATCAAGCTTGTTGTCGGCGTCTCCAGGGCGGCCGCCTTTGTCATGGGAGCTCTCTTCAGCATGACCGTTGGCCAACTGGGAATGCGAATGGCGGTTCAAGGGAACGTACGCGTGGCATCCGCTTCTCGTCGATCCTTCGGTGAAGCGTTGCGGATCGCCTATAGAACGGGAACAATCACCGGCATGCTGACCGACGGCCTGGGTCTATTTGGAGGAACCATTATCTTCATATTCATGGGACCTGCAGCGCCAGACGCGCTACTGGGCTTTGGCTTCGGGGGTACGCTTATCGCCCTATTTATGCGAGTAGGTGGCGGTATATTTACCAAAGCGGCCGATGTAGGCGCAGATTTGGTCGGGAAAGTAGAAGCTGGAATTCCAGAAGATGACCCTAGAAATCCGGCTGTTGTGGCCGATCTTGTTGGCGACAACGTGGGAGACTGCGCTGGCATGGCTGCGGACATATTCGAGTCCTACGAAGTGACTATTGTTTCGGCATTGATATTAGGGTTGGCCCTGATGGTTATTACGGGAGACGTCCAGTGGATTATCTACCCTCTGCTGGTACGCGGCATCGGGGTTGTATCCTCGATTATCGGAACATACCTTGTTCGTGAAGGATCGGGTCAGTCTGGTGACGCCATGAAGGCGATTTTCAAGGGCTTCCTCTCCTCGGCAGCGATGTCCATCGTCTTTTTCGGATTGGTGGCCTACATCTACTTGGATGATATTCCTGGAGGTTGGTGGCGGCCGTTCTTGGCGACGACGATTGGTGTATTGTTGGCCATCGTAATAGACCGGTTAACCGAGCACTTCACAGGAACAGAAGCCAATCCCGTTAAAAGCATAAAGAAATCGGCTGATACGGGTCCGGCAACGCTGATACTCCAAGGTGTCGCTGTTGGTTATGAATCATCTGTCTGGGCAATCGTCACCATCGCCATCGCTATTTTCTCCTCGATTCTTATTTTCTCTAGCCCTGAAACTAGCGGTGTTACTTACGTGCTGTATGGCGTCGCCATGACCGGTATCGGAATGCTTACGCTGACGGGGAACAATGTAGCAATGGATTCATTCGGCCCCATCGCCGACAACGCCAATGGAATCGGCGAGATGGCCTGGTCCGGGCAGGATGACCCAGAGACCAAGGCTGCCCAGCAAATCATGGCTGACTTGGACTCCGTCGGTAATACGACCAAGGCAATCACCAAGGGCGTGGCCATTGGATCGGCCGTGATCGCCGCTGTTGCATTATTCGGTTCGTTCATGGTCGATGTTAGCCGGGCACAAGAGACGCTGGGGATTCCCTTGGCTGAACGTATTCAGAGTGTCGGCATTAGGGTCGACGTTCCAGAAGTCTTTGTCGGCGTTCTCTTAGGGGGTGCTTTGCCATGGTTGTTCTCGAGTTTCGCCATCCAGTCCGTGAGGAGAGCGGCTTCTCTCATAGTCGAGGAGTCACGACGCCAATTCAGCTTGGGCGTCCTTGAGGGAAAGGTCGAACCCGATTACCAAACACCTGTCGCCATTTCAACTGCGGCAGCCCAGAAAGAACTGGTTCCGCTAGCGCTGCTAGGCGTCCTTACCCCGATTCTTGTCGGTCTGGTACTAGGTGTCGAAGCGCTCGGAGGTTACCTTGCAGGAATCATCTTGTCAGGCCAGTTATTGGCCGTATATATGAACAACGCTGGTGGCGCTTGGGACAATGCGAAGAAACTAATCGAAGACGAACCGTCTGATCCGGAGCATAATCTTGGTAAAGGTTCAGAACGACATATGGCAGGTGTAGTGGGCGACACCGTCGGTGACCCAATGAAGGATACAGCGGGACCTGCCCTAAATCCCATGATCAAGGTGGTAAATCTGGTCGCTGTGATAGTCGCACCGATCATCATCCAGGTCGAAGACCTGGGTGTCATTGGTTGGGCAGTTGTTGCCGGTTTGGCCGCTACCCTGGTTTGGTCAATTATGACCTCCAAGAGGGAAGCACCACCAATACTTCCAGAAGCTGAGCTTGTTGCAGCTTCGCCGAGTGCAAGTGGTGGGGGTAACTCACCGCCGGAATAAGTTAGGGTAAATTGCCATCCAAGGAGTGTGATCAATAACGATCACACTCCTTTTTTGTTTAAGTTATGCTTTCGCGAGTATTATTATAGAGAGTTTGCATATACCATGGGTGCCTTAAGTCGAACGTCCGAAGAAACAAAGGATGGTTGCATGAACACGGTTCTCGGTTATGTACCTTCGCTCGAGCATTCACAACCCGGACATCCAGAGAGTCCTCAACGAATGTTGGCTATCATGGACTTACTGGAATCCACAAACATTCTGTCCGAAATCTCTCAAGTTGACATAAATCCAGCGCAGATAGAGCAGATTGCCCGTGTACATAGCAAGGCATTGATTCAAAGGATCCAGCAAACATGTGAACGTGGCGGTGGACATCTTGATGCGGACACGTATACTACCGCTGAAAGCTTCAAGTTGGCACTGGATGCGGCGGGAACCACAACCAAACTCTGTGATCTTATAATGGAATCCAAAGCCAGAAACGGCATGGCCTTGGTTCGACCGCCAGGCCATCATGCCGAACGAGGCAGGGTTGGCGGATTCTGTCTCTTCAACAATATCGCCGTGGCTGCTCGACAAGCGCAAGTAGTGCACGGTGCGGAGCGTGTTTTGATTGTCGATTTCGACGTCCATCACGGGAACGGAACCCAGGAAATTTTTTACGCCGATCCGACTGTTTTGTACGTATCAATTCACCAGTTTGGCTACTTCTTTTACCCTGGAACGGGTGCGATCGGCGAGGTCGGTACTGGCCCTGGACACGGGTATACGGTCAATATTCCCTTTCCTCCGGGTGCTGGAGATAGGTGGTATTTGGCAGCGTTTAACGATCTAATACGACCTAAGGTCAAGGAGTTCTCACCAGACCTCGTGCTCGTGTCTGCCGGTTATGATGCTCACTGGATAGATCCGTTGGCATCGGCGGCGTTATCGCTCGGCGGCTATTCGAACTTATCGGCGAAGCTCATAGATTTGGCAGATGATCTATGTAGCGGCAATATCCTGTTTGTACTTGAAGGTGGATATCATCCAACCGCGCTCTCCCATGGCGTATTGAATACACTTTACCGGCTGATCGGATATGATGATGTATCCGATCCTCTTGGTCCATCGTCCGGTCAGGAACAGGACATGACATATGTACTGTCGGAATTGCGCGACCTCCATTTGCTAATTTGATAGAAACTTTGCATAATATTTATGTTCTCCGGTGTAGTGACGAACAGGAAGGCAATACGTGGGTCGAATCGCTCTGCGAGACTATTTGAAACAGATTGTCGATCTGATAGATGAGAGCCGATTGGATGAGGCTGTCGCCCATTGTCGTAATATATTAGAGCAACACCCTCGTCACGTTGAGACGTACCAACTCTTTGGACGGGCTCTCCTCGAACTCCAGAACTACGGCGATGCGACAGACATTTTCCAGCGCGTTTTGAGCGCCGATCCAGAGAACATCATCAGCCACGCAGGACTCGCCGTCGCCCATTCGGAGGGTGACGATCTTCCGAGAGCTATTTGGCATATGGAGCGAGCATTCGATATCGACCCATATAACCGGGCGATATTGGTCGAGCTCTCCGAACTCTATGCCCGTCGTGACGGAGAGGCGCCTAACCAAATCGATGTGACAAGGACGGCTCTTGCCCGCCTCTATTTACGAGGCTCTCTCTATCGTCTGGCTGCCGATGAGTTCTCAGCACTTCTCTCAGAAAATCCTGCTCGCATCGATCTCCAGTTAATGTTAGCCGAGACCTTATATCTAGATCAGAAACCAAAAAATGCCGCAAGGTTGGCCCTGAAAATCGTCGATATACTACCGCTGTGCATCAAAGCCAATGCGATTCTTGCAGGCGTTTGGTTCGCCTCTGGTCGACCTGACCAGGCACAACAGCATCTTATGAGAGTCCGCTCGCTGACCCTTCCTCAGATGGCTGACCTTAACGAGGATACGCTTGTTGCCCAGGTTCTATCCAAGATTGACCAAAAGCAGATTCCGAGACAAGTCCTGATAGAAGAAATCGATTTTGTGCCGGTTGCGGGAGCTGGATATAGCGATGAATCAGATTGGAGCAGCCGTACCGAGGGCGAAGCTGCCGATCCTAAGGAGATGCCCGATTGGTTGAGGGAGTTCTCGCAATCACTGGATGATAACAGACGGAAAGAAACGGGATCAGTTGAATCTCCAAGCAACCTCGACCGGCAGGACTCCTTTACCGGTGGACCCACTGACGATCCATTGGATCCAGATGGCGGAGTAAACTCTTTCGGTCCAAAGAATCTTCTTCCCGCTGATGACGCAACCCTTCATGGGAGTATCGTCGACGAACCATGGATGGATGCACCGCATAGAGATGGCGGAGAGACGCATTCTCAAACAATTCTGAATTTGCCTGGACAAGCTGATATTCCAGGTGAATATCGGCAAGCGAAAACAATGATGGCAGCTGCTCTTGTCGCAGGCAATGGGCGTTTCCAAGGCGCTCATGGAGATGCGTTGGTCCAAGAGGATGAATTTCCAGCCTTACTCCACGAAGACGCGATGATATCAAACTACCCGATCGAAGAGGACGACCCTATGCCCTCAGGCGATAATATGGCTTTTCCAGATGATATTGAGGATGAGATACCGAGGGAGTCGACTCCCTCTGAATGGCCGGATGAGATTTCCGAAGATCCATCAGACGCCATTGATCCACCCGATTGGCTTTACGATGCGGTAGGCCTCAGCAGCCAATCAGAAAAGAATGCCAGTGGCGATGAGGCAGATATTGTCGATGATATCACCCGCGAAGGTGGTGATACCGCGGAGCTATCTGCGGGCGCAGTTTTACCGGATTGGCTTAGTGATATAGTTAATATCGATGAAGAACGGCCGATAGCCAGTGATGAAACAGGTTTTTCAGAAGGTACGATTGATCTGGAAACGTCCGTCGCAGCAAGTTCGGATGATGAAGATGTTTCAACTTCCGATATCGGGACGAAGAATTATTATATAGAGAAGGATTTTGCAGATCAGCAGGGTGGGGCAAAAAAATCTACGGAGGATGCGATGAATGGCGCACTAGAAGATCCCGGAAATAGCCAGGACGACGAACGGGATGACCTGGATGGTGAGTTGAAGTGGTTGGAGGAGCTCGCGGCGAGCCAGACTGCATCCGACGACACTTTTTTAGGAGCTGGAAGCAATCTAGATTCTCTTGGCGGTTTGCGTGATGAAGATTTCATTCCTGATTGGTTGAAGGCCGATATACTCGATGAGGCGTCGAACAGAGAACCAGCGTCAGCTTACGTATCTGAAGACGATAAGGTTGAGGTCCCAGCTCTGGGTCAGGAAGGAAAAACCATTCCAAGCCAGGAAGTACCTGACTGGCTTAGCGAGCAGATGGTTAATGAAACGCTTTCTCTCGAAGAAGATAAGAGTGCTGATATTGATTGGTTTAACCAGATCATCGCTGGTGATGAGTCGGCGATTGATGAACTCCTTGAGATTCAGACCTCGAGCCTGATAGCTGAGATCGATTCCCCGACAACAGAAACGATCGAGGATCAACCTTCCTGGCTCTTGGAACTGGAGAAACTTGATGCAGCCGCCGACGATATTCCTGCGCTTGAACCCGTTCAAGAGGAGGTATTTGCGTCGTCGTCCATCGAGTCAGAGACCATGGATTGGCAACCAATCGAATCGACAGAAGCGGTAGATGAAATCGATTCTCTCACCGCAGAGGATGTTCCATCCGATCCGGAAGAGGCAATGGCCTGGCTAGAACAAATCGCCCTAGCGCAGGGTTTAACCGGGGAGGAGCTGACCGAAGAGGTGAGTGACCTTGTGCCTGACGAGTTCATGGAAGCAGCGTTCGATCTAGAAATGGTCGGTGCTACCGAGGAAGGTGGCGGTTTGGCGACAGAGGTACCGGATGATCCGGACGAAGCCATGGACTGGCTAGAGCGATTAGCTGCTGAGCAAGGAGCATCAGAGGATGAATTGATGACCTTTGTCTTCGATGCTGATACGAAAGTGGTCGACGAGCCTGCTGTTGGAGAGGGTGATGAGGAGCTAGAGTCCGCGCTCGCGGATGTCCAAATGCCAACAGATCAAGGGGAAGCTTTATTCTGGCTTGAGGAACTTGCGATAGGAGTTGGCATTGAGCCGGAGGTAGACGATACGTCTGATAATGGATTCGACACCCACATGGAAGAACCGGTTATTGAGATAGAACCGGAAGATGCACAAATAGAAGAGGAAGTATCAATCGACTTGGAAGCCGCTCACATTGCCGCCATGATGTCGGAGGCGGTCGATGTTCTGGAAGAGGAATTCGAATTTGGCGCTGAGTTGGAATTGATCGATGAATCTGGTGGTGATATTCTGACTGCCTCAGATATCGACCATGTAGAAGAAGATGAGCCTCATGTTGTCGATACAGTGGAAGTCGAGCCAGAAGAAGAAGCCGATGAGGAAGATGACGATCTGGCATGGCTAGATTCGTTAGATGAGGCGAACGTTACGGGTTGGTTGAGAGCGGAGGAAGCCTTATTGGCCGAGGAGCAGGCGCCAGCCGCCGATCTCACTCCTTCTCAAATCGATATCATTCCAGACCCAGAGATTGAAGCCTATGACGAGCCTGCTATTCCCGACCAGGTCTTTGAGGAACGGCAATTTGATGATCACGGCATACCTGATTTATCGGTTGCCCAATCCGCATTGCAGTCGGGTCATCTTACTGAAGCTCTAAGTGCCTACTCCGCGCTAGTCGACTCTGGCGAATCTCTTCCGTACGTAATTGCCGACCTTGAAGGAGCCGTCGAAACATATCGTGACCAGCCAGGCTTCATGAAGTTGTTGGGTGATGCATATTCCCGAAATGGACAACTTCAAAAAGCTATAGAGATATATAGACTGGCCCTAAACAACCTATAAAAACGAATAGAAACTAGATCTGCGTTCTTCAAATTATCAGACAGCGGAGCATTCGATCGTTTTGCTGACGCGTCTGGTGTTGTAAGAACGCTTATGCTATGGGAGGTAAACTATGGAGCGGACACTTGTATTGGTAAAACCAGATGGCGTTCAGCGTGGACTTATAGGCAAAATAATCGACCGTTTCGAAACCCGGGGCCTAAAACTAGCGGGCTTGAAATTTATCCAAATGTCTGAAGGCCTGGCGGCACGGCACTATGCCGTTCATGAGGGAAAACAATTTTATGATAGTTTGGTATCCTATATCGTCTCAGGACCGGTTGTGGCCATGGCCTGGGAGGGAAAGGATGCCATCTCCATCGCAAGAGCTACGATGGGAACTACAAATCCGGCCGAGGCGCCGCTTGGAACGATTCGGGGGGATTATGGTGTTGAAATAGGTCGTAACCTCGTGCATGGTTCTGATAGTCAGGAAACAGCGAATTACGAACTAGGTCTTTTTTTCGAGGCGGGCGAATTAGTTTCCTGGGATCGTGACATCGAGCCCTGGGTTCGCGAATAACTTGATCTCTGTACCCGGAAACACCCAGGATTATTGCATTCGCAACACAACGTGGCCGTCGCTCCAGAGGTCTTCCAAGTTATAATAGTCGCGTTTCTCAGGGCTAAAGAGGTGTACGATTAAATCTCCATAGTCCAGCAGAATCCAACCGCTGGACGGCTGCCCCTCGGTTCCCCATGGAGCTATTTCCGCTTTTTTCTTTGCATCTTCCTCAATGCCGTCGGCTAAGGCCTTGAGTTGGCGATCATTCTCCCCGTTGCAAATAAGAAAATAGTCTGTAAAGATAACTTCATCCCTGATATCCAAAAGGATGACGTTGCCACCCTTCTTGTCAAGAATGCTGTCCACTAAGATATGTGCTAATTCGATCCCTTCCAGTTTTTACCTCCATTATTGTCTATATATCAGTGCGATTCTAGCATGAGTGACGCCTGATTGCCATACGGGGGTTGACCAACAAATATACTCATCATAGAATGCGAAAACGAACTTGCCAAACCGGCTGCAGAAGTAGACATAAAGTATGTTCTGTTATGGGCTGGAGCTTGCTAAGAACAAAAGGGACATAAACGAGAAATGATCCCACAATATGATCAATATTTTCTCGAAGACGAGATCTGGTCGGTTTCGGATCTTAACGCCTACATCAAGGAATTGTTTGACATTGATTACAGGCTCCGCGAACTGCAAGTGACCGGTGAAGTGTCAAACTATTCGAAGGCCAAATCTGGACATGCCTATTTCACTTTGAAGGATGATCAATCTCAGATTCGGTGTGTGATGTGGTCGACTTTTGCCAGTCGTTCAGCCATTACGCCCATCGATGGTGATGCAATCGTTGCCCACGGGCGAATATCAGTCTATGAAGCGACGGGTCAATACCAGCTCTACGTTGAACTCTTGGAACCGGCCGGTCGGGGTGATCTCGCCAAGACATTCGAGCAGCTGAAAGAGCGCCTTGCTGCGGAAGGGCTATTTGAGCCAGTTCATAAAATTCCGATTCCGGCTTTTCCAAGGAAAATCGGAGTTGTTACTTCATCGGATGCCGCGGCACTGCGTGATATTCGAACTGTTCTCAAGAGGCGCTGGCCCTTGGTTTCGGTTTTGGTCGCGCCTACGCTGGTTCAGGGAGCAGATGCACCTTCCCAGATCGTACGGGCATTGCAGTGGCTAGACGGCCGCAACGACATCGACACAATCATCATTGCTCGTGGTGGTGGATCGATGGAAGATCTCTGGGCTTTCAATGATGAAGGGGTCGCGCGGGCAATATTCCGTGCTGACCATCCCGTGATCGTTGGTGTCGGTCATGAAACCGATTTCACCATCGCGGATTTTGTCGCAGATCTGCGAGCCCCTACACCATCGGCCGCCGCTGAACTATCAGTGCCAGATAAAGCGGAGATGATGGAGCACGTACAAGGATTGAAACGGGACTTGGACAGCGATACGAAGGCATTTTTACACCGCCACAGAGTGTACTTGAATGGATTGACGCGTTCTCTAAAGAACCTTACTCCACAAGGCGCCCTTGACTCAAAACGCCAGCACGTAGATTGGCTCTACGGCCGACTGGAACGTGCCATAGCCCAGCAACTGGACCGAGCAAAAAGCCGACTGGAAATCTCGCATACTCGATTAGTGGCGGTAAGTCCAGTCTCCACCCTCCAAAGAGGGTACGCCATCGTCAAGAAAAAGGAAGGGCCAATTGTCCGATCCATTTCGGACGTGAATGAGGGTGAGGAACTCGAAATCCATGTTGCTGATGGTGATTTCGATGTTACGGTCGAGTAGATACAGATCTTAATAACTTGGACCAAGGGACAACGAAAGATGAATGAACAGGATCCAAAAGAACTCAAATTTGAGGCTGCGCTGCAGGAGCTTGAGGAGACCGTAACCATGCTCGAGGGTGGGGATCTGGCCTTGGAGGAAGCATTGGAATTGTTCGAAAGGGGTCAGATTCTAGCTACCCACTGCAGCGTTCAACTGGAATCGGCTGCAATGCGAGTTGAGACATTGACCGGAGATGGTGAGATTGTCGATATTTCGGCGGAGTAAGGTCATTATCATCGCCTACCAAACTGATCGCCCCCAACGCACAAGGTTTTCCTTATACCAGGGCTTTGTTCAATGGCGTCGGGTAAGCCAGGTGATATAATCTCCCGCTATTGTCAAACGAGCCCACACTTTACATAATACTTCACAATAGGATGAATTGACATTGTTTAAGGATATTCGAGATTCGCTAAGTCGAACGCGACGTTCTGTTTTTGGCCAGATCGTTAACGTGCTCGGAATGGGTGAAATTGATGATGAAACCTGGGAAGATCTGGAGGCTCTGCTGATCCAGGCCGATATGGGGATCGCGACGTCGATGGATTTGATCGAGACCCTTCATAAGCGTGTTGATAGCGAGGGAATGCATTCATCGGACCAGCTCCTCCAGGCGCTAAAAGAAGAGATGAGGGGCATTCTTATCGACAATACGGATTTCCAGCTGGAAGAACCCCGACAACTGACCGTAGTGATGGTGGTAGGCGTTAATGGATCCGGAAAGACAACTACTATTGGTAAGTTAGCCCATTATTACACCAAGCTTAACCGTAAGGTTTTACTCGCTGCTGGTGATACTTTTCGAGCCGCAGCGATAGATCAGCTGCGGATTTGGAGTGAGAGGGCAGATGTCCCGCTTATCGCTGGACAACCGGGGGGAGATCCAGCGGCGGTTGCATACGACGGTATCCGCGCCAGCCGAGCGCGCGGATACGATTTGCTTTTTATTGACACCGCCGGTCGCTTGCATACAAAATTCAATCTAATGCGAGAACTGGAGAAGGTGTACGGTGTATGTCGTAAAAGCGTACATGCGGCTCCCCATGAAGTATTGCTGGTGCTCGATGCGCCGACAGGACAAAACGCCCTCACCCAAGCGGAGAAGTTTAAAGAGTCTGTCAATGTGACAGGTGTTGTCCTGGCCAAGTTAGATAGCACGTCCAAAGGGGGCATGGTCTTTCCGATTTATCGTGAACTAGGCTTGCCAGTCCGGTTTATCGGAACCGGAGAGGCGCTCGGGGATCTGGCGCCTTTTGATGCCGACCTCTTTATCGACAGCCTATTCGAAGCCTGACCTTCCGGCGAATATTTGTAGACAAATTAACATGTAGATGGAGACTTGCCTTATTGATTCGGGGGTTATCGCTTTTCAAGCGGACGAAGTTACCACCGGAGAATCGTGACGATAGGAGTGAAAAAATGGAAGAATTAATTGTCCAGTTAGACAGATATCAAGAGACCGTAGATAACTTACGGGGGCGGCTTTGACATTACCACCAAGATCGAGAAATTAGCAGAGCTGGAAAAAATCACCGTCCAACCCGGATTCTGGGACGACTCCCCAAAAGCCCAGGGAATTATGCGGGAGCTGACCACCCTCAGTGCGGAGATAAAAAAGTGGGATTCGCTGAGCCAAAGGCTTGCAGACGCTCGCGAGTTAGCGGAACTTGATGATCCCGAGATAAACGACGAGATAGCTTTGGAAGTGCGGGTGCTATCGAAAGCCATCAACGAATTAGAGTTCCTGACTCTATTCTCTGGCGAGTACGATAAAGAGTCCGCCATCTTGGCAATACACGCTGGGGCGGGTGGAACGGAAGCCCAGGACTGGGCCCAGATGCTCCAACGTATGGTCGCACGGTGGGCTGAGTCGCGCGGTTACAAAATTGATATCCTCGACGTGAGTCCAGGCGAAGAAGCAGGTCTCAAGAGTACGCTGATATCTGTTGAAGGGAATTACGTCTATGGTCGTCTTAAATCTGAACGAGGAGTCCATAGGTTGGTTCGGATATCCCCGTACGACGCATCTAACCGCCGGCATACTTCGTTCGCCAAAATCGAAGTATGGCCCGATGTAGCGGAAGAAATAAAGATTGATATTGATACCAGCGATCTTCGGATAGACCGGTTCAGAGCGAGTGGAGCTGGAGGACAGCATGTTCAAAAGAACGAGACGGCCGTCCGAGTCACGCATTTACCATCAGGTGTCGTCGTATCGTGCCAGAACCAACGCTCATTGACCCAAAACCTCGAAACAGCGATGAAGATTCTGAAGTCCAAACTATTCGATCTGGAGAGACGCAAACAAGAGTCAGAAATCGCCGCCCTGAAAGGTGAAGATGTCGATGCAGGCTGGGGAAATCAGATCCGATCCTACGTTTTACACCCCTACAAGATGGTGAAGGATCACCGGACGAACTTCGAAACTGGGAATGCGCAATCAGTACTCGATGGCAATCTGGACGCTTTCATGGAAGCCTACCTGAGGATGCGGGTCGGACAAAGTGGGTAGTTCACCGCAAGATGAATAATTAGTTGCCCATAAACGCGCAAAATTTATCCTCGAACTATTTGACCTGAACCCACTCCTATGGTATGATTGCCAATTTGCAATACAGCATAGGGATTTATCAAATCGACGTTCACCGAAAGAATAGACTGATTATCCTTGGACACGGTGATAGTCACGGCGAAATAGCATAGCTACATAATTGAGAGCGTTGGTGCGCACCAAGCGCTCTTTTGCTGTGTCCGTGGACGGAGAGCAGGGTAATCGGTTTTTAATTCTCGTTAGCCGGTAAGGATCCGGCATCTTTTTTTGGGAGGTCACACCCGGTGGAAGCAACTGAGTTTCGTTCTTTACGCATTAGTTTAGCGTCCCCTGTCCAAATTCGATCATGGTCCTATGGCGAGGTTACCAAGCCCGAGACAATCAACTATCGTCGCCTTCGACCTGAGAAAGATGGTCTGTTTTGTGAGGCGATCTTTGGACCTACGCGTGACTGGCAATGTTACTGTGGGAAGTACAAGAATGTCCGCTATAAAGGTATAGTTTGCGACAAATGTGGGGTGGAGATTACGAGAGCGGCCGTTAGGCGTGAACGGCTAGGGCACATTGAACTGGCGGCTCCTGTCGCCCATGTTTGGTACACAAGGCGAGTTCCCAGCTATTTGGGCCTGCTGCTGAATATCTCCCGTAGGAATCTGGATCGCGTGCTCTACTTCGCACAATACGTGGTGACATTTGTCGACGAAGAGGCTCGCAAACGAGCTTTAAAACGTCTGGAAGAAGAACTCGAAGAGGCTGAACTTCTCTTGCATGAGGAAAATCGCAATGAGATTGATGAAGCGACCAAAGAGGTACGCGAACGTTTGGCAGAACGTGAGAGCGACCTTGAAAACCTTCGGATTTCATTTGATGAGATGCTGTCGGCCGCGACTGACGAGGTTGTACGAGAAGCCCAGGTAATCGAGCAGCGCATCGAGAATTCCATGAACGATGAGGTAGACGAGGATATAGTTCTCGGTGACGTGACGATCGCCTCGAAAGGAGATTCAATCGGCCGCGAGCATATTGTTCTCGTTCAAGAGACAACCTCTGAGCGACTCACGACCCGACAGAAGGAATTGGAGGAAGATCACGAGAGCGCTGTTGCTGAAAATGAGCGCGAGATTGGATCTCTGAAAGAAGAAATTGACGCAACTGGCGCAGAGATGGGTAACCAGATTAGTCTCAAGTTGGCCCGAATCAGACAACAGGCACGCACGAATCGCGAACAACTAGAGAACTTGGCCCAAATGGCCTTCCTAAATGAGACAGACTATCGTGAACTGAAGAGTAAATTCGGCAACGTTTTCCGAGCAGATATGGGTGCCGAGGCGTTCTACAACATACTCAAGAATACCGATCTAGACAAACTTTCTCAAGAATTGTGGCGCGAAGTAAGGACCAGCCGTTCAAAGCAGGGAGCCAAACGGGCTACGAAACGCTTGCAGGTGGTGGAAGCACTCAGCAAGAGTGGAAACCGGCCGGAGTGGATGATATTGACCGTACTTCCGGTCATCCCACCCGACCTCCGACCGATGGTTCAGCTCGATGGCGGTCGATTTGCAACCTCTGATCTTAATGACTTGTATCGACGCGTCATCAATAGAAATAATCGTCTGAAGAGGCTGCTTGAACTAGGTGCGCCCGATGTCATCGTTCGCAATGAGAAGCGGATGCTCCAGGAAGCCGTCGACAGTCTGATCGACAATAGCCAAAGAGGCAAGGCGCTCAGCCGCCGGGGACGGCGACAGCTGAAATCTCTCTCGGACATGCTAAAGGGAAAGAAGGGACGTTTCCGCCGTAATCTCCTTGGTAAACGTGTCGATTATTCGGGTCGCTCAGTCATCGTAGTCGGTCCTACACTCAAAATGGGACAGTGCGGTTTACCCAAAACTATGGCCCTCGAATTATTCAGGCCATTCGTGATCAGCAAGCTGGTCGAATATGGGCACGCGAGCAACATCAAGGGTGCGAAGCGCATTATCGAGCGTCAGCCACCAGAAGTGTGGGAGGTATTGGAAGAGGTTATTGAAGGCCGTCCAATCCTGCTCAACAGGGCGCCTACCCTCCATAGGCTGGGTATTCAGGCCTTTATGCCGATCTTGGTTGAAGGCAAAGCGATCCAACTTCATCCCCTGGTTTGTGCCGCGTTCAACGCCGATTTTGATGGCGATCAGATGGCCGTTCATGTGCCACTCTCAGAAAAGGCGGTAAACGAAGCGATTACAAAGATGATGGCTACTCGCAACTTGCTTAAGCCGGCTGACGGCCATCCTATTGTTGGACCTTCGAAAGACATGGTGCTGGGAGTCTACTACCTAACCGTGATGCGAGATGGTCGCATGGGTGAGGGAAAGGTATTTGCCACCCTAAACGAGGTTGAGAGAGCCTTGGACTTGGAATACGTCGACCTCCACGCCAAGATAAAGCTTAAAACCGAGACATATTTCACCGACCAAGGTAAGCGTTACGCGGATAACAAATGCCGTAATAGAATAATCGAAACGACGCCAGGAAGGGTAATATTTAATCGTTCTCTTCCCGATGGAATGCGATTTGTCAATCAATCGCTGGACAAAAGTGAAGTAAACGAATTAGTTAACCGTGTCTACCGTCGCTTTGGCGATGACGTGACCATTGAAATGGTTGACAAGATCAAAGACCTTGGCTTCAAATACGCGACGAGTTCTGGAATTACTATCGCCGTTTCCGACCTCACGATACCTGAAGAACGCGAGGTGATATTGGAAGAAGCTCGCCACCGGGTTGATCAAATCGACAAGCAGTATCGTCGCGGTTTGCTCACCGAAGACGAACAATATCAACGAACAATTGAGCAGTGGACCGAAGCAAAGGGTCTGGTTGAGAAAGCGGTCCGCGCGGCGATGGATCCCGTTGGACCGGTCACAATGATGGCTTTATCGGGTTCAACCAAAGGTGGGTTTGGACCCATAACCCAGCTGGCTGGTATGCGAGGTCTTATGGCAGATCCTCAGGGCCGGATTATCTCCGTGCCCATTACCTCGAACTTCCGGCAGGGGCTTTCAGCGCTCGAGTACTTCATCTCAACTCACGGCGCCCGGAAGGGATTGGCTGATACAGCTCTTCGTACAGCCGATGCTGGCTATCTTACAAGACGATTGGTGGATGTTGCCCAAGATGTCATCGTTCTAGATCTCGATTGCGGAACACATATGGGCATTAAAATTCGCCGGATCGACAACTTTGGCAAGCAGACGCTGTCGGAGCGCATATATGGCCGTTACGTGGCTGGGTCTGTGGCTGATCAGGAGACCGGTGAGATAATCGTCGAATCCGGCGATCTACTCACAGAAGAATTATCCGATGCAGTCGATGCTACCGGAATTGATGAGGTCTGGGTTTATTCAGCGATGACCTGTGAAGCGAAGCAAGGCATTTGCGCGAAGTGCTACGGCATTGATCTGGCGCGCGGTAATCCTGTTGATTTGGGTGCTGCAGTGGGCATCATCGCTGCTCAGTCAATTGGTGAACCAGGAACTCAGCTAACGCTTCGAACGTTCCACACCGGCGGCACAGCCGAGGCTAGGGGTGACATTACTCAAGGTCTTCCTCGGGTTGAGGAGCTTTTCGAGGCCCGCCAGCAACCAAAGGGTGAGGCCGTAATGACAGAGATCGGCGGGATTACCATGGTGCGCCTGATAGAAGGCGTCCGCCATGTCTTCGTTTCCGATTCAAAGCTCATCGAGGACGAGTACGAGATCCCTTCCGGTTGGAAGATTCTTGTCGAGGACGGAGATGATATCGAAGCCGGGAATATTCTGGCTGAGCAGGAAGACGATGTCATAACAGCGCGTCACGCGGGTCGCATCCTGGTTAATAAGCAACTGGTTCAAGTTGTGTGGGAAAGCAAGGATGAGGCTGACTACGAGATTCCAGCCGGTACTCGAATTCTCGTCGAGGAAGGGCAGAGGGTTGAAGCTGGTGACCAGGTTACCGAGGGATCGAAAAACCCGCACCGGATCCTAGAGATTTTGGGGCGTGATGCGGTTACTCAATATCTGCTTCGCGAGGTCCAGCAGGTTTATCGACCGCAGGGTCAGAATATCAATGACAAGCATTTCGAAGTGATCATTCGAAAGATGTTGAGTAAAGTTACGATCACTGCATCTGGCGACACGGAGATGCTACCAGGTGAATTAACCGAATCGTCGATATTCAAGAAGACGAATGAGATGGTTGATTTAGAAGGTGGAGAGGCTGCTCGAGCTGAGCCTGTTCTCCTGGGAATAACGAAGGCCTCTTTGAATACAGAGAGCTTCTTGTCAGCGAGTTCCTTCCAGCACACGATTAAAGTGCTCGCCGGCGCAGCCATCGCTGGTAAGGTGGATCAATTGCTTGGATTGAAGGAGAACGTCATCATTGGCAAATTGATCCCAGCCGGCACCGGCTATGAGGTGCGAGTGGCGCGACAGGCTGAAAAAGATGCCGCAGAAGCCCTGGCACTTGAGGAGGAAGAGCTCGATCTTTCTACACTATTGATCGACGATAATACCGACGAAAAAGTCTTGGAAAGAATTGCCACCCAGGCGGCAGAAGAAGCGGCGCGGGCAGCTATTGCCGAAGCTACCGACTGATAAACGGTACGTTATGATACGAGAAGAGGCGTCCTCCTACAGGGCGCCTTTTTTTGATCACTGATTTTTAGACTAGATGTCCAGACGACAATATTAAAACTTGCGATTGAGTAGTCTGCCGGTCATTTGAAGCAATGCTACACCCGCATCACCAACTGGGCTAACGGCTTCAAGATGGGCTAAGGCGCTGTCGGCGAATTTTTTCTCATGATTCTCAGCGAATTCTCGGGAGCCTGTGCTGTCAAGATGCCCGACGACGCGATTGACAAACTCGTCGTTCGTCTCCGTTTCCCGGTAAAGACTACGAAGCTCTTCATCCTTCGATAATCCATAGAGGACAGGCAAACTCTTCTTCCGGGTCTCGATATCAGTGGCGGCAGATTTGCCAATTACCGTCTCGTCACCCCAGATGCCCAAAATATCATCACGGATTTGAAAGGCTAAGCCGAGATCTCTGCCGAATGCCGCAAAATGGTCGCTGATTTCTGGTCTGCTACCGCCTACTACCGCTCCTAACTCCGTCGATAGCGCCAAAAGGGCGGCGGTCTTACCACATATCATCGAAAGGTAATCATCAACGGAAACGTCATCCCGCGCTTCAAATTGCATATCGGAGTATTGACCCATTGTCAACGCTAGGCAGGCATCGTCAAGCATGCGCAGGGCCCGTATGGTTATCGAATCCATGACTGCCCTGGTACTCAAGCGTTCCATGGCCGTATGGGCCAGGGCAAACATAGCATCACCCGCATTAATCGCCTGATTGGCGCCCCACAGCTTCCAGACCGTAACGCGACCTCGACGTGTTGGGCTCGCATCTTGGATATCGTCGTGGATGAGACTAAAGTTATGAATGATTTCGATCGAAGCGGCAGCCGGAATGGCCTGTTTCCAGTCGCCACCGGACGCCGCGCAAGCTAACAGGCATAGGAAAGGGCGTATTCGCTTCCCACCGTTATTTTCGAGGGGCAGGAGATCGTCGTCGACCCAGCCCATGTGATAGTGCATCATGCCGTAGAATTGGTCATCGCCCTTTTCCTCAAGTTTGAGAACATCGCGCATTTCCGCTTCAACGGCTGGAATCATCTCGGTAGAGAGAGCATCTAAAGCATCAAACATTCGTTTCTCCAAAGGTGATCGCCGGCCAATCTTGGCCTTGCTTTGCTTTGATCCACACACCGGCTCCCAAAGGGTTCCTAGAAGTGATCGTAGAGCGGAGTCTCGGCAAGTGACGAGATATCCGCCGCTCCGCTACCGAACATAGTAACGCGGAGCTCATCCGTTAGAGCGCCTGCTGTGTCGATTACACCCTCAACACCGTTCTGAACCGCCGCTCGCAAAAAATCACCGGCTAGTCCAGCGATCTGTGCGCCGAGGGCAATACACTTCGCCACATCGATCCCATTTCGAATACCACCGCTGGCGATGATAGGTAGGGACGGTGCCGCGCTTCTGCAATACTGGATTGAAAAGGCGGTGGGTATGCCCCAGTCGATGAATGCTCCAGCTATTCGAGCATGCCTCGGCGTCGGCGCCCTGTACATTTCGACCTGGCTCCACGACGTGCCACCTGCTCCGGCGACGTCAATCGCTGATACGCCTGCAGATGCCAGCTGGCGGGCGGTATCTTGTGCGAAACCCCAACCAACCTCTTTGGCAATTACCGGCACAGGAAGTCCACGGCAGATCTTCTCTACTTTGTCGAGTAAACCGGAAAAATCAGAATCACCCTCGGGTTGAACCGCCTCCTGAAGAGCGTTGAAGTGCAAGATCAAGCCATCTGCCTCGCATATCTCCACCGCTCTCATGCATTGTTCAAGACCGTAGCCATAATTTAGCTGGACGGCACCTAGATTGGCAAGCAAGAGGACATCTGGCGCCACGTCTCTAACCTGGTATGTGTAAGCTATTTCTGGATCCTCGATGGCTGCCCGGACAGACCCTAAACCCATCGCCATGCCAGTCTCCTGAGCGGCTGATGCCAGGATGCGATTGATTCGATATGCCTCGGCTGTGCCCCCTGTCATCGATGAAATCATTAAAGGTGTCTTCAATGATTTTCCCAAGAAATGGGTTGTCGTAATGATTTTAGCGAAATCCAGTTCTGGTAGGGCCTGATGCATAAAGAAATAGCTGTCCAGGCCTGAATCTAATTTCTTGAACGAAACATCTTCCTCAACATTTATCCGGATATGATCAGCTTTTCGCTGTTCGGTTTGATCGGCATCCGGTGTCGAGGATGTGGCACTGCTCGGTTCCATCGCTGGTTTGCTTCTGTCCTTCGGATCCATTAATCTCTCCGGTAATGACACTTCACACCCTTAATAATCGCTGATTACCAGTTCTATACTATGGTTTTCCGGCCCAAATTCTTCCTGGCGATCATGGCAATTTCGCCATCCTTAAGCAATGGCGCAGGATATTTACCTCAATCTTAGTGCCAACCTATGGAGTATACAATGGGCAGCAAAAGAGTGACAACCTCGCCTAAAACAGAGGTAGTGCTACAATAATCGGCTGATCTGAAATCATTGACGGGAGTACGCATGCATATACTGATTACTGGCGGTGCCGGCTTTCTGGGGTCCCATTTATCAGACCGGTTTCTGAAAGAAGGTCACTCCGTCGTCGCCATGGACAATCTGATCACCGGCAGTACAGATAATTTCGCTCATCTGTCGGGTCATGACAGATTCACGTTTATCAAACACAACGTAATTAACTACATCTACCTTCAAGAAGACCTTGATGCCGTTTTGCATTTTGCATCCCCTGCAAGCCCAAAAGATTATCTCGAGCATCCTATCCACACATTGAAGGTTGGTTCTCTCGGAACACTAAACGCACTGGGGATCGCCAAGGCCAAGCGAGCAAAATTCCTTCTGGCATCAACCTCAGAAGTCTATGGTGATCCGCAAGTTAATCCACAACCGGAGGCTTATTGGGGTCACGTTAACCCCATCGGCCCGAGAGGGGTGTACGACGAGGCAAAGCGTTTCGCAGAGGCCATGACCATGGCCTATCATCGTTACCACGGTCTTGATACTCGCATCGTCAGAATATTCAATACCTATGGACCCCGGATGCGACTGAATGATGGTCGCGTAGTTCCAACCTTTATCCATCAGGCGTTAAGCAACCGGCCGATAACTGTATACGGGGATGGCAACCAGACTAGATCGTTTCAATACTTCTCGGACCTGGTGGAAGGCGTTTACCGTCTGTTGATGTCCAATGAATCAGGACCCGTGAACATCGGTAACCCTAGCGAAATGACCATCAACGATTTCGCAGAGGCAATCCTTGAAATAGCCCATAGCGATTCCAAGATCATCCATATGGAGCCAACAGATGATCGCGTAATCGATGATCCGAAAATGCGAAGACCGGATATTTCGTTTGCGCGTGAAGTACTGGGTTGGGAGCCGAAGGTCGATCTAGCTGATGGCCTGTCGATGACCATTGAGCATTTCAGAAAAAGGGTGCGGTGAAACGATCCTCACTGTCACTGCGTCAATATAACTGGACAGAAGCCTGGCTACCAATGTGGCCTTTAGCTCTGGCGATCTTCATGGCCATTTGCATCGCGCGACTTCCATTGTGGTTTGCGGTGGCTCTGATTCTCGTCTCCTCCCTATTTTTCTTAACCCTCATCCAGCCCTTAATCGGTATCGGTGTTGCTTTGATCGCGGGACCCTTGGGAGCTTATGAAAACATCTTCTTTGGTAACCTACCATTGGAGAGTGGGCAGCTGTTCTTCTTCGTCGCAGTTGCCGGCTGGCTAGCAAGGGGTGTCCTTGAAAGACGGATAATTATCCATCGTACTGCGATTAACATACCTCTTGCGATTTTCATAGTGGTAGCATCGCTCACTTTGCTCGATGCAGTCTCCCTCGCTTTCGGAATAAAGGAATTAGTCAAGTGGTTGGAACTCGCCATCGCGATGTTCATGGTAGTAGATTTATCTCTAGACGGTTCAAAATCGAGAGACTTAGGGCATAAGATCGACCGGTTCGTTCCTAATAAGAGAAGAACCCGCGCTGTATTGGCGATACTCCTGGTAGCCGGAGTGAGCCAGGCAATTATTGGCATCTGGCAATTTGGCATTCGCGGAGAGGGTCCAGATCATTTTGTGATTCTTGATCGCTTCTATCGCGCGTTTGGCACATTCATGCAGCCTAATCCATTTGGTGGACTTATGGGTGTTTCTGCCAGCCTGGCAATCGGAACTCTTGCCGGTTTGGTGATGGGATTCGCCGCGACTAGGCGAAGGCGAGCGACCCAGCCGCTATCTGAGTGGGTCTGGTTCGGATTCGTGGCTATTTGCGCCGCGCTTTCCTCAATGGCCTTGTTGATGTCCTGGAGTAGAGGCGCCTGGTTAGGATTCGCAGCGGCGATGGCTGTTCTGATCCTCTTCCTCCCGAAACGTCGCTGGATTGGGATCCTATTGTTGATCCTGATCATGGTTCTGTTTTTCGTCAGTCTACAACTAGGCATAATGCCGCAATCAATCCTTGCTCGCGCCGGTTCATTGGGTACTGACTTGCAGATCGAGGATGTCAGAGGTGAATATGTCACCATTGAGAATTATGCTCTTGTCGAGAGGTTAGCCCATTGGCAGGCAGGTCTCAATATGGCGAGAGAGAATCTGTGGACGGGCGTCGGTTTTGGCAATTATGAACGAGCGTACGCTGATTACAGCCTGCTAAACTGGTCGATTGCCCTTGGGCACGCCCACAACTACTACATCAACATCCTTGCTGAGGTCGGAGTGATTGGCGCATTGGCCTATGTCCTGCTCTGGGTCGCAATATTCATACAAGTGATCCGCATCCTAAAGCATAACGAGTGGCCCCAGAGAGGAATGGCCTTGGGTCTTGTCGCTGCATGGACTGCGATTTCCGTCCATCATGCAGTTGACAAACTTTATGTAAACAATATGTTCATATATTTTGGCGTCATGTTAGGTCTTCAGCAGATTCTGGACGTCCGAAATGATTAACCTGTTTGCGTCGGCCGCCAGCCGCTTCGGTATCAACCCTAAGGAAGCGAAGCGTTTCGCTAAGTTTCTTGTGGTGGGAACACTTGGTTTCATAATTGACTTTGGCACGTTGACCTTCCTTGTTGAGGTCGTCGACTTGCCGGGTCTCGTCTCTGAAAATACACCGTTCTCAGAGATGGTAGGTCTCGTCCTGGCAAATACCATCTCGTTTTCGCTTGCGGTTATTAGCAACTTCACCCTCAATCGATTCTGGACATATCCCGAATCTCGTTCAATTCGAAAACGGGTACAACTGCCCCAATTCACCGCGGTAAGCATCGCCGGATTGGTAATCAACAATGTCATTTTTGCCATGAGTGTTCCGCTCTTTGATCGAGTGATTTCTGCCGCTGAGATCATTCCTGATGCGATCGATGCTTACATTCCGGCCAAAATGCTGGCAACCGTGGTTGTGCTCTTTTGGAATTTCTTCATAAATCGCTACTGGACTTACCGGCACATCGATCGATACTAACTCGCTCGTCCAGGAATATGCAATCTGTATCAGTTCATGCGGATTAGTACGTCTAAGTGGTTCAACGAAAAATGACCTCTCAGAGAAGTAGTCACGATCAAGTGCAGCGACCGGTAGTAGGTATCGACGTTACTTCTGCTCTATCGCAACGCGCGGGAATCGGTCGCTATACCCGTGAATTAGTCAGCGCTTTGGTCAGAAACGATAAGTCGACTGAGTACTTACTGTTTTCAGCGAAACAGCCGTCCTGGGATCCATTGGTGAATCGGATACCACCTGATTCCAATGTTCGCTACAAACAGTCTCTGTTCAGCGAACGGTGGTTGTATCGCATCTGGCATCGTTTGCGGCTTCCAGTTCCAGTCCAATTATTCACCGGGGATATTGATCTCTTTTACTCTCCGGATTTCGTTCTACCCCCTGTGAGAGATAACATACCGACCGTTTTAACCGTGCACGATCTTTCTTTCATACATTATCCGGAGACGTTCACACCTTCGTTGAGGAAATATCTCAATCAAGTGGTACCAAGATCGGTCAGGAGCGCCAGCCACGTCTTAGCAGATTCGCGGACGACCAAAGAAGACATCTCCAATATTTGGCATATTGATGAGAAGAAGATCACCGTGCTCTACAGCGGTGTTGATCGTGCGTTTCGTCCGCCATCGGACAATGCGCAACTGGTGAACGTACGAAAGAAATACGATTTAGGTGAAGAGCCATATATTTTCAGCGTCAGCACGATTCAACCTCGTAAGAATTATCAAATGTTGATAAGGGCTTTCAAGGATGTGGCAAATGATTTCCCTCACCGGTTGGTAATTGCTGGGGGAAAAGGATGGCTCTACGAAGAGACGCTTGCTGAGGTGAATGCCCAAGGATTAACTGATAAGGTTCGGTTTGTTGGCTTCGTCGACGATGCGGATTTACCGGCTCTATATAGCGATGCCACGCTATTCGTTTTTCCAAGCCTGTACGAGGGATTTGGGTTGCCGATCTTGGAAGCCATGGCTTGTGGCGTTCCGGTGGTTGTCTCCAACGCTTCCTGCATGCCTGAGGTTGCTGGTGAAGCCGCGCTTGTACTATCACCACAGGATCAGGAAGCATGGACCACCGCGATTCGAGATCTATTGGACGATCCGAGCCGCCGGGCGCAAATGGTGGCGGGCGGATTTCTCCGGGCACGACAATTCAAATGGAAACGTGCTGCTGAACAGCTGTCTGGATTGGTAAAACAACTTCTCCCCAACGGATAGTTGGTTGCAGCGGCTCTTGGGCACCAATATAATGACCCTAAAAGCCACGTCGTAGTACAATTTTGTAGGTGAGTGTGCAATGATACCAATATACAGGACCGATGGTGATTGGGTCGCGGTTTATGAAAACGGCCATCTTTTTAATGACGATGGCGCATGGCTTGGATTTGTCGT
Source organism: Promineifilaceae bacterium (SeqCode) (assembly GCA_049650305.1). Lineage (GTDB taxonomy): Bacteria > Chloroflexota > Anaerolineae > Promineifilales > Promineifilaceae > UBA11865. The sequence goes on from JBARZW010000305.1 coordinate 44,850, forward strand.
AGGGCGAGAGGTGTTCGATACGGTCGGACAGTACCTTGGATTCATGAGCGATGACCGCCGTCTCCTACGAAAGCGGTCATTAGGCAGGAAGATCCCACATATGGACCCTCCACCAAAACCCAAACGTCCGAGGATACCCGCATCGTTTCCTCTGTCACCACTAATGCGCGAGTTGCCCCATCATATCATCGACATGTTCGAGGAATATCCGGAACGCCTCCTATTCATTTCAGAGACGAGACCGGATATGGATTAACGACTATCAAGATCATGATAGTGTCAGTAAGAGTGATTCTTACATGATCAATTAAGGAGTAGATGGCGTGGATCTAAGGACTCCGGCCGATTCTCGCGTGACCCTTACTCAATTAATGGGACCCGGCGCCGCCAACAATCTTGGCAAAGTCCATGGTGGCTACATCATGAAACTCTGCGATGAAGCTGGGGGTATGGCCGCCAGCAAATATGCCCGTCGCCATACGGTGACGATCGTGGTCGATTCCATGACATTCCATTCTCCGGTAAACATTGGTGACTTGGTTACCGTCGCCGCCGAAGTTACTTGGACAGGTAGGACTTCGATGGAAACTCGGGTCGTAGTGACGGCGGAGGATGTAATCTCGGGTATGATAACGCACACTAACACAGCCTATTTCGTATATGTCGCGCTCGATGCGAATGGAAGATCGACCCCGGTTCCGCCCTTGCACTGTGTGACAGATGAAGAGAAATTGCGCTTTGAACGGGCAGCTGCCAGGCAAGAGCACCGGCTCAAATCTCGGGAGGAGTTCGTTGAATGAGTGAAAATCGCTCCGGACTCTTAGAGCTTCTACGAGGACACTCGAATGCCAGAAAGGTCCTAAGCGCACCTAAGGTCGATCTTGGCATCGCCGACGTTGAGCCGTTCCCATTTCTGGCCATTGTTGGGCAAGAAGAGATGAAGCTGGCTCTAGTGCTAGCAGTGATAAACCCGCTTGTTGGCGGCGTGTTACTCGTCGGTTCTCGTGGGACGGCGAAAACCACGGCTGTCCACTCGCTGTTGGACCTTTTGCCGGTTCGCCGGCGTAGCGTTTGTCCAGAAGGCTGTACTGAGGAATTGCTTGAAGAACGTGGCCTAGATGCGATCTGTTCCGAGTGCGCTGAACGCGTAGGATATGGGGACCCGCTCACCCTTGAGGATCGGGTCCGGATAGTAGATTTACCCCTAAATGCGCGATTAGAGGATGTCGTTGGTGGTATAAATGAACGCGTCGCATTGGAACAGCAGCGTGTTCGACTAGTGCGAGGCATATTAGGCCAGGCTGACGGCAATGTGCTCCATATTGACGAGGTAAACCTGCTCGATAACGCGGTTGCTGACGCTATTCTAAACGCGGCATCCCAAGGTTATTATACCGTTCGGCGCGGAGCCTTGAACCTTCGTTACCGGTCGCGTTTTCTCCTGATCGGCTCTATGAACCCGGCCGAAGGCCAATTACGACCGCAGATAATGGATCGATTTGGGCTTCGTGCAGTTGTTAGAGGTCTCACCGATCCCGATATGCGCTATCAGGTCTATCAGCAAGCTCTGTCCTATCATCTAGATCCGGAGAAACTATCGGGGGGTTATTCCGAGATGACGCTTGCCATGGCCGAGCAGATCGAATCAGCCAGGGATATATTACCGTCAGTCACGGTCAGCGATGGTGCCAGGCAATTGGGTTTAGAAGTCATTCAGGAGTTGGGCGTTGATTCAAGTCGGGCTGAGATTACCCTGTTTGAGGCGGCCCGCGCCTACTGCGCGGCCGATGATCGGGATCTGGTGACATCCGGTGACATAAGAGCGGTGGCTCCTCTATCAATACGTTTCAGGCAGAACGATGGTCTCAATGAATTCTTTAGAATGCAAGAGGCAGAAGATATTAGGTTGCATACGCTTCTAGACGATATATCGAAGGGCCTCGATTCCGGTCCAAAAAGTGACCTAGCGTGAAGCACGGTTCGACTATTCAGCTAATTCTCAAAGTCGGTTTCACGAGCATTTTGCTTGGTTATTTCCTTGTCTGGCTTCCCCATCAGGCGGTAGGTTTATCGTTAATCGGACTGGAGATGGGTGAATGGACAAAGTTCCTACCGAAGGTCCAACAGGATCAATACTTTCTGGACCACATTCTTTTCTACCTTCCGCCAATCACACTAAGTCTAATGTTGGTCGTCTGGACCATCGGTTGGCCAAACGACAGGTGGAAAACCTGGGCTATGAGAGGGCTTGCGGTGGTAATCAGCCTTTTAGCCTTTCCGCCGATCGAATCACTTCGGTTTGAAGATAGTGACCAATGGCTGGCAAGATTGTTGCTAGTCATATTGGTCGCGGTGTCGGCCGTGTTGAGTAGTCAAGCGACAAGGTTGTCGAGGCGGTGGGTTCAGATTATCGAATGGTCACTCTTCGCGGTCCTTGGTAGTTTGGGGGCTTCGCTTCCCTTATGGACTTTCCTGGTCTTGCGCCCGGAAATATCAGCGATATTTGGGGACAGCGTCGGCATAGGTCCTGGTTTGTGGCTCAACACAATTGGCCATCTGATTGTTGCGGGGGCAGGGGTGTACGGGCTGTACGGCCTATCTGAGAGGGTATCAAGCCGAGGTTCGATCGTCGCCTAAAACGCAAAAAAGACGATGAGATGCATCGTCTTATTGCTTAGTTAGATTGGTCGGTAATGAGGGAGCTAGAACACTAAATCTGGCCTCTATCCCTTCATATTCTCGTCGATATACTTTACAACTTCTCCAACGGTCGTGATCTTTTGCGCTTCCTCATCCGAGATCTCGCCATTGAATTCTTCTTCAAAAGCCATAATCAGCTCGACAAGGTCCAAAGAATCAGCTTCCAAATCCTCACGGAAACGCGCTTCGGACGTCACCTGTTCTTCATCAACGCCAAGTAGCTCGACAATGATTGTTCGCACACGGGTTTCGGTATCAGTCATGGGGTGTTCTCCTTAAATATTTCTCTGAAACAGCAATGCAATTTTAAGCCTGACTGTCTAATTGTCAAGGGGCAAATAGGAATTCACTACGGCCGGCAAAGGCCTCTAAAACTATTATCGAATGTACTAACCCCCTTAATCGGGCTTAGTTGCGTTCTTCGATATGTTGGTTTGATTAAGATCGAGCCAGATCGTCAGACCGAGTAAAAGGTAAAAGGTAAACGCCAGGTCCACCAGGAAAAAACTATGGTCTACAAGCCCGTGAAAGATCATGTAGACCAGTGAGCCAAGGATGCCAACGGCAACAGGTTTCCAAACCCTTTGAACGGCCGACTGCAACCGGACTGTTACATGCAGGAACACGATGATTAGCCAGATACCTGCAGCCAGTCCGAGAAAGCCCAATCTAGTTGCGAAATCAAGGAAAATGTTGTGCGGATGGCTCAGGTTTGGTTCTTGCCAGGCATTATCGAGAATGTAACGGCCCCTGTAGGCATATAGGAAATTGTCCAGACCAACGCCGAAAATGGGGTGATCGCGCAGCATATTCAGGCTCGAGCGCCAAAGACTGATCCTGAAGAATCCAGTTTCACCCTGGGGATTGAATCTTCCGGCAATCTGAGGAATTTGTAAAGCCGTTACGAGTCCTAAAAAGCCCAGGAGACCCAGACCCGCTAACCAGGGCCAGATTCTTCCCCCCACGGACCGACGCCACAATACCAGCACGACGACAATTGATGCGGGAAGGCCGAGTAAGAGCGATCCTTTGCTGTACGTTAAGAGCACAGCCGCTCCAATAGGAATTAGAGCCACTATATAGGCTTTCCTTCTGCGTCCCTCGCCCATGAGGGCGACGGCTATTAGGATCGGTATGATTCTGCCGAGATAAAGAGCCACGTTATTCGGCGATCCGTACACCGAGCGAAGGCGCATTAAGCCGCCTTCCGCGGTTATCAAATTCTGTCCTGTCGCATATTGCCCCAGTCCGATGACTGCCATCGTCAAGCCACCGAGTACGAATGCGTCGAGGATCGTCCACACCTCCCTATCCCTGAGGCGCATTACTCGAAGAAGCAGGTACAGGAGCGCCGGCTCGATGATCACTACCCGCCATTCGTTTGTGGCAACACCCAAGCGTTCGGTAAACATCAGCGAGGCCGTTGCGATCAGAGTAAAGGCCAGCACCGCATAGTCGGCATGAACCCATCGAAACTTCACCAGCCTGGACTGTTCATTTCTCGAGGAAGCCCAATGCTTCACGACAGTTGCAGCGATATAGGCCACCAACGTCAAAAGCAGAAAAACCTCCACGGGCGAAAAACGGTAGCCGAGCATGGGTTTCGGCATGACATAAAATGGCAGGGAGAAGGCAACCAGGGCGATACCCCAAGCAGGTCGCAACGATATCAGGACGAATAAGATCGCTAGGGCTGCCATGTAGACGATGAAGGATGGAGCGATATAGAAAATAGAAGCCATAGCGGCCGTAAGCGCCAATTGACCAGGATCGCCAAGGCGACGATAGACACCGGCAGCCTGTTCTCCCCATGTCAGCCAACCACTTGTTATCACGAGCAGCGCGCTAAACGCTGTAATCACCAACTGCTGGCGCTCGCTCATCTTCCCCATCCAATTGCTTACCCCTGTCGACGAATCCCTCCAGGCCACCTGGCGCGCACTGATTATTCCTAAGGCCAGGCAAACGACGCCGACAAGACCTAAAACAACCATCCACAGGCGGTACCCGCCTGCTGGTGGATTATATCCAACGGTGAAGCCCTTCAGCGCCCACTGATCCGATCCTCTAAAGGCTGTGATCGCTAGAGTATGTTCACCCATATCCAGGTTTGCCGCTACCGTTTCGGTCGAGACGTAATCTTCCCCGGGAACCGGAGAGTTTAAAACGAGCGCCGTACCTGTGCCGTCATCTGGTAGGAGTTCAGCGGGTTCTCCGTCTATAGTGATATAGAATCGGGCATGATAATCAGCCCGGCGGACGTCAAGACCTACATCCGTACCCCAAAACCTCAGGGAGGCTATGTCACCGCTTTCTCCGACATCGGCGCCAAACTCTGGAGAGAAACGCCATTTTCCCTGATAAGTTTGTGATGGCGATTCCTGCTCCGCCCATGAGAAGCCTGGGTACAAAACGCCTTCGGCAGGTAATTTGTTAACCAAGTCACTCTCTACAGGGCGTCCTGCAATACTAAATCCCCACCGAGGATCATCGGACTGGGCCAATGGCCCGTAGTTCTCCAGGAACATTAATCCCATCCAAGGCCACTCTTGTTTCGCTCGTGTGATAGCCTCAACCGACCAATCTGCCTGGGTTTCCTCATTCACCTGGCCCCAAATTGAGGGATCACCGGTCCAGGTACTGGGGAGGCTATTCCATCCCCAGTTTCCGGCCCAAAGCGCCTTGCCCCCATCTCCATTCTCCTCCATTATCTCGCGAAGGAGAATGATTCGACTGAAGTTGAGAACATCGTGATCTATATTTCGATCGTAGGGACCGGTATCAAATCCATAAGGCTTGCCTGCGACGATATCGAAACTGTCTCCAACTCCTGCTTCATATAGCGACCGTAGGTAATGGGCGTCCGAGATATTCTCGGGACCCGTTTCAATGGTGGGAGCCAATGGAGAGGCGACGATCAGTGCATCCGGATCGGAAATTCTGATCGCTTCAGCCGTTGCTGAGAGAATCGCCGCGTACTCAGAAGCATTAACCGGCCGATTTCCCCAGTGATCTGAGAGATTCGGTTCATCCCAAATAATGTAACTTTCTATCTGATCACCATACCGGTCTGCGAACTGGCCTGCCCAAGAAGCAAAAGATTCCGGATCAGAAGGTGGCGCGAAATCATTCTGAGGGCATCCATCAAGTAGGGGAACGAGGTCAAGTGCGCTTTGGGTCACCGCCTCGATAATATAATCCGCTCTCTCCCAATCGAACTCTTCGCAATAATAGAAAGATTGCTTAATAGAGCGAACGCCCAAGTTTTCGATAGCGAGCATAGTAGATTCCAGAGCGGCACTATCATACTGCTCGAGAGCAACGTTCAGGCCAAGCTGGACTCCCCCATTGTCAACCGGCTCTGGAAGGCCTGAAGGAATACCACGGGACTGATAATCGCGGCTCATCCAGACGGCAATCATGACCAGAGCCGCTAAGACAGCACAGAACAGGAATACGATGGGGATTACTGGCTTTCGTTTTTTAGTCCTCATTTTTACGCTTAGGACTCAAATAGAGGTACAGATTCAAAGGGTGATTGTTCACAAGGTGATTGTTCACAAGGTGATTGATCACAAGGTGAGTGTTCACAAGGTGATGGCCTGTAAAGCGATGTCATAGCCCTTAGTCAGAAGGGATATCATCCGGATCCGTTAGTTGCAGTACCGCGCCGGTTGCCCCCTCTCCGAACTTAAGCAGTTCAAAGGCGGCCGGACCGTAAGGAGCCCAGGTTGGATTTCTGACGACATTATCGTCTTGCGTAATTCGACGGGCTTCACCGCCATCCAGATCGATGATATAAAGTGCGTCATCGTAGACGAAGGCGATATCTCGGCCATCGGGTCCCCAAGCCATAAAGGTTCCACCTCTAGGAAAACGGCTGTTCTCACCCGCTGGCGGATATAGTTGCCTTACATTGCTCGCATCTCGATCCATCAGCCAAAGCGTATAACTACTTCTCTGGCTATCTAAAGGATCTGTTGCTCTCAAGAAAGCTATCTGGCTCATATCCTGATCACCCATCAGCGGGTCCGAGTAGAGAGGTGACCAAGAAGGCATGCTCCACATTCCGGACTGCTCCACAAATCGATTTGTCACGCCATTCGTTGCATCGACCACCCAGGTTTCAAAATCTGTTGTGTTTGGGTCGTCACCTGCATGCTGGGCGAATGCCAGATAGATGCCTTCAGGGGACCACGAAATGGGTGGAACCCAGACCCAATCCGATCGTGTATTGTATTCGGTGAACGAGTGCAGCCGGATCCGCTGTTCGTCCGGATCGGTCGAGAACGTATCGATAACTCCAATCTCATCGGCATAGCTGTAGGCTATGTAACGACCAGCGGGTGACCATACGTAGTTTCCACCCCACCAGCCATAGGTAGCAGGATATGCTTCGACAATCAACTCCGTTTCGATTTCAGCGAAGCGATTCTGCGGAAGATCGCCAATCCATAAATCGTTGTTGGCTTCCCAACCCGGAGGTATATCGGTGTACTTTCCTGTGGTGTAGGCGATCTGAAGTTCACCGATTCGCTCTGGGTTCCACGCGGCCCACAATACGTTGTTGATTCCAACAGAACGAGGAACATCACCGCGTTCTGTACCAACAACCCACAAGCTGTTAAATTGATCGGTATCGGTCGTAGCCCGTGTGTAGAGCAGGTGGCTTCCAGTTGGCGATAATGCGAACACACGATAATCGAGATCGTTGCCTGTCGTGATAGGCTCGGGGTACGAGCTTGAACCTCGCATGACCACGGCATTGCCGCCACTGATCACGGACAAGATGCCGTCGAATTCAATGTTGCCCGGTGCAGCGCCGACCCCGATCATCACTATCTCATCCACTGCAGGTTCTACGACAACAACCTGTGTCTCTTGCCGCGAGAATTCAAGTAAATCATGGAAGACAATGCGAACGGTGATTTCTTGGAGTCCAGGAAGCCCACTTTGGATAATGACAGGCGGATCATCCGCGCTCATCGACTCATTTCTAACGGTTCGCCGTTGGAAAGGGACGGTTCGTTCGAGATTCTCTATACTCTCTGATACGCGTACGATCGTAATTTCTGCATCATCTATTAGTGGTGTGAAGGGGGGTGGATCAATAAGATCAGATGGACCATAGGGAATACCATTCTCATCCAAGAACTCGCGGATATTGCCTGCGGTACTTGGTATTGTTTTAGTCTGGTCGTCGTATTTAATGGTGATTGCTAATGGACCGCGCGTAGCCAACTCAGACGCCGAATCGGCACATGCTCCAAGAAGAAATAGAAGCAGGAATACCCCCCAATAGAGAAACCACTTTGAGTATCGCTCTATCTTACCCCGTTTTTCTGCAAGGGTAGATACGCACCAATCGCCGGATCCAGCACCGCCGATCAAGCAGTCGTCTTTATGCGTTCTGCTTTCTGCCAAAGCTCTCGTACTTCTCGGGATAAGGTGTTTGAGACACGATCTTCCAGGTCACTATCAATGTATAGCTTAATCCCGCCAAAAACAGCCAGCGTGGGAAAGTAAGCGAACTCCGCGTCGGTGTTTCCACTTCGCCGAGCAGCCCGTTGCCGGAACTCTAAGCTACTCATCTGTGGGTCTCGAAAATGTAAAAGCCAGAAGACGCCCTTTAGCGATTTGGCTAATTCCTCTGGAAGGTTCTTGGCCAAGGCTCGTTTGGTACTGCGATCAAGGCATATACCGAGAGTCTTCAATACGCCGTTGCTCCAACGCTGCGCGTGTTCGAGGGTTCGCAACTTTCCCGTACTGAAAACAAGGTCATAGTACTGTATCAGGCCTGAATCATCCATTTCCACAATCATGCCTCCATGTTGGGTTTTTACCAGGGCTGATTTTACCCGTCAAGAACAGGGACGTCACGCGGTACTTTTGCTGTGCAATAATTAGACTGGGCTCAGAAATCTCCGGGGTGAATGGCGCATTGGAGACGATACCGTTTCTGGTATGGAAGACCGTGAGGAGGTGCTCAGCCTCGAGATTGACGATTATGGGTAAATTCCATATACTTCTGTGTTCGTTATTCCGAGATCAGCGGCGACTATCCGGTGTTAGAGAGAGAGGTTTTCGACTCCTATCGAAAAGCTGAACATCGGATTTTTTGTCGTAAATAGAAATATTACTAGAGAGGCATAAGCAGATGGGTGAGAGAGTAACTATTGAGGCAGAAACCAGGATAGTCGCCGACGATAAGGCGAAGAATTTGCGAAAAGCGGGAATTATCCCGGCGGTTATTTATGGCAAGGGTGAAAATACATTGCTCAAAGTTGATAACCTCGCACTTCGCAGAGTTCTAAGAGAAGCGGGTACGACAAACTTAATTGACATAAATGTCGATAATGCATCCCGAACAGTGGTGGTGAAAGAAGTTCAGGCACATACCACGCGAGGCGATCTCATCCATGTTGATTTCTTTGAGGTCGACATGAAGGTGAAGATCATTGTAGATGCTGTACTTTCGCCTGTGGGTATTGCCGCTCCAGTAGCAGAAGGGCTGGGATCAACCTCTCTGTCTATGCACTCGGTGCAAATTGAATGTATGCCTGATGAGATGATTTCAACGATTGAAGTTGATTTGAGTCAGATTGAAAATCCAGAAGATATGATCTATGTTCGAGATCTTCCGGTGACGTCTGGTGTTGAGGTGCTAGCGGATCCTAATGCCGTCCTAGTCCGATTCGAGTATACACCTATCGAGGAAGAGGAAGAGGAAGTCATAGAGGAAGACTTGATGTTCGCTGCTGCTGCAGATGAAGTTGAAGTGATCACCAAGGGTAGGCAGCCGGAAGACGAAGAGTTCGAAGAATAGTTGTTGATAGACTTACTGGGGCAGATGATCTGAAGGCCGGAACGACAGTTCCGGCCTTTTTTTATGATTTGAATCCATCTTGGCTGAGTCGACCGCCCTTGGGCACCGGGCTACAATCCAGATTCATGAAAAAGTGGCTTGAAGTGGCGATTCTGCTAGTTATCATAGTCGTCGCGGCGATTCTGCGCTTTACCGCCATCGATTGGGACGAATATAGCCACTATCACCCTGACGAACGGTATATCGCTTGGGTGGCGACCAGCATTGAGTGGCCTGGGGATTGGGGAACGGCCTTCGAGCCCCATCAATCCACATTTAATCCCTATTACTGGCCAAGTGAAGCTGAAACCGATGGGATTGTTCTTGCGCAGGATGAACAAAGGAGATTCGCATACGGACACCTTCCTCTTTACCTTGGTGTCGCGGCGACTCGAGCCTTGGAAATTGCTGGCCCGTCGCTTAGTCGACTATTTCCCGATGACTGGTTACTCACAAGCGATATCCTAAACCCAGTGGAGTTGAATGAGTTCAGCCGCGTTGCGGCAACCGGTCGCGCCCTGGCCGCTCTAAGTGACGTCGCAACGGTGGTCATGATCTTTTTCCTTGGGCGCTGGCTATTTGGGCCTGTGACCGGGCTTTTATCAGCAGCATTCCTGGCACTGAATGTCATGCACATTCAACTGTCCCATTTCTTCGCTGCGGATCCTTTTATCACTTTTTTCGTCGTTTCCGCTGTGGCATTTATGGTTCTCTCGCTAAAGCGGAGCCAAAGCCAACGCCGGCGCCTTGTTTTCTTGTTACTGGCTTCGATATTTGTTGGTTTGGCGGTAGGTTCCAAATTTAGCGCTGTTCTGCTGCTGCTTCCACTGTCCTTAACCGTACTGGTCAATGAAGATCGTACCCGAAAAGCACGCCTTTTTTTGCTATTAGCGGTTTTCATCATTGCCTTCATAGCCTTTGCGGTTACCAACCCTTTCGCCATATTAGATTGGACCTGTGAAGTCGATTCACCGGCTGTTGGTCTCGGTCCACTGGAAATCCCATTACCTGAACTAAGTTCTTGTTACGTCGAGAACCTTGTTCTCCAGGGAACAATGGTTAGGGGTACTAGAGACGTTCCGTTTGCCAGACAGTATTTGGGCACTAATGCCTACCTGTATTTCGTTGAAATGCAGATGCGCTGGGGTATGGGTTATGTCCTCGGCCTCGCAGCGTTTATTGGATTTGGCTGGGCGATCTGGCGTGTTGCTAAGGTGTTATCTCGGTGGTGGAAGAGCGGTGAAAGGGCACTTACACTTAGTAGGCTGAATGAAACACTTGAACACTCGTCAGAACTGAACACTGGTCCGTATATCGTTACGAAGGGTGAGCTGGTTGTCCTCGCCTGGACGGTACCATTCTTCATAACGACGGGGGCGCTCATGGTAAAATTTATGCGTTACCTGGAGCCACTCACGCCCTTCTTAATGCTATATGCTGCTGCCATGCTTCTAAGCCTTCCCTGGCGCAGAATGCGTAGAGTTCTCATCGGCCTAGTCCTGATTGCGGCTGGGATACAGGCTGTCAGTTTTGTGAATATGTACAGTCAGCCCCATCCGTGGGTAGCCGCATCGAGCTGGATATACGAGAATATCGAACCAGAATCTTCAATCCTAAATGAGGTCTGGGATGATCCGCTGCCCGATTCTCTGGAATTGGATGGTGAGATGCGACTACGAGGTGAATTTACCGCCAACGTAGTTAACTGGCTCTCGGGGATAAGCGAACTGGATAGCCACCAAAAAATCGAGGAAAATCTAGCTCTTGTTGCCGATTCCGACTATGTAATACTCTCGTCCAATCGGAATTATGGCGTGATTCCACGACTAGACGATCTGTATCCCGCTTCTTCTCAGTACTATCACCTGTTATTCGACGGTCGCTTGGGATTTGATATAGCCTATGTAGGGACTAGGACCCCAAATCTGTTCGGATTCTCGTTAAAGCCGGATACGTTTTCGTGGCCTGGAATCGTAACGCCAAAGCCAGTAGAAAAATTTTTCGACGATATCCCTGGATTGGATGGGGGCAGATTTGACGAAAGCTTCACTGTTTACGACCAACCATTGGTGATAATCTTGAAAAACACGGCACGGCTTTCGGCCGAGGAGATGGCCGAATTGTTCGACTATTCATGATGCAAGTTATCTGCAAAGGATGAGTGTGGCAAATTCAACCTCCAACAGTACCGAAGGTAGCGTCATTTCACGGCGCTATATTTACTTCACGGTATTCATAGCCGGAATGTCGACTCTCGCCGTTGAATTCACAACCAGCCGCATGCTGCAGACGGTCTACGGGACATCCAATATTGTCTGGGCAAATGTGATCGGTTTAGTTTTGTTGTTCCTGACTCTGGGTTACTTTCTGGGAGGGTGGCTAGCAGATAAATATCCGGACCTTAGATTATTCTATCTACTGGTCACAGCAGCCGGATTCTTCAGCGTCTTCTTTCTGCTACTGACCAGTATAATCCTCCGTTCTGCTGCATCGGCCATGGCGGCGGTGAACATCGGTGCTATCCTGAGCTCACTTATAGGTGTTTTGCTAACCCTGGCCCTACCTGTGACACTTCTTGGTTGCATCTCGCCATTCGCTATCAGGCTGGCGGTGGAGGATGTTAATCAGGCAGGTCGGGTAAGCGGTCGTATTTACGCCGTATCAACTCTAGGAAGTTTGCTCGGTACCTACCTGCCGGTTCTCATAGTTATTCCGTTGGCTGGATCGCGGGTAACGGCCGTGGTTTTCGGCGCCATTCTGCTACTGGTCGGCCTGGTTGGCTTATGGCAGAGCAAGGCCAAGGGACGCGGTGTGGCGCTTGGACTATCCTTGTTGCTTATCCCCTTCGGTGTCGTCGGAACCCAAGGTGGGATAAAGGATCATCCCGACCAAATCTACGAGACCGAGTCATCCTATAACTATATACAAGTAATCCGGCAGGGTGATTGTAATTACCTCCTGCTAAACGAAGGCCAGGCATACCACTCCTTCTTCTGCGATGATGGGCGCGTGCCGCGTATCTCTGTTTGGAGCGTGATGCTGGCCGCGCCGTTCTTCAACCAGATGGTAGAGGAGTCTCCTCTAGAGAATATGGCCGTAATAGGTTTAGCAGCCGGAACTATACCAAAACAATTCACAGATGTGTTCGGCCCGATTCCGATCGACGGCATTGAACTGGATCCAGCAGTTGTGGAGGTCGGCCGGGAATATTTTTCCCTAACAGAGCCGAATATCGAGATCATTGTAGGTGACGGGCGCTACGAATTGAACCAGTTACCGAAGCGGTATGATCTGATAACCTTGGATGCCTACAAAGTTCCGTATATTCCCTGGCACCTAACGACGACGGATTTTTTCCAGGAGGTGAAGGAACACCTAACTGATGAGGGTGTTCTTGCCGTAAATGTCGGTCGCGCCCCGAATGATCGTCGGCTGGTGGAAGCCGTTACAGCGACGATGCTGACGATTTTTCCGTCTGTTCACACTATTGACGTTCCTGGTTCCTTGAACAGCGTACTTGTAGCGACCGTCAAGCCGACCGAAAGCGGTAATTTAGCAGCGAATCTTGATCGTTTGGATGGTGATCTGCATCCCTTGCTCCACCGATCGATGACAGAGGTTAACCAGGGGCTTGTCCCAAGCGTAGCTGGAGACGTCATCTTCACCGATCAGCGTGCGCCAGTTGAGATTATCGTGGATACTCTTGTGATTCGGTATTTGCTTGACGAAGGCGCATCGGGATTGACAGGTCTTGGAGGTTGATTTGACCAGTACGGAGAAAACGCCGAAAAAAAGACGGAGCGTGACGATTGTTCGCTGGTTTTTGATTATCGCTACACCGATCCTTCTTTCGCTCTGGACGGTTCGTTTGCTCATAACATGGAACGCGCCAAGCTTTCCATCTCTCGAATACAGCCGTGTTGAGTCTGACAGATACGGTTTCTCAGATGAAGAAAGGATTGAGTACGCCGAGGCAACGCTCGATTATCTTCGTCAAAGCGAGCCGGCTGATGAGGTCATCTTTCTCTTAGAGGATCTTCGGTTATCGGATACCAACCAGGCCCTATACAATCAACGAGAAATCGGCCATATGCTGGATGTGAAAAATCTGGTTGATCTTTTTAACCAGATTTTTCAAGTCGTGGGGATCTTCGCTCTGGCGGGAGTTATCTACCTTCTTGCCCGGCCTGAGACACGGATTGAAGCTTATGGCGCGATCATGTACGGGGGCGCACTCACGGCGGCGATATTGCTAGTGATGGTCGTTCTCATACTCATATCCTGGAGCTTTGTATTCGTCCAGTTCCACGAATTGCTGTTTCCACCCGATACGTGGACTTTCGCAATGAGCGATTCATTGATCCGGCTTTTTCCCGAACAATTCTGGTTTGATTTTGGAGTTCTCTGGACGGTTGGCATACTGATCCAGGGCATCTTCCTCGCCCTAGTTGGTTACCTGTTGCAAAGAAGAAAGCCGTCTCAGGAGCTAGCTGCCTAAATCGATGTCAATGAAGCTGGTTTGGTATGGGTATACCCAGAAGGTGACCTTGACCTTATTCCCCTCAGCTCCCGCTGAAAGTTCATAAAAACCTGCGTCGACGTCGTCGAAAGCGAAATTCTCCTGAAACCCCTCATCCGGATTCACGCCCTTCGAAGCATAAGTTGTAGTGGCTCGATAGGGTGACGGTGCATCGAGGCGACGTAATGTCAAAGGAACCTCATCCGCCAGACCGCCGCTGGGCCAGCTGACAGTCCCCGTTACAACACCTCGATCGGGGAAAGGGTAAAGCCAAAGAAGCGGATTTCGTGTTGACTGATAGTCGTTGTTTCCGACCCTTACCTCGAAATGCAGGTGGGCTCCATCGGCTACACCTGACGAGCCAGACAGACCGATCACATCGTTGGCATTAACTGCCTGGCCTTCTTCGACTAGAGACTCGGAGAGATGACCATATAGCGTATAGACCGGCTGTCCGTTCAACAAAAAGTCATGCTCGATCACCACGACATTACCATAGAAATCTGGCGCGTCGCCAATGATTTTTGAACCATCATTTCCGGCAATCGTAACGACACCGTTCGCGACTGCCAATACTTCTGTGTTGGCGGGAACATTGAACTCTACACCATGATGAGGTCGTAAGGTACCACCCCGAGTTGTCCCATATGGATAGGCCTTGTCAGTCCAGACCGTTGAGCCCTGGGGAACTGGACGGGAGAGCCACAGATGCTCCCCGGTCGCAGACTCTGGTGAAGGGGGCGGCGTGAACGTTGGCATTGGAGTCAGCGTTATTGTTGGCTCGGCCGTCTCGTTCTGTGGCTGCGCCACAAGGGGTGTGACAGTTGGCGCGAGCGAATCCGATTCAGTGATCGCTAACGAAGGCTCAGGCTGTATTTCGGTTACCACCGGAAGGACAAAGGTCTTCTGATCGTTCGGATTAGCCACTGTGACGATTATAGGCGGCGGGAATGCCGTTTCGACGATAACAGTATCCGCGCCGTCATTAGGCGAGCTATCCACGACCTCGATCGCTTCTGATGTCGAATCGCTACCACAAGCGGCTAGAAAAATAACCAACAAAAGGAGCACAAGGAGACCGAAACCGGTTTGCTGTGTTAGGCGCGACATTGTTTCAAGCGTCGGATGAGGCCTTTTTCTATAAATCAGAATCCTCCTCGTCCGTCAGCTATCGCCATAATATCCTCTGATATCGCATCTATCGACTTTTCGATAGTTTCTAACTCTTCCAGCCACCGGGAAGCTAGCTCCCGATTCTCCAGAGAAGTCGCATTTACACGAACATTGAGACTGGCGATCTGAACGGCCGCGCGAGCCATTATTCCACCGGCAACCGCATCTGTCAGGGCATTGATGTTGCCGATTCGACTGATTTCACGGGCTAAAGAGGCAACTTCCAGGCTCCATCGGGCTACCGACAAGGGAACCTCACCCGCCACAACCGTCGCTTTCTCGATGGCATCGTCCCTTGCCTTCTCATCAGGAGACTTGTCCCGATAGGCTTTCATCACTGCCTCAAAGGCTTCAGAGTCGGCCTTTACCGCCCGGGTTAGTTCGTTTCGTAGAGTGTTAGCTCGCCGTACAATATTAAGCGCTTCAGGTTCGATATCGGCGTATTTCTTACGTCCAACGCTGAGGTTGGCGACCATCTGC
The DNA here is from genome assembly GCA_049650305.1 of Promineifilaceae bacterium (SeqCode). Classification (GTDB taxonomy): domain Bacteria; phylum Chloroflexota; class Anaerolineae; order Promineifilales; family Promineifilaceae; genus UBA11865. The sequence goes on from JBARZW010000305.1 coordinate 60,587, forward strand.
GTCAAGGCAGCGCCAAGAGCGCCAGCTAACGCGGCTGTTGATCCGCCGCCTGGGGTGGGAGATCCATCCGCTGTGGCTTCTAGGAAAGCGTGGGGAGTGATATCCACCTCGGTCTCCCTGGCTATCCGGACTTCCAGTACCTGATCTTCATCAAACTCGTCCAGCTGCAAATACCATTGAGCAGCATCCAATAGAGCATCCTGAGGCGCCAAGCCGATTAGTTCTGTATTGGTAATTGAGAGACCGAAGCGGGACGCCTCCTGGCGAACCAATTCTTGTATGCGATGGATAGGGGTTTTGCTAAAGTCCGTGAGATTCATACTCACTTGGGCGCGCCCATCGACCAGGAATCCCATGGCCTGGACATGGCGAAGGCCACCACTACTGAACCTAACAGCCTTGGCGATTTTCTTAGCCGCGGACACGTCGTCTGTATTCAAAAAGATATTGTATGCGATGAGAAACGGCCGCACCCCGATGACCGTAGCACCCCAGGTTTTGGGTATCGCAGGACCGAAATCCGGCTTGCGATCAGTACTTGTCTCAACCTCTTCACGCCACTTTTCATATTCGCCTCGGCGGATATTCGACAGGGAGCGTCTTTCTGGCGCAGATGCTGCCTCACCATATAAATAGACCGCGACGCCAAGATCATCACCCACTCGCTTTCCAAGACGATTAGCCAGGGCGATGCAATCTTCAATGGTTACTCCTTTGACTGGTATAAGGGGACAAACATCGGTAGCACCGATCCTTGGATGCTCCCCTACATGCTCGTCGAGGTTAATCAATCGAGCGGCTTCCGCAATGGCCTGGTAAGCGCCTTCTTCTACCGCATCGGGCTCGCCTACAAAGGTGATTACCGTTCGATTGTGATCCTTATCAGAACTGACATCTAAAACATAACAACCCGGAACTGCTCGAATAGAATCAACAATCGCGTTATAGACCTCGGGCTTGGAGCCCTCACTGAAATTTGGAACGCATTCGACAATTCGCTGCATGATGGCTAACACCTTATCAGTTGTACACGGTAGCAAAATAAGTTGACATAAACAAGAGAGATGGCGCGGATGGCCAAGCCAACTAGATGTGGTATCGCACCTGAACACCATCGTAATTGTCGTGCAAACAAGAGATTTTATCAAAGGCAAACTTCGACCGGAAGGTTGAACCAGTCTGCCGGAAGGTTGAACTGGCCTATAGCCAGGGCGAGCAGAATCGATAGTCAGTAGATGTCCCGAAAATACACGACAAGTTGTTGGCATATGAGCGGGTGATAGGATGACAACAATGAGGAGTTGGCGCGTTCACAGCGCGATGGGCACAGAGGTCGTAAGCTGGCTATAATCTGACACCCCAGTATTTGGTTTAGGAGAATCAAAATGAGCGTAGTGAAACCCATACCTGAATCGGATATCGAGAAGTTCGTGGCTATTACTGCCAACGCCTATCCGGGATTTAGGATTGACAGTGACGAGGATCGAAAGCGCGACGCCGAGAGACTAATGGCGCTCTACGATGATCCGTACAAAAGTCTCTACGGCCTCTACAGGCAGGGTCAGCTTATGGGTGGAATGATTTTCTTGGATTTCGATATGACTTTCATGTCCAAGCGATTGCCCGCAGGAGGCGTTGGTCGTGTCGCGGTCGACTTGATGCACAAGAAAGAGAAAGTGGCTCGCGACATGATGCAGGCCTTCGTCGACCACTATCGTGAAAAAGAGGTTCCATTGCTCCTTCTTTATCCGTTTCGTCCGGATTTCTACCATAAAATGGGATTCGGTTATGGGACGAAGATGAGCCACTATCGCTTCCGTCCCACCTCTTTGCCACTCGGTGGAGATAAGAGGAAAGTGCGTTTTCTTGATTCGAGTGACAAGTCACAAGTTCTTTCCTGCTACAAACGTTATACAGACAGGACACATGGCATGATCCGTCGCAACGGTGATGAATTGAATCACCATTTTGAACAGCCGACAACCATGCTAGCCGGATACTTTGATGAGGACATCCTTCTCGGTTATATGATTCTCAAGTTTGAACTCGGGACGACTTTTCTCGAGAATGATCTTCATATCGACGAAATGGTTTTTGAGAATCGCCATGCGCTACTTGGTCTTTTGGCCTTCCTGCACTCACAACTCGACCAAGTAGCCTGGATCTCATATGGCACCCACGATGAGTCATTCCATTTCCTCCTGAGCGATCCCCGCAATGATTCAGGTCATATCATCCCACCAGTATTTCACGAATCAAACTCCCAAGGGGTCGGACTCATGTACAGGGTGATTGATGTCCCGGGATTGTTCTCGCACCTGGACGGACATAACTTCGGCTCTGTAAGTCTGCGCTTGCGCTTGACGATTTCTGATAATTTCATTCCAAAGAATAATGCCGCCCTTTCACTCTCCTTTGTTCAGGGAAAGCTGCAATCTCCGGAACCCGGCGAAGAAGAGGTAGGGATCGATCTGGCGGTTTCAGAGTTTTCTTCGATGATCGTCGGAGCCGTGCGTTTCAGGGAACTGTACGATTACGGACTGGCCCAGATATCAGACCTGAATTACGTGGACGCTGTCGATTCACTATTCAAACTGGATGCAAAGCCAGTGTGCCTGACCCGGTTCTAGAAACGTCAGCCAGTCGGCAAGTAGTCGAGATGGTAGGAGAAGGAAGATGAGTGTTTTGGGATCGCAGTTGACGTTTCTGTCGGAAGAAGGCACAACGCCAGGGTACATGGCCCGACCTGGCGAGAGTGGCAAATATCCAGGCGTCGTAGTAATTCAAGAATGGTGGGGACTAGTTCCCCATATTAAAGAAGTCGTTGATCGATTCGCCGGTCAGGGTTTTGTCGCCCTGGCTCCGGATCTCTACCACGGGCAATTGGCGGATGAGCCTGATGAGGCGCGTAAACTGGCGATGGCCCTCGAACGCGATCTCGCTGTTGCCGAAATTGGGTCAGCGGCTCGCTATTTGGCAAGCCTGGATCACGTCTCTCCAAAGAAGATTGGCGTCGTTGGCTGGTGCATGGGTGGCGGGCTGGCTCTCTCGACGGCAGCCGAGAATGCCTCGATTGGCGCCGCTGTCTGTTTCTACGGGAGGCCATTAAGCCAAACTGATACCGCCATGTTGCGCACGCCTATTTTGGGCCTATACGCCGGAGAAGACCATGGCATCTCTGTTGACGAAGTGGAGACATTCCGGAAAGATTTGGTCCGCTTTGATGTTCCTCATGAAATCCATTTGTACGAAGAGGCTCACCACGCATTTTTCAACGATACCAGGCCTGTATACGATGCCGTTGCGGCTGCCGACGCATGGAAACGGACAATAGATTGGTTCAACAGATACTTGACATAACAATAACCTGTTGGCATCTATCTACCACTTTTGGGAATGAAGTCGCTAAAAAGCAGCCTGAAGCCAATGCGTACCGATGGTCTGGGCGAGGCGTAGTTAGACCCATGAGGAGAATAGAATGCACAAAGAAGTGAAACGATTCGACAAATCCCTAGTCGGCGACTTCTACCGTATTCACAATCAGAAAAATAATTCCGGATGGTGTTATTGCGTTGCCTGGTGGGTTGCGAGCTGGGATGGTTGGAGCGACAGAACCGCCGATGAGAACCGGCTGCTGAGGGACGAACTTCTCGTCCGAGGTGAATACGACGGTTATCTACTTTATTTGGACCATGATCCAGTCGGATGGTGTCAGGTTGGGCCTCGAGATCGTCTTGAGAAACTAGCCAGGCAATTTAATCTAAATCCTGCTCCGGATACTTGGGCGATAACATGCTTCCTCATTAAACCTGATCATAGGTGCACTGGCCTGGCCGTGTATTTACTGCAGCAGATACTGGCTGACCTTCAAAGTAGGGGTGTAGGCTACGTCGAAGCCTTTCCCAGACGCGGATCTGAGTTAGATGAGATGGATATGTGGAACGGTCCAGAATCCATGTACTTGCAGGCAGGATTCACTGTGATCGGCGATAGTCCACAAAGGTCGGTGTTTACAATCAACCTGACCGGGATAACTGGGTAGACAATGCCACTCCAATCTGACCTAGACAATTGCGTAAGGGAAATAGGCAATAGACAGGTGAAGCAGTGTATGAAGAAATCTCTCGATTTGATTTTTTTCAGTCGAATAGAGGAACGAAGGGATAAGGGGAGGTCGCGAGAACATGCCTCGATATAGTGAGCTAGCTCTTTCTACGTTTACACTTCCCACTGGGAAAAACAACACAATCACAGACGTGTCTGGCGTAAAGGTCGGTCATTTCACACTTTACGAAGGCGACGGCGAATGGCGCCCTGGGCGTGGGCCTTTTCGAACTGGTGTGACAGTTATCCTTCCGCATGGAGGGAATATCTACGAGGACAAGGTGCCGGCCGCCGTGCATACGATCAATGGCTTTGGAAAGGTTGCCGGATTTGAGCAAGTAAGAGAACTGGGCCAGATCGAGACGCCTATCGTCTTGACAGGTACATTAAATGTCCCGAGAGTGGCAGATGCCTTGATGACTCTTTCTATCGAACAAAGTCCACACATCGGAATCGGGTTCAATGAAAGCGGACGGAAGGGATATGCATCGGTAAATCCTGTTGTCGGAGAGACAAGTGACGGTTTTCTGAGCGATATTCAGGCCCGACCTATAGGTGAGGCGGCGGTCAGATCGGCAATAAAGGATGCCTCCTCAGGACCAGTAAGTGAAGGGGTGGTTGGGGCCGGAACAGGAACCAGCTGCTTTGGATGGAAGGGAGGGATAGGCACAGCAAGTCGCGTGATTCCCGCCAGATTTGGAGCCTATACAACGGGTGTGCTTGTCCAGAGCAACTTCGGCAGGCCGCAAGAGCTAACCATCGCCGGAATTCCTGTCGGTCGGCACATATTGCCGCCTGGTTATTCACCGTGTCCGGAATCCGGCTCGATTATGATCATCCTCGCGACCGATGCCCCCCTTGAAAGCCGCCAACTTGGTCGATTATGCCGTCGGGCGGCTTTTGGACTGGCCCGTACAGGAAGCACCTGTCACGGTGGTAGCGGAGATTTTGTAATTGCCTTCAGCACCGCCTACCAGATACAAGACAGGTCAGATAATATCTTGTACGAACTACCTATGCTCGCAACCGAGCAGCCGGTTGTCGGGGCGCTTGGCTTGGCTGTGATAGAATCAGTGGAAGAAGCTATTTACAATAGCCTATTCATGGCCCGCACCGTGATCGGCCGTGATGGAAACGCGCGCTATGGGCTGCCGGTTGAAGAAGTGATAAAACTCATCAAACACAACAGGTCAGATTTTTGATCACAAAGGGAAAACCCTAGATGGTATGGCAAGGAGGTCTGGCCTGCCAAGATTTTGGGCGGTTGCCTACAGCGATTCTCGTGGTGGCCTTCGACACGATGTTAGCTCGACCGACATTGCCGGTATTCAGAGCTTTTCGGCACACCAGTGAAGATTCAGAAACACGTCATCTGACGTATACCGCCTTGGTGTCCATCTAGGGCATGTATTATAGACATTATAGTAAATAACCGTTGCCAATGTCAATCGAACAATCCTTAAAGAATTGGTACCTCGGCCGTTTATTGGCATTGACCCAGGGGTCACCATTGTTATAATCGCGCGTCTCGCTATTACGAAGCTATCTATGCCCGGCATGGATAGCCCAGCCTGCGAACCTTAACGAGTCAGGAATTATGGAAAACCGGTATCCTCTATGAGGGGTCGAGATCTCTTTTTGTTAGCCGTCATCGTGCTGCTTGTGGCTGGCGCTATATGGATGGTTGTGAACCCTGAGTATCCTGTCCAGCAGGGCCTTGATCTAAAGGGAGGGCTTCAAGTCTTGTTGGAGGCTGACGTCCCAGAGGACCGCCTGGTCGATCCTGCGGATATCGACACGGCGAGACAGATCGTGGGCCAGAGAGTGAACGCCCTCGGCGTTGTAGAACCGCTAGTTCAGGTCGAAGGATCCCGGCGGATATTGGTTGAACTGCCTGGTATCGAAAATCCTCAACTAGCAATTGATCTAATTCAGGGTACTGCTCTGCTGGAGTTTGTAGACACTGGTAGACAATCTCTACCTGAGGGGTTGTGCGTCCGGACTTCGTTGAACGAAGGGCCGTCCCCTTGCGAATTAGCCGGTGAAACGGCCCCGCAACCTGGACTTCCACCTTCATATGAGACGGTAATTACCGGCGAGGGGCTTCGGTCCGCTACGTCCCAACCAACCAGTTTAGGCCGATCATATATGGTTGCCTTTGAATTGGAGCCAGAGGCCTCAACGATCTTTGAGGAGTTTACCAGGACCAACCAGGGTCAATTTCTCACGATCGTGCTGGACAAACGGGTGATATCGAGTCCTCAGATAAGCTCTGTCATCAGCGATGCGGGGACGATAACCGGTGATTTTACCCTCGAAGAAGCCCAGCACTTGGCTCTGCAATTGCGTTACGGTAGTTTGCCTATCCCCCTCCGAATAGAACGGACTCGGTTAATTGGAGCCACGCTAGGTGAGCAATCCATCCAATCCAGTATCCGAGCCGGCGTAATCGGCGTCTCAGTGGTCTTACTCTTTATGGCTATTTACTATCGACTGCCAGGCGTTCTTGCCGACATCGCCTTGATCATCTTCGCCCTGCTTAACTTCGCCGTATTTAAGTGGTTATCCGTTACATTGACCCTTCCAGCCATTGCTGGATTCCTTTTGTCGACAGGCATGGCGGTTGACGCCAATGTGTTGGTCTTTGAGCGTATCAAGGAGGAGATCCGGCATGGCGTACCGCTTCGACGTTCCATTGATCAAGGATTTGACAGGGCCTGGCCCTCAATTCGAGATTCCAACGTGGCGACGCTTGTCATCTGTTTAATTTTGTGGATATTTGGCCGCAATTTTGGAGCAAGCATGGTCCAAGGCTTCGCCCTAACCTTGGCGATTGGCGTTGTCATTAGCATGTTCACGGCAGTTGTCGTAACCCGAACCCTGGTGCGGTTTTCCATAGGTGCATTTGCGCCATGGATAATGCGCCATAAATGGTTGTTAGCCATATGAAAACTACGGTGATCGTTACTGGCATGTGTGGAGAAGAACGTAGGATCGATGTTTAGATTTATTCAAAGACGGCGATATTACTTTCGAGTTTCCGCCATTCTCCTATTCCTAAGCATCGCGGCGATGGTTGCTTCTATCGTAGCAACCGGCGTTCCCTTCCAGCTCGGCGTAGATTTTCTTTCTGGAATTCGCTTCGAAATCAAACTGCAGGATCCTGCCTCTGAAGACGCAATTCGTGAGGTTTTTGGGAGCTATGGAATGGGTAATCCTCGGATTACTTCTTTGGGCGATCCGGAAACTCTCGACACATGGCAGATCCGGACTGATTTCGTTCAACCCGCACGCGCTCAGGAGATAGTTGAAGCTATTTCGACTCGCGTGTCCCCGGTGGATACAAGCGCTTCCTTTGTCGAGAGCGTTAGTCCTGCCGTAGGATCCGAAGTAACCAGAGCCGCGGTCTTAGCTATCTCTGTTGCGGCCGTGGTCATTCTTCTCTACATTGTATTCACTTTCCGGCAGGTAAGACATCCCGTCCGATTCGGCGCTTGCGCGGTGATCGCTATGTTACATGACCTGGTGATTATCTTCGGCTTCATCGCCATTATGGGTCTCGTTCTAGACTGGGAAGTAGATGCCCTTTTTCTGACAGCCGCGCTGACCGTGGCTGGCTTCTCCTTACAAGACACCATCGTCGTATTTGATCGAATTCGCGAGAATAGTCATAAGAGACCGCTGGAGGACATTGAGTTGACGGTCAATCGCTCCGTACTGGAGACCGTGCACCGATCGCTTGTGACTCAGCTTAACGCGATGTTCGTATTGGTCGCTCTGATTTTATTCGGAGGCGAATCCATTCGACCGTTTATCGCCGTATTGTTTATCGGTTTGCTAACCGGAACATACAGTTCCATTTTTACCGCCGTGCCAATTTTGGTCGCCTGGGAGAAAGGGGAACTTCCGCGTCTTCGGTTTGCCACGAGAGGGAGTGAATAACGATTTGCCGTCCGATATGCTGGTCAATCTCTTTGCTCTGATTGCCAGAATGGGTACTATCACAGGTATAATCGGGTGTCGGATGGTCTCTGGATCAGAAAAATAAACGTTCCGAACAAGATGTCTAGAATTGTCGTCATTATCCTTGCCAGCGTAGCCTCGCTTATCATTTTGTCGGGCTGCAGCCGATCACTCCAGTCACAGGAAGCCGGGGGGGTAGAGACTGAACCGGCCCCTCAAACGCGAATCCTGCCAACCCTTTACCCAACGGCAACCAACCATCCGACTGCACAACCAACTGATACACGACAGCCGATCCCCACCTCACCACCCGACACGCCCGTTGCTTATGACCAACATGTCGTCGATCTGAGTTACTCCATTCCCGCCATCGGATTGCAGAGAACCCTCTCAGGTGATGTTTCAGGGAGATTAACGCTGACAGACGAGACGACTGGAATCGGTGTAGAACGTCGAAATCAGGCGGGAATTTTGCTGGAGTTACAGCAGTCATTGCCAGGGATTACGTTCGATGAATTGCCCGAAGAGTGTGAACACTGCGTCTGGATTGAATACAGCCTGCCGCTTACAGGCGACCAGGATCAAGGATGGCTTCAAGATGTTCGCATGCTGGCCAGCATTGAGAATTTCACAACGGCTATTCTCGGTCCACATATCCCTCCAGGCACCGTTGCTGCCCTGCGGCGCAGTGCCACGCAAGACCAGGTTGCCCACACTGTGGCTCTTACCGGCGATGGCATGCTTTGGCGATGGAGAGCGACTGATGCAGAAATCCCTGTGGCAGTAACCGTTGAGGACGGTGATCCTATCTTGAATACCGCTTTCAGCAATGCAGCTCTCCTGGAGTTTGCCCCTCTTTATGCGGCGGCTTGTCCGGATTATGCGGGTATCGAAACTCTGTTCGTTACGAGCGGTAATACAGGGAGATATATCGAACTCTTCTGTCCAGAGCTATCATTGCCTACAACGTTGCTACCTCTTTACCTTAGTCTTGATGCTAAGACTGTTGGTTTTATGGAACCAGCTAACCAGGAGTCTTACGAACCACCGTTCCCCCAGCAGACTCTCTTATACTTCAGGGACGCCGAGGGATCTGAGCTGACACTGTTTTATGATGGCCGAACATTCGTCAGTGATAAGAACGGCATAGTCCTAAGTGACACAATTACAATGACATTAGTCGTGAGCTTGACGACAGGCTTGCTGGATAGTGAAGTAATGCAACCTGGGGTCGAGAGCTTCCTCGAGGGGGTCTCCGGGAATTCCCTTGTAGTTCGGGGTTCAGAAGGGCTATATGAATATGCGTGGGATGATTCGGTTGATTCGCGAATCCAGGCGATTGTGGAGCGACTTGATAGATTGGTAATTCGCTTGCTGTCAACAGCCGAAGGTGTAGATCCGGCTGAAGCTGATCCAGCGAGCTCAGACACTCCCCTTGAAACTCCCTCAGCCACCGGCACACCTGTCCCCCAAATTACGCCGACGCCTTCTTAGGGAAATCTCTACCACTCTGGATGTGATTATGCGAGCGCTCTATCTGAAAGACGGAAACCTCCAATATCTTACAGACTATCCCCGGCCTGAGAGGCGGGCAGGGCACTCCCTGATTAAAGTCACTGTTGCCGGAATTTGCTCGACCGACCTCGAGATCGTGCGCGGGTATGCGGGATTTCAAGGGATACCTGGGCATGAATTCGTTGGCATCGTACAGAAATCAGACGACGACTCCCTTGTTGGCCGGCGCGTCGTAGGTGGCATAAATATCGGCTGTGGAACTTGCCGCGTGTGCCTCAGCGACGGGCCGGAACACTGTCCCGAACGAACGGTTCTAGGGATCATCAATCATGATGGCGCCTTTGCTGAATTTCTGACCTTAGCAGATGAGAATTTGATTCCCGTGCCAGAAGAGATAGCCGACGAGACGGCTGTATTTACGGAGCCACTGGCAGCCGCCCTGAGGATCTTGGAGCAAGTCAGGATTCGGCCCACGGACAGAATAGCTGTGGTCGGGCCTGGAAGGCTGGGCATGTTGATCGGCCAGGTTCTGCGTCTGGGTGGTAGCCTTGTGACCATGCTTGGCAGGCGTGCGGAATCGCTCGTTCTTCCTAATCGGCTAGGTCTACATAGTGGACTCGTCCGTGAGGTTAAAGATGAAAGCTACGACGTCGTAGTGGAAGCAACCGGAAACGAGGCAGGTCTTGCTCACTCACTTCGTCTCCTTAGACCACAAGGCATATTGATCCTTAAGAGCACTTTCGCCGGTATGGCAAACGTGGACCTCTCCAAAGTGGTCGTATCGGAAATTAGAGTAATTGGATCACGCTGTGGACCCTTCGAACCGGCACTTCGTCTCCTGGCTGAGCAAAAGATCGAGGTAGAGTGTATGATAGAGGGCAGGTACGCGCTCGAAGACGGGCTCGCGGCTTTCGCCCACGCTTCCCGACCTGGCGTCCGGAAAATCCTACTCAGCATGTGATATTAGGGTCAGAGTCGCTCTTGGGGAAGGTGGAGCAAGTTCCAACCAAACTGGTAGCTTGATAAACAGCGTGAAAGCGCTGGTAGCGACGTCTTGGGAGTAGCAGGACAGCGGTTTTGGTCAAGGAACAGGTGAACGACCGAGGAACCGGATTGGACCATGCTGACCAATTTTCGGCGTTTGTGACTTCCTAGTTCATCTCTTGTTGGCCAATGTATCGGGCGAGTTATAATAGCGACCGTCAATTTTAGCTCAGAAGTGGAGGTTTAGTTGCCGGATATTCAACGAGCGACGGGTATGAGGGACGTGCTTCCTGAAGAGCGTCCTTACTGGGATGCAATCATCGTTACAGCCATTGATATGGCCCAGCGTTACGGTTATCTGAGAGTAGATATACCTATCATCGAATACACTGAGCTATTTACCCGAGGTGTAGGAACCGCATCCGATTTTTTTATTAAAAAGGAGATGTACACGCTCGACGAAGGTGAGGGCAGAAGCATAACCCTTAGACCAGAATTCACGGCGGGTATTGTCCGAGCATATATTGAAAATGGGATGGGAAGCTGGTCTCAGCCGGTCAAAGTTTACACGATCGGCCCGCTCTTCCGTCGTGAGAGCCCCCAGGCAGCTCGCTTCCGCCAACATTCACAATTCAACCCAGAGGTCCTCGGCGAGATTGATCCAGCGGCAGACGTCGAGATCATGATGATAGCACTGAATTTGCACCGGGAATTGGGATACAAGAATTTGACCTTCCAGCTCAACAGTACTGGTTGTCCAGCATGTAAGCCTAATTATGTAGTCGAGCTGAAACGTTTCCTCTCCGGACACACGGATAAATTGGCTCCTGTCGATAAGGAGCGGATGCAGCGGAATCCCCTTCGGATTCTAGATACCAAAGAAGAGGGCATGGAGCAGCTGTTAGCCGAAGCGCCGGTCATTCTTGATTACCTTTGTGATGATTGTGATGATCATTTCCAGGAACTACGAAGATTGCTTGACGCGCTCAAGCAATCGTATGAGATAAACAACAGACTGGTTCGCGGTATTGACTATTACACAAAGACTGTCTTCGAGCTCTGGGACCAGGATATAGGCGCTCAATCATCTCTTTGTGGAGGTGGTCGTTATGACGGCCTCTCTGAGGCTATCGGCGGCCCGCCATTGCCCGCGGTTGGCGTTGGCATTGGCATTGAGCGCATTATTATCGGCATGCGGCAACAAGATATTGACCTTCCAGACCCCAAGAAGCCGGTTGTCATGGTCGCCCACTTTGGGGGAAACACCAAGCCGGCCGCGATTCAACTAGCCTACCACCTTCGAGACGCGGGTATAGGTACGAGAATGGTGTTTGCCCGTAGTCGAAGAAGCATGAAGAGCCAAATGCGCGAGGCTGACAGAAATGAAGTTAGTTTCACGGCGATAATCGGCGAATCAGAACTGGAGATCGATTCCGCCATGATAAAGAATATGGGTTCAGGCGAACAGACGCTGGTGCGTAATAACGAAATCATCCAGTGGTTTCAGAAGCAGCTGGGATCTGCGTAATTCGACATATGAGAAGCATTGCGGTTTTCTATAATTCGTCGATTCCCGAGGCAGCTTCGCTGGCAGGCAAGATAAATGATTGGCTCGTCGAAAAAGATATCGATGTCTGGATGGGAGAAACAAGTCAAAGAGCTGAGTTAGAGCAAATAATCGATGGCTTGGATTTAATTGTCGTCCTTGGCGGCGATGGCACGACTCTGCTCGGGGCCAGAATTGCAGCCCCCTATGAAGTGCCGATTTTTGGCGTTAACCTCGGGAGAGTAGGATTTCTAAGCGAAGCCACACCAACCGCCTGGCAAGGCAAATTAGACAGTGTCATCCGAGGAGAGTTCTGGATTGAAAAGCGGTTGATGTTGTATGCGACAATCACCAGAGATGATCGACCTATCGCCGCATTATCCGCGCTGAACGATATCGTCGTCAGCCGCGGCTCGATGGTAAGGGTGGTTCGATTCCAGCTCTTCGTCGATGGCGATCACGTAATTACCTACACGGCCGATGGCCTTATCGCTGCGACGCCGACCGGCTCAACAGCCTATTCGATGGCTGCTGGAGGACCCCTGTTGCCGCCTCGGCTTCAGAATTTCCTGGTCCTTCCGGTCGCCCCACATTTGAGTTTCGAGCGCCCCATTGTGTTTCACCAGGAAGCGAAAATAAAGATACGAGTTGAGATGGAACACGAGGCGATAGCGGCGGCCGATGGGCAAGACGCGATAACCCTGCAGAGTGGTGACGAGGTTACCATCGGAAAGCATTCGTGCGAGAGCCACTTCGCCCGAGTAGACGGACCAAGCTATTTTTATCATCGACTGATGCAACATCTCAGCTTCTGGTCCCGCAAACAATAGAAGGTATTTATTAATGGAGACGTTAAGCCCACGTATTCGTTCACTTTTAAGACAAGCAAACAAGGTTGCTGCGTCCGGCAAGCGGTCAGCCTCAACTAAACTATACCAGCAGATAATCGATGAAGCCCCCGAGACGGTGGGCGCATGGGTAGGTTTGGCAGGTGTTCTTCGGACTCAGGACGAGAAAGAGGCAGCCCTGGGGAAAGCCTTGGAGCTAGATCCTGAGAACCCCGCGGCAACGCGCGCGCTTGCCATCCTCAATGGGGAAACCCTTGAAGAGCCAGAGATTGCTGAGCGAGAGGAGGTTCCTGAAGAAACGCCAGATGATGAGCCGGTCAATCAAGAGTTGGCAAATGATATCTCCCTCACAGCAGAGCAGACCGAAACAGAGTTCATTAGTAGCGGTCAGAGTAACGAGACCCTCTCTACTGAAATTGTTGAAGACACTGGACCGATCGAAGAAGATGAGCACAATCTTGAATTCGTTGGCGAAGTTCTGTACTGTGCCAACCATCCGAAACGTGAGACCCATCTCCGATGTAACCGGTGCGGAAAACCTATCTGCACTAACTGTGCCCAACGAACCCCGGTCGGTTATCGCTGTCCGGAATGTATCCGCGAACATGAAGAGATCTTTTATTCGGCAACTCCCATCGACTACGTCATAGCTGTGCTCATCGCCCTGCCGCTGGGGCTGGTCGCCGGTTACCTTGCCACTCTCGTTGGATTCTTCGTGATTTTCCTGGCTGCTGCTGCGGGTAGCTTTATCGGCCGGCTTGTGCTCCGTGCCGTAGGTAGGAGGCGAGGACGATGGCTGCCCCAGATGGTGGGCGTCATCGTCGTGATTGGAGGTATCCTACCGGCCGCACCGTATCTGCTGGGAATTTTATTCGGCTCCTTTGGTCTTTCGTTGAGCCTACTGTGGTCAGGCATTTACGTCGTCATGGCCTCTGGCGCTGCCTACTACCAGTTGAGGTAGCAACAGGTAGCGCGACACTCCCTTAGTTGGTACCTGATGATAATCGAACTATTCATCCGAAACTTTGCATTAATCGAAGAAGTGCGAATCGACTTTCGGACGGGACTTAATGTCCTCACAGGCGAGACTGGCGCTGGAAAGTCGATCATCCTCGACGCCATGGCCTTGGTGCTTGGAGACCGTGCTGACACCAGCGTGGTTCGGGAAGGCGGTGACAATGCATACGTGGAGGTCCTGTTTCGTCTAGATTCGTCTCATATCGCAGAATACCAACAGATCCTTGAGGGAGAAGGTCTGGAAGGTGATGAAGAGGATTTGCTCTTGTTGAGTCGTGAGTTGCGAATCAACGGGCGCAATATCTGCCGTATTAACGGTCGATCCGTCAACCTGGCACTGCTTCGTACTCTTGGAGATATGTTAGTTGATATCCATGGGCAGGGTGATCACCTCTCGCTCCTGCGTCCTAAGTCCCATCTTCCCCTGCTCGATGCCTATGCGTCACTTGACGGCGAAAGACGTGCGTTTCGAGAAAGCGCAGATCGATTACGGGAAATCCGACGAGACCTGGATGTGCTCCGCCAAGACGAGCAGTCGCTGGCCAAACGGCAAGATCTACTTGCTTACCAGATTCGAGAGATTGATGCTGCGGCCCTTTCCACCGGTGAAGAAGATGAGCTAAAGGCGGAACAGAACAAGCTGTCGAACGTTGAACAACTACTTTACTATGGAAACGAGGCTCTGAAACTACTTGATGGCTTGAATTCGGATTCACCATCAGCCACTGACTTACTTGGAATGGCAGAGCAATCATTACGTCATCTTGCGAATCTTGACGAACGACAAGAACCACTAGCTGAGAAGTTTAGGGATTTGTCCTATCAGGTAAGCGACCTGGCGGCCGACCTAGCGCGCTATTGTGAACAATTGGAGCACAGTCCAAAGCGGTTGGATTTTGTTGAAGAGCGTCTCGACCTTCTCAATAATCTGAAACGAAAATATGGGGGAAGCTTCGAATCCGTCCTGGCCTGGCAAGAGAAAGCCCGTGATGAGTTTGAAAAAATAGATAACAGTGAACATAGGAAGCAAGAACTTATCGCCCAGGAAGAAACGCTGCTTCATCAGATGGGGGAGATGGGCCAACGACTATCTCAAAGAAGACAGGATGAGGCCATTAAATTAGCGGATGATGTCGAACGCGAAATGGCCGAGCTAAATATGGAACAAGCCCGCTTTCGAGTGAGTTTTTCGCTATCGGTAGACGCTAAAGGTGTTTTCTTAGGTGACGAGCGATATATGTTCGACGAGACTGGAATCGATAAACTCGAGTTCCAGATTTCAACCAATCCAGGGGAATCTCTGAAGCCATTGGCAAGAGTGGCAAGTGGGGGAGAAACATCAAGACTTATGCTGGCCTTGAAATCCGTCCTGGCCCGTGTTGATGGCACCCCTACGTTGATTTTCGATGAAATCGATCAAGGTATTGGAGGACGGGCAGGGGATGTTGTCGGTCGGAAGCTCTGGAGGATTACAGCTGTCGCCGCCCACCAAGTAATCATCGTGACCCATCTTCCCCAACTAGCTGGTTATGCTGATGGTCACTACCATGTTAGCAAGCAGACAGTTGGAAACAGGACGATTACCAGTGTGAAACGGCTAGACAAGGATGGGCAAGTCGATGAGTTAGCTGATATGCTAGGGACATCGGGTGAGCACGCTACTGGCGGCGCTGAGTCGATTCTTAAGCGAGTCGCCGGCATCAAGAGTGGTCTTTTACCCTCATCCGTCTCCGGGAGCCGTTTCCAGGACAGGCCGCCCTAAAATAAAGTCGATAGCAGCCTGCAGTTGCGTGTCCGAAAATTCTTCCTCTTCCGCTTCAGGTAGCAACACGATGTAATCAGGTTCCAATCCCTCTTCGTGGACCCACTCGCCATCTGGCGTCAACCACCGCGCGATGGTGATTCGAATACCCCCATCATTACTTAGACTTTTCCATACCTGGACAGTCCCTTTGCCAAAGGAAGTATCACCAATCAATACACCGCGATCACGATCTTGTATGGCTCCAGCAACGACTTCAGACGCGCTGGCACTCCCCTGATTAATCAGAACTACCAGAGGCAGCTCCTGGGCATTACCCTTAACATCAGATTCGAATTCAATCTCTTCGCCATTTCCGAATTTCTCAACCAGGATCGTTCCTTGGTCCAAGAAATGATCCGCCACATCGACGGCGGCTGTTAAATTGCCCCCAGGGTTACCACGCAAATCGAGGATAATACCTTGCGGATCATCTATGAGTAATTCCTCTATGATGTCGGCAAGCTCTTGGTTCGTGTCATTGGCGAATCGGCTCAGGCGCACATAGGCGATTCCATCCTCGAATATTTCGCCGCGGACACTAGGGATTTTGATAACACCCCTGATAACCTCGACATCGAATAATTCGCCGTCTCGCTCCACTACCAGCAGAACCGGAGTGCCGGCAGGTCCGCGGACGAGGGACGCGGCCTCAGAAGGGTCCAGACCGGTCAATGGTGTCCCATCTGCTTCTCTGAGGATATCACCCGCGCGGATACCGGCGGATTCTGCAGGAGATCCTTCGTAAGGCGCGACGATGACGATCGCGCCGTCAACAGACGAGACTTCAGCTCCAATACCCTCCAGATTTCCTTCCATGGCTTCTCTCGCCGCTTGCTCTTGCTCGGGCGCGAGGTAGCGCGTATTTGGATCTTCCAATGTTGCCAACATGCCATCAATCGCACCTTTGGCTAATTCATCGTCGTCTAATGGTTGTTCGTAGAATTCCTCGTGAATTAGCTCGAGAGCTTCCCAGAACGGATTGAAGGCATCTTCCGTGTCCTTCGAAGCAGCATCCATCGTTCCTGTCATATCGATAGGAGCATACTGGGACTGGCCGAAAGCATAGCCGCCCATAAACATTACGGCTACAAAAATAACCCCTAAGATGATGTAAAGCTTCTTAACCTGCATAATTAACATTCTCCAGGTTCGAAAGTGAACCCGATCAATAGGTCAGTCACCTTTCAGTACATAGCTTACAGCCTAATCAATAAGAAGTGCCAATGATGTTCTTATCCACCGACGCTCGACCGCCCTTGGATGTTCCGCTATTCTAGAGCACGACCATAAATAACACATAGAAATCGACTGAGCGTATGATTAATGGTGGTAAGTCGTAAACTGATAGTTTTTGAGCCCATCTAGCGCTATGTTAGAATGAGCTTTGTGATAGATTTGGCCATCGTTATAGTCAACTACAACGTGTGTGATTTGCTGCAAGCGTGTCTTCGGAGCGTCTACGCCAGCCAGGGGGAGATCGAATTTGAAGTTTGTGTAGTCGACAACAACTCAGACGACGAGAGCATAACTATGGTCCAGGAGAAGTTCCCGAAAACCAAGATCATAGCCAATGATGAGAACCTGGGGTACCCCACGGCAAACAATCAAGGTCTGCGTTTGCTAGGTGTCGTCGCGGAGAATGAGGAGGATCGTCCGAGGTACTGCCTTCTGCTAAATCCTGATACGGAAGTGCCGTCAAATGCCTTTAGCTTTTTGGTCGCCTACCTCGATGACAACGCTGAGGTCGCTGTAGTCGGTCCAAAGCTTGTATTGCTAAATGGAAACCTTGACCTGGCTTGCCGGCGCGCATTCCCTTCCCCTGAAGTTTCTGCTTATCGTATGATGGGATTAAACCGGCTGTTTCCAGGATCACCAAGATTCGCTCGTTACAATATGACCTATCTACCGGTGGACCAGATAGCCGAGGTAGATTCAGTCGTGGGCGCCTTTATGATGGTGAGGGTCGAGGCGATCGACCAGATTGGATTAATGGACGAGCGATTCTGGATGTACGGCGAAGATCTTGACTGGGCGAAGCGTATGAAGGATTCTGGCTGGAAGGTTATCTACAATCCGGAAGTATCCGTGCTCCATGTTAAGCGCGCTTCGAGCCAGAACAGTCAGCGTGCACAAATCGAATTCTACCGGGCTATGCTCATCTTTTACTATAAACACTACTATAGTAACACGTCGAGACCATTGCACTGGCTAATACTCCTAGGTATTGCCATAAAGGGAGGAAGGTTGATAATAGGGGATGTATTATCTGGGTCATCGATATTGCGGGCTCAATAGACAATACGGATTGTTATTATGACGAATCAAAGAATCCGGGGGATATTATCAATTACACTGGTCATTCTAGATGCCACAATGGTAGCCGTGGCCTTTATTCTGGCATATCAGCTGCGAGCCACAATCCCGTGGCCGAATGAGTTGGCAAACCAGGCTCCATTGAGCGCATACTCGGGATTGATAGTCGCGCAGGTCGCTGGCGTAGTCATCCTGATGTTCATATACAGGCAATACTATATCCCGCGTGCGATCTCTCGCGTCGACCAGTTTTATTCCATCTTTGCCGCAGTCTCCATTGGTACGATGATGGCTGTGGCAATATCGGTTTTCTCCTTCAAGAACAGTATTTTCGAAGTTGACTTTCCGCGGGCGATGATCATCTATGCCTGGATGTTTTCAATCATGTTGATCATGTTGGGGCGGATTACGCACCAGGTAGTCCGGACCAAGCTCCGTGACCATGGAATCGGGAAAGACCGTCTGTTGGTTGTAGGAACTGGGGACGTTGCGAAGATAATCCTCCAGCGTATCGCCTGGTCCCCCTATCTGGGTTATGAGGTCGTCGGTGTCATCGACGGCGATCAAGATGAGGAAATCCACGGCATCCCGATTATCGGAGAACCCGAGGATTTGCCCGAGTTGATCGAGAAACATGCCATTGATGAGGTTATTATCGCCATTCCCGAAAAGGGGCATCGCGAGGTTATGCGGGTTATCTCTTATTGCGAAAGGGGAAGGGTCACAATCAAAGTTTTCCCCGACTTCTTCCAGTTCATGGCATCTGAAGCTGGTATCGACGATCTGGGCGGATTACCCCTTCTCTCGATCCGAGATTTCGCAATGCGCGGATATCTGCTCTTCTTTAAACGCATAATGGATATCATCGGATCCATAATTGGCCTCATTGTTCTTTCACCTCTGATGATGCTAACCGCGATTGCCGTAAAGTTGGAATCGCCCGGACCGGTATTTTTTGTGCAAGAGCGGATGGGCCTGGATGGCAAGCCATTTTTCATGATTAAGTATCGATCCATGCACCAGGACGCGGAGAAGCAAGGGCCAGGATGGACAACCAAGGATGACCCCCGGCGGACCAAACTGGGTGCGTTGTTACGAAAAATCGACGCCGACGAATTGCCTCAATTCGTAAACGTATTACTAGGGGAGATGAGCCTTGTTGGACCGCGACCCGAGCAGCCATATTATGTAAACTTATTCCGGGAGAGTGTGCCTCGATATATGGAGCGACATCGAGAAAAGGCCGGCATGACGGGTTGGGCTCAGGTGAACGGGCTTCGAGGCGATACCTCGGTTATCGAGCGGACGAAATACGACATCTACTATACAGAAAATTGGTCGATATTGCTTGATATCAAGATCTTGATGCGCACCGTTTGGCAATTGGTTGGGGGAACCAGAAGACTGCAGTGATCTAACATTGTTCTTATTTGACGACCATTTGGCCCCATGTTAAGATAACAAAATTGGCTCATTAGCACTCTCATTTGTAG
Source organism: Promineifilaceae bacterium (SeqCode) (assembly GCA_049650305.1). Lineage (GTDB taxonomy): Bacteria > Chloroflexota > Anaerolineae > Promineifilales > Promineifilaceae > UBA11865. Next base: position 80,174 of record JBARZW010000305.1, read on the forward strand.
AGTGCTAATTGGTGTTGGGAACATGTTGGCAGATGTGATTATCCCGCCCGCTATCCACGTCCAGTTGACAGATAAGATTATGCGATGACGAAGAAGCTATCAGATCGCCAGGAATACATACTTGGGATGCTCGTGCGTACATACGTCGAGACCGGTGTGCCAGTCGGCTCAAGGACCTTGGTCGAACTTTATGATCTCGACGTTAGCGCGGCGACAGTGAGGAATGAACTTTCGCATCTGGACGAACTTGGTTATCTCATCCAGCTGCATACATCGGGAGGACGTGCTCCCACCGAGTTGGGGTACCGGTATTTCGTCCAACGGCTAATAGGTGAGTTTGAACTGCCTATCGATGAGCGCCAGATGATCCGCCACCAATTTCACCAAGCGCGTTTAGACCTCAATCAATGGATGCGTTTGGCGGCCGCGGTGTTGGCGCACACTTCAAGAGGAGCGAGTATTGTAACGGCTCCCCGGCCAAATACGAATAGCTTTAAGCACCTCCAGTTAATATCCACTCAGGGTAGATTAGTATTGATGATCCTGGTCTTTTATGGTGGACAAGTGCAGCAACAAATGCTGACGCTGGCCGAACCAGTTCCCCAGGCGAGGTTGACTCAGGTAGCCGAGCGATTAAACCAAGTGCTCGAAGATTCATCTTATGATGATATCTATGCCAGGCAAGGCCAGCTGGAAGACGAATTGGAGAGGGACGTGACCCGCCTGATTCTCGAAGGGATGAGGCGGTCGGACAAACGCGCTATCAGCGAGTTTTACCGCGATGGGCTCGTTAACATCGTTGAAGACGAAGGAGCCCGGCAAGCGGTACGTGTTTTGGAAGAGGGTAGTTACTTAGCCAATGTGCTTGCTGAAACCCTTGAAACAGGGGCCAGTGGCGTTCAGGTGGTGATAGGCGGCGAAGGTCGATGGGAAGAACTCAGAGACTGTACCATGATTCTCGCTCGTTACGGCCAGCATGAACAGCTTGCGGGCGCCGTTGCCGTCTTGGGTCCGACCCGTATGCCATACGGACGGAATATATCGGCCGTAAGATATGTAGCGGACCTGATGAGCGGCTTTGTCAACGAATACTATCTGGAGTCTTCGGATGGAGATTTCAGTGACATTGATCTGTCAGATGAGGTGATTACTTGAACGAAGTTTCTGAGAATGTAGAAAATCTTGATGCAAAGGAATTAGAGGAGCTAGTATCGGAAGACACACCAGAGACTGATGAAGCGTCCGTCGGCGATAAAATCGATCAAGAATACGATGTTGAGAAACATATAAGCGAGCTAGAGGAAAACCTAGCCATAGCCGAAACCCAAGCGGCTGAATACTTAGATGGCTGGCAACGAGCCCGGGCCGATTATTCTAATGCCCGGAAAAGATTGGAGCGGGAACGCGCGGAAGCCTATGGAAAAGCGGCAATCGATTACGCAAAGAAAGTGCTACCAATCCTTGACGACCTCGATCGAGCCATAGCGAATGTACCTGATAGTGTCGAGCAGCATGAGTGGTATGAAGGGATAATCCTTGTCAGTCGCAAGATGCATTCTATCTTGTTGGACCTGGACGTGGAACGTATTGAAGCGGTTGGACAGCCATTCGATCCAAACATACACGAAGCCCTATCTCTCACCGAGGCTGAGGGATTCGAGAGTGGGACCGTAGTCGAGGAGTTACAGACCGGCTATCGGTTAGGTGACAAGGTTATCCGCCCAACTTTGGTTAACGTCGCTGCCTGATTGTCGGAGCGAAAACCTAATTGTTGAAGTGAAAACAGGAATCATCAATCGAGATATAGGAGATAGCTGTCAAGATGGGAAAGATAATAGGAATAGATCTAGGAACAACCAACTCGGTAGCCGCGGTGATGGAGGGTGGCGAGCCAACGGTCATAGCCAGTGCAGAGGGCGGCCGTCTCTTTCCCTCCGTTGTGTCTGTCAATCCAAAGACTGGTGAACGACTCGTCGGTCTCGTGGCAAAGAGACAGGCCGTGGTAAATCCTGAAAACACGGTTTTCTCTGTGAAGCGATTTATGGGCAGGAAATATGCTGATCCTGCGGTTGAAAAGGCTCGGAAATATGTTCCCTACGATGTGCGAGAGGCGCCAAACGGCGACATTCGAGTCGTGATGAATGATCGGGAATATTCGCCCCCCGAGATTTCGGCCATGATTTTGCAGAAAATGAAAACGGACGCGGAGGCATACCTGGGGCAGGGCGTTACCCAAGCTGTTATCACGGTTCCTGCCTACTTCAATGATAGCCAACGACAAGCTACAAAAGATGCTGGCAAGATCGCCGGACTCGAGGTACTGAGGATCGTAAACGAGCCTACCGCATCGGCCTTAGCCTACGGGTTGGGCAGTGATAAAGATGAGACGATCGCTGTGTACGATCTAGGTGGCGGTACCTTTGATATCTCGATTCTTGAGGTTGGCGAAGGTGTTTTTGAAGTTAAATCGACCAACGGAGATACGTTCCTTGGCGGCGATGATTTTGATCTTGAAATCATCACCTGGGTGGCTGAGCAGTTTAAGATGGATCAGGGCATAGACCTACGCGGAGATCGCCAGGCATTGCAGCGTCTTCGAGAAGCCGCTGAGAAAGCCAAAATAGAGCTGTCGACCACTATGCAGACCGAGATTAATCTGCCTTATATCACGGCTGACGCGGGGGGCCCCAAGCATCTGACTATGACCCTGACTCGTTCAAAATTGGAGCAGCTGACTGAACATCTGGTCAAGCGCTCTATCGGACCCTGCAGGCAAGCGTTAAAGGACGCTGGCTTATCGAGCGATGGTATGACCGAGGTCGTCCTGGTTGGAGGCATGACCCGAATGCCAGCCATACAGAACGCGGTGAAGGAGTTCTTTGGTAAGGAACCCCATAAGGGCGTAAATCCCGACGAGGTCGTCGGCATTGGCGCGGCTATCCAAGCCGGCGTTCTAGGTGGCGATGTAAAGGACGTTCTGTTGCTGGATGTCACCCCGTTGACCCTTAGCATTGAAACCCTGGGGGGAGTATCAACACCCCTCATTGAGCGAAATACAACTATACCAACAAAAAAGAGCCAAATATTCTCGACCGCCGCAGACATGCAGACCCAAGTGGAGATCCACGTTCAGCAGGGAGAGCGTCCGATGGCCTTAGACAATAAGAGCTTGGGACGTTTTATCCTTGACGGGATACCATCCGCCCCAAGAGGTGTACCTCAGGTTGAAGTCACTTTTGATATTAATGCAGATGGCATCTTGCATGTCAACGCCCAGGACAAGGCAACCGGTCGGGAACAAGCTATGCAGATCCTCCCCACCAGTGGCTTGAGCGATGACGAGATTGACGAGATGGTCACCGCAGCAGAAAAACATGCCACGGAGGACGCTGAAAGAAAAGCCGCGGTCGAAGCATCGAATCTTGCTGACTCAGCCATCTACAGCGCGGAAAAGTTTATCGAAGATAATAGTGATAAACTGTCGGATGCTCAAAAGAGCTCGATCCAGGCTGAAATTGATGGGGTAAAGTCGGTACTCGATCGCTCGCCTGATGCAATTAAGTCAGCGGTTGACAGGTTGCAGCGAGCGCTCCAGGAAGTTGGGACGGCCATGTACCAGCAGCAAGCCAGCGAGCCTGCTCCAGAAGCTGCGGGCGAGGAAGAGTCGCCCGATGAAGACGTGATCGAGGGTGAATTCAGTCAAGAGTAAGCGACTCGCCGAGTCTATTTTATTGTGTAACTGAACCGCACGATGTAATGCCCTCGCGCGCAGGTTAGCTGAGCTGACTCGTGAGGCGCATTACACCATGCATTATCGAGTACCTCTGCTATTATGCGTGACTATTACGAAGTTTTAGAAGTCGAACGAACCGCCAGCAAAGAGGACCTCAAAAAGGCCTATCGACGGCTGGCTCGCCGATATCACCCAGATGTAAACAGCGAAGACGGCTCAGACGAACGCTTCAAAGAGATCAATGAGGCCTACGAAGTCCTTTCGAACGAAGACAGCCGGGCCGCATATGACCGTTTCGGGCATGCTGGCGTTAAAGGGGGAGGTGCTGGATACAGCGATTTCTCTGGGTTTGGTGGTGTTACCGACATATTCGAAGAATTCTTTTCGGGATTTGGTGGCAGGAGAAGGCGCGCAGGTCCGAGGCGAGGCGCCGATTTGCGTTACGACTTATCCATCACTTTCGAGGAAGCGGTTTTCGGTGCAGAGAAGGAAATCCAGGTCCGTCGGCCTGAGACATGTCCACACTGTCGCGGTAGAGGCGCTGAGCCTGGCACGATAGCAATCGGCTGTGCAAATTGTAATGGTACCGGTGAAGTTCGGCAGATGCGACAATCGTTTCTTGGGTCTTTCGTCAATGTAGCGACCTGCCCTGTTTGCAATGGCACAGGAGAGACGATTCCAAATCCCTGTACCGTCTGTCATGGAAATAAGCAGGTTCAGGAAACCAGGACCCTTAGCGTTAAGATTCCGGCCGGAGTCGACAACGATACGCAGATCCGGCTCTCCAGCGAGGGTGGACCGGGAGTCGATGGCGGACCGCCTGGCAATTTGTATGTTGTTTTACATGTCTCGAAGCATGATTATTTCCAGCGGCGCGGAGTTGACATCATCCTTGAGATGGAGATCAACGTGGCCCAAGCCGCATTAGGCGACGAGATAGAAATTCCTACGGTTGACGGTCCAGAGCAGCTAATTGTGCCATCCGGAACCCAATCCGGCGCTGTCTTTCGAATGCGAGACCATGGCGTACCCCATCTAAGACGGAAGGGTCGTGGTGATGAGCTTGTTGTTGTTCACGTCGTCATTCCTAAGAATCTTTCGGACGAACAAAAAAACTTGATGCAAAAACTGGCTCGAACCCTCGGGAAGGAAGTAATTCCTCAGCCTGGAAAGGGGATTCTGAGCCAGCTCAAAGATGCCTTGGGGGACGTCTTGGGTACAAGCGTTTTTTGAACGGTGCCTCTAGAATCCTGGGGATTCCAGATCATGACCTTTTCGGTTTCTGATCCATGCCTTCTATCGATACGTACTGGTTGGAGATAAGCGTCGCCGTTGACGGGGAAGCCGCGGAGGCAGTCTCAGCAACTCTCGAGCCGTACGCCTATCAGGGAGGTGTCGTCATCGAGCAAATGGGGGATCTGAACGATCCGGATCCTCTTGCCTTAGAACCCGAGATAGTTGTAAAGATCTACGCTCCCGATTATGAGGACACCCCTGAGTTGCGTCGAAAGATCGATGAAGCTCTGTACTATCTGGGCCGTCTGTATCCGGTTTCTGAGCCTAGATATCGGCAGATCGTTGATGAGGATTGGTCGACGACGTGGCGCAAGAACTACAAACCGTTCCAAATAGGTCGTCGCATATGGATCCAGCCGAGTTGGCTAGAAGCCGAAAATATCGATGGCGACGATCTGGTAATCACCCTCGATCCTGGCATGGCATTTGGTACCGGCCTCCATCCAAGCACGCGGATGTGCATTGAGGCGATGGAGGAACTAGTTCAGCCAGGTTATTCGATCCTCGATATCGGCACTGGTTCCGGCATTTTGGCCATTGCCGCAGTTGGATTCGGTGCGAGGAAAGTTCTGGCGCTGGATAAGGATAGGATCGCGGTTCGGACCGCCCGCGAAAACGTAAGGATTAACCTCGTCTCGGAGTATATCGAGTTGCTCCAGGGCTCTCTCGATTCGTTAGGCCCCAGCAAATGGGACATTGTGGTAGTCAACATACTCGCCCCGGTTATCATTGGCTTGATCCAGGAAGGTCTTCTGTCTTACTTATCGACAAAAGGCAGGGTAATCATGAGCGGGATAATCGATGAACAAGTCGAAAGTGTTCAGAATGCTCTTGGAGATGCAGGCGGGGAAGTCACAAGAAAGATCACTACTCGAGATTGGGTTGCTCTGGTCGCCAAACAAAAAGCGCCATACCCTGAATAGGGTACGACGCTCTGTTCTTCCTAAGAAGCTCAGAAAGTCAACTAATCAAGAATTATTTCTGGTTGGTTACACGCTGACGGCGATATCGATAGGTGATTCGACCACGTGACAAATCATATGGTGTCATCTCCACGCGAACGCGATCACCGAGAAGAATACGAATATAGTAACGACGCATCTTTCCCGATAAATAAGCCAATACGCGATGGCCATTGTCTAGCTCTACCGTAAATTGTGTGTTAGGTAGCGCTTCGACAACGACGCCTTCGACCTCCAGCTTCTCTTCCTTCTTAGCCATAATCTCCCTTCATAGTTTGGCGACGCCTCATGCGACGAATGGCCTTTTTCTTCTGAATGCGCCTCAGCTCGCTCTTTGAGATGTGCCAACGTTTACGGCGAACGGTGCTCATTACGCCGGCTTTTGCCACCTTCTTTCGAAATCGGCGTAGAAGGCTCTCATCGGACTCGTTCGGCATCTTGCTTACGGATGGCATATTATAAACTCACCTCCTCGGTGTTAGTTTTTTGGCGAAGTAAGCCAGCCAATGGGCTGGCAGGACTTGCTGTGCCGCATCTTACTCTTCCTCATCAAGCTCTGCTAAGGCTTGATCGACGGCCGCGGCTACATCGACCATCTCACTCTCGTCGATCTCGACTTCATCAGCAATATCACCTTCTGAGGATTCCTCCTCAGCTGGCGGTTCATCGACCGGTTCATCAACTGGCTCATCTGCGTCGAGATCTATGTCAGTAGTTTCCTCTTTAATAGCTTCGGCTATTGATTCAACAACCTCTGCTTCTTCTGCTAAGGCTTCGGCCTCTTCTGCTTCTTCTGAAGCTTCGGAAACAACCTCCACCTCTTCGGTCGTCTCGCGCTGGCTCATCCATTCAATCTGCTCACTCGCGCTTACGCCCTTCAGGCTGAGACCAATTCGTTGCCGGGTGGTATCGAGACTGATGATACGCAATAAATGTATTTCTCCCTCGCTAATTAACTCGCTAACATCTTCGACGTTGTCTCGCGAAAGTTGAGAAATATGCAACAACCCTTCTATACCCGGCTCGATCTCGACGAATGCTCCGTACGTTACGATTCTCGTAACTCTGCCCTCAACCAGCTGGTTAATGGCGTAATTCTCCTCAGCTAATGACCAAGGATTCGGAAGCATTCGCTTGCGGCTCAATGCGATGCGTTGTTCATCGCGATCTAAGCCCAGAACGTATACTTCGATTTCGTCCCCTACTCGGACAACCTCCCTTGGATGGTTTACCCGATGCCAGGCCAGCTCTGATATGTGGATAAGTCCGTCGGCGCCACCAAGGTCAACAAAAGCGCCAAAGCTGCGTAGACCACTGACCGTTCCCTTTGCGACATCGCCCGTCTCGAGCTTGTCAATCAGCTCAACTTTCCTGGCTTCTTGCCATTCCTTCTGCGCATCGCGCTGGGAGAGTACTAGGCGGCGACGTCGCCGGTTTACTTCGATGACTCTCATTGGTATCGATTCATTTCGAAGCTTGGACATCGCCTGCTGTCGCTGGCGATCGTCCATACCTCGACGAAGATCGATCAAATGAGAGGCGGGGACAAATCCACGGAGATTCCCGAATGGAACGATGACACCACCCCGATTGTAGCCGATTACCGGTGCTTCGATGATCTCAGCGCTTTCAAGCATCTCCTCGGCCCGAATCCAGTCCTGGTTGAGTCGTGCTTTGTGAATTGACACCAGAAGTCTATCAGGATGACCCGTGTCCATAATATAGACCGGTACCTCGTCGTTCAATTCGAAAGACTCTTTTTCCTCGTCCTCCAACTCGTCAAGGTCGGAAGGAGGTATTAAACCATCGCGTTTCAGACCAAGGTCAACAATAACCCCCTGTGCTGAGATTGATACGATGATCGCTGTTCGGATATCTCCGACCGACGGTGAATCATAATCATGTTCTTCAAGGAGTTGGGCGAGATCTTGAATTTCCTCAACTTCCTCAACTTCTTCAATTGTCACTTCATTTGCATCATTATTTTCAATAGAGATGTTCATGCACTTATCTTACCAGGTGGATTTAAGGATTACTAATCGTCACACATAAAAAAACTCGGCTTCCAGATGTCTCCTTTAGCGAGAACCAGCCGAGTCAGGGAAAGGTCGTAACTCACAATGAGCGCCGCATCTACCTTTGATCCTTACACTAAAATGCCTTTACCCTTTTCAGCGTGTCAGCAACAAAATCTAGGTAAAACGGAACATCAACCGATCTTGCTTCTTAAGATTCCGGAGACTAACCAAAAACAGCGAGTATTCTTAGAGTTACTCGAGTGACGATTATAGCCTCTCGCCAAATCTTTGTCAATTGACGATCACTCGTCGGAGAGCTGTTCTTGTGGTCCAAAATATGAATAGGAATCCGGTTAACTAGACATAACAACACAGTAGGGACGAACTATGAACGATTGTTTAGGGCGTATCATACACCTCTGCGAAGTCGTTGGGAACGATCTGGAAGAACGTTTTACCGGGCGACAGAGGTAGGATATCCCCCTCCGTCGTGAAAAATGTCAGCATATCGCGTGAGTCAAGACGGCGCCATATACCGTCAAATCTCTGACTATTGCGGTATATTGAAACCGGTCCTTCTCCCCATAGTTGAATCTGGAGGGAGGGCGATCCGCCGGAGTCTTCAATGATCTCGCTAGCCAGATGTGTCGCCTCGATGACGACAATATTGTTGAAGACGAACTGCTGCCCAGTGTTGGAATCGAGGTGTGGAATACCATCGCTCCAGCGGAGATAACCGCCCAAACCTGGAGAATAATACCAATATGCCCCGGTAGCGGGATAGATGATCTCAACTCCGGTCACCCCTGCACCTCCCTCAGGCGGTTCAGGATGGAAAGCCATACCATTCCTAAATTCAGGCGAGATGTTTTGCCCACGCTGATCGAGAATCCACCGGAGAACGATTGTATCCGTATAGAGCGTATCCTCAACCCTCTCCTCCGGTTTTGTTGGGTTGCTGATTCGTTCAAAACCACCATGAGCGAAATCCGGAGATATGATGCGATCAAAGAACAAACTGTTCAAGAACATCAATCGCAACTGAGTGCTGGATCCAGAATAGCCAAAAGCGGCGTCATACATGATCGGAATCTCGAGATCGATCAGTCTGCCGCTTCGAATCGAGCCTACTTTGCCTGAGTCCCGACTGTAGTAGATCGCCGTAAACCGTGTAATTCCTCCCTCTGTGAGGTGTTCGAATACAAGATCGGCGCTATTCAATCCGGCCTGGGGTCTTACACGGGCGTTATTGGATATCTTTATCGCGATAGGGCGTCTCGCCAATGTTTCGGGGTCTTCTGCTATTAGTCCAGTTAGTGGATTGATATCGCTGGCGTAGACATCCGGTCCGATCATGCCTGGAATAAGAGTCGCCGGACTAACAGTGGCGGTAAGGGTCGGCATGGTCGCAGAACTTGGTGGGGTTGTTACCGTTGCCGGCATCTCGACAACGGGGTGGGCTTCGACGGTTGGTGTACTCGTCGACTTTTGCTCTTTCGCCCCGCCTTCCGAGGCGCCGCCTTCTGAGCCCCGGGCCGTTGCCGTCACTGAAGATTCGGGTGTGTGACTACTCCCCCCTAGAGTCCCTTCGGCATCACAAGCAGAAAAAACGATCGACGAGGCAAACAACAGGCTTACGATCACCAGACAACTTACTTTGAAACGTTCGACAGATTGAAACACTCTTTTCTCCAGAAGGTTGTGATAGTTTCTTAAGCCTGGGTGCGGAGCCCATGAAGCCTATCGTGTACGTCGTTGCCATTGATCCCGAGGTGCGATCTCGCCTGCATCTTCAAGCCGGAAAAAGTCCAACAGCAATCGGTTGAACTTGGATGGCTGCTCCAACATGGGAAAGTGATCACAGACCTCCAAGGTAATATGGTGATGATTCCTATCGTCGGGTATTCCGGAAGATATCCCATCTGTGGGTTGAACAATCACCTGATCCCGATCGCCGTAGATCACAAGCACGGGTCTTTCGATCTTGTCGAAATCAGCTGAAAAATCATAGCCGATAAGTTGGTTGGCTACACTATTAACGGCTAAGGGATCACTCTTTTGCAGTTCATGTTTCAGCTCAGGAGCTTCTAGGAATTTGTACAAATAGCGGTTCACAAAATCCACCGGCTCCATGCTAGAAAGATCGTGGTTGATGCCGTTTCCGTCCAAGGGAGGTGATACCAGGGCGAGTCGTTTAATACGACGTGGCCATAAGTGCGCATAGCGTACAGCAACAGCTGCACCCAAAGAGTGACCGACCAAGGTAACCGGTCTTGCTATCCCAAGATATTCGATAAAGTGCGTGAGCTGTTCTACGTATGAACCGAAGAAGTATCTGTCAGGCACCTTATTTGAATCGCCAAATCCCCAGAAATCCAGAGCGAAGGCGCGGCTCCTGTTCGACATAACCTGCATAGTAGGCCACCAATATCGCCATGATCCGATCCAACCATGTAGAAATATCATGGGTTCGCCATGGCCAATGGCTTCATAATGGACCTGCTGGTTGTCAATCGTTGCTATACTCATCTGGACACAGATTATTCTATATTGCTAATGTCTTGCGACTGGTCCTTGACGACTTTGGGCGAGTAAACCATACACCATAGTCGATAGATCGTCGGGATCGAATGGTTTCACGACATAAGCATTTGCTCCGGCATTTATTCCCGCATGAATCTCGGATTCTTGACCTCTCGCGGAGATGAAGATGATTGGTGTGTCCTTCGTGTCTTTCTGCGCTCGCAATCTCCGGCATACCTCTAATCCGGACAAGCCAGGCATTCGCACATCAAGCAATACGGCATCGAACCTAACTCTTGTAGCTATCGTTAGTGCTTCCACGCCATTTCGGGCGGCAACTACCTCTGATCCGCCGAACTCAAGAATTAGTCTGATTAATTCGCCAATATCGTGGTCATCTTCAGCAACTAGGATTCTTGTCATTGTAATTCGATGCCTCTAGTCGGCGCGCCAATGATGGCCGCGGCCCCTAAAAAGTAATTCGTCATACCTTAACACTTTCTTCAATATGATAGTTTTGCCGCCGTTTTTACCCGCTAAGTTCAGGAAGAAAAGAGTGCTTCCAGCATATTTGGACATCGCCTGCTATGATGCTGACCGGCAGACTACTTCTCTGATTCATCGCTCCGTGCCCTAGGAAGGCTGAATATGAAGTTGCTTCCTTCTGCCGGTTTGCTATCTACCTCAATGGTCCCTCCGTGGAGCAATACCAGGCTTCGAACGATTGATAAACCAAGCCCGGTTCCTGCAACTCTCTGGACCTCGTCATCATCTGCTCTGTAAAAACGCTCGAAGATTTTGCTTTGGTATTCTTCCTTGATACCTATACCGGTATCGCCAACTGTTACCTCAACACTGTCTGCGTTCGCCCGGGCGTTAATTGTGATAACTCCTCCTGAAGGCGAATAGTTGTAGGCGTTGTCGATCAGATTGGTGAGTATCTGAACAACGCGCTCAGAATCCGCCAATACCAAGGGAAGAGATGGCTCAACATCGACTCTTGCATCGATCACCTTGTCTCCACTCTCGATCAATCCTTGAAGATGGTCATTTGTCGCCACGGTTATTAAATCGGTGACATCTACCTCTCGCAGATTTAACACGGTTTTTCCAGATTCTATCCTGGCGATATCGAGCAGATCGATGACTAGGTTAGTCATTCGACTGGCGTTACCTTTGATTACCGATAGATATTGCCGCTGCTGGTCGGTCATCTCTCCCGCGACACCCATAAGCATGAGATCGGCGTAGCCTCTTATGGATGTCATTGGGGTCCGCAGTTCATGTGATACCGTTGAAACAAACTCACTCTTCATGCGATCGACTTCAACGGAATGGGTGACATCCCGGAATATTGAGACAGTTCCGGAGAATTGATCGTTTGCGAATACTGGGGATAGGTGGGCACTGACATACCTATCTTCGACCCTGAGGGTATGAGAGAGAAATGAGCGCTGGTACCGAGATCGGGGACCCGAAGCCCATTCTTGGTGTGTAGCCGTCCACCTTTCTCCAAAAGATGCGTACAAACCTAGCAGGTCCGTCGCAGGTTTCCCGATTAGCGTATCGTGAGGAATACGTAAGATTTCACAGGCGGCGAAGTTCGCCAGGATAATGTAACCACCAGCATCCGCGACTACTACACCATCAGCGATACTCTCCAAAATGGCCTGGTTTTTCGCCGACTCAACAGACTCTTCTCGGAGCATTTGACCCAGTTTCTCGGCTTGATCCCTAATCAGTAAAAAAAGTTGGGCGTTGCTTATCGCACTACCCACCTGACGAGCAGCAGCCTCGACCAATTCAAGTTGTTCTTTTGAGAAGGCGCTGGACTTCTCATGGAAGAGCATGAGGACACCGATAACATCGTCTCCGGCGATTAAGGGAACTGCGAGCGCGGAGCTGAGCTCGACGCCAATCAGCAGCTCGTTTGCCCTGCTATCTTCCGATAAATTGTTGATAATGGTCGACGAGCGATTCTCAATAACCCATCCGGATATTCCGTCTTGAGTATTATCTTCCGGCAGTTTACCTGGCAGTGGTTGCAGGTCGTAGGTTTTGTAGGCCGAGGGGTAGACGAGTCTACCGGTCATGGGATCGATCAGGAGAATGACCCCTTGATGTGCATCCACTACCTCACTTACAAGCTCTAGCGCTCGTGTGACGACGCGATCCTCGTCAAGCGTCTCGGATAACTCCGTTGTTACTCGAAGCAGGTAGCGAACTCTGTCACGTTCCTGGCCAAGAGCTTGCGTGCGTTCGGAGACCCTCAAATCTAACTGCTCGTTGAGGTCCCTCAAATCTGTAACAAGCTGTGCGTTTCTGATGGCGATCGCAGCTTGTGTGCCAAAGAGCGTGGCTCGTTCAATATCCTCCGGACCAAATCGATCCTCCTTCTCGGTATCGACCATAACGAGGACGCCGTTTATGTCCTCATCCATCCGGAGCGGAACTCCGAGAGCTGAGACGATGGAGCGGGAAGGGGGGAAATGCTTTGTATAAGTAGTTTGGCTCTGGTAATAATTGCAAAACTCACCACGGCCGCGGCTCGCAATGGCTGAGGCAAATACTTTCTCATCAACGATAGACGCGACTGAATCGACGAACTGTTCTTCCTGAAATCCGCGGGCAGCGACCCCGATCAATCTGTCCCCCTGCTTCTGCCAAATATACGCGCCGTCAACGCCAAACAGGGATAAACTTTCGCGACAGATCAATGTCAATACAGCGGATAGATCAACCGTCTGATTCATAGCCAAGGTGACTCGACCCAGGGCAGCAAAAAACCGCTCACGCTGAAGCGTATCGTCGAATAGCTGAGCGTTTTCCAATGCAACGGCCGCCTGGTTTATCACCGCGGTCAGCAACTTTATTTCCTTAGCACCAAGGTCGCGACCACTCCTCGGAATGAGCAATTCCGCGGCGCCAAAGATCTCGCCCCCAAGCTCTATCGGCAACAGAGCCAAGGTAAAAGACCCTGATTCAGCCGTCCGGGAGAATCTCTCTGGGGGATGAACGTCACTGTCACCCAGATTCAGCAATAGTGGGGATTGGGATTCAAGAACCTGGCGAATAGGGACCAGTTTGGCCAGCTCGTGGGTGGTACCCTCTGACAACGCGGCCGTATCAGGTAGCTTTGTTGCCACGACGTTCACTGATACTTCTTCACTTTCCCTACTCCACTCGTAAATAGTGCAGTCAATGGCATCAACCATCTGTAATAGATAGTCGGCCGTTTCTCTCAGGATCCTTTCTTTACCAAGGGCTCCCTGAATTTTCTGGCTTACCTCAAACAAGGTGCTCACTTCGCGATCGCGGCTTTCCACCTCTGCCACGAGCCTGGATTCTTCAACGATCATCACCGCATATTTGGCCAGAACTTCAGCCAGGAGAGCCGTATCGATATCCGGACGGCTGCCACTGACTGGATCGCCCAGAGTTAGAAGACCAACCGGTTGTCCATGGGGACGATATAGGGGCGCGAAGTAACGATCTCCTTCCCTCCACGAGTTGGCTGACAGAGTTAACCTCTCAATGGATTGCTTCGCAGAATCTATCTCAATGTCTATTTGACTATCAGCCGATGGGTCATTCTCGATCGGAAGGAAATAGGTGGCCCCGAGGGCGAATTCGGGTCGGAGGAGTTGTTCAAAGATCTGCCACTGCGTCTTCTTGTGTAGCAATGCTTCGAGGTCGAAATCCGAGAGACCCCAGGCGGCGACTGTCCACAGATTCAGATCGGGATCCTCGTCATCAATGAGGTCAAGAATGACGGTCCGGAATTCCACCGCCTGCCCGATGATTCTGGTGAGGCTGCTGTATAATTCATCCTTCGGGCCGCGGGAATCGATCTGATTGCCTACTTCCGCGACCCTCTCAAATTGTTGGTAGCGCCTACCGATCAGACGAGATCGTTGGTCAAGCTCGTTGACAATTCCCATCTTGTCAATCGCGGCCACAATGAAACTTATCACGGCGCCGATGAAGGATGGTGAGATGGGTTTTAGACCATTAGGCTGGTAGCTGATAATAGTGATGGTGCCGATTGGTACTTCCTGAGAACTAATCGGGTAGCAAAGTAGTGAAGTGACGACACCTGGTTCCTGTTCGAACTGACGCGCGATGGCCTCATGGCTACTGGCAGCTTCTTTCTCAATATCGCTGATACCTGCTTCTGGGGATACAGAACCCTGACTGATCCTGATCGAATTATCCATGCCAGCGGACTGCATCAAATGTATCGACGCGGCATCAGAGTCCGTGACGTCGATAACCTCTTGGGCGACTTGTCCTAAGACGTCCATTAACCGTATATTCTGCCTTAGCAAGCGTCCGATCCTGTTCAGCGAATCCAGCTGCCTGTTAATCAGGTCAATATCTGGCGCTTCTATCTGCTGTTGCTGCCGTTCTCTCAAGAAATGGTCCTCATTCAATAAAACTTCTAATCAGCTTAGCCCGACTGACAGGGCGGCCATTCGCGCATTTATCTTTGACGTCGAGACTCGGCCGCTGCTTCTGTGATCTCTCGAATATCCGAGAATTTCCTTGTTTCACTGGTCACCGTTCCACAGGTTAACTGAATTAACGGAGCCAAGGACCCATCAGGGCGTCGAATTCCTCCTTGTTCATAATCCATGAAGTTGTAATGTGTTCCGATGTTGTCATTGAAACGACGCTGCAGTTCGTTGACTATAAACGACGAGTTGGCCGCAAATGTTATGAGAACGAAGGTCTGATCACCTGCCTGACCCACAAAATCCCTATCACCACCAAATTCATTCATAACCTCGTTTAGCAGCAACGTCGAGTAGCGGAGCACCTCATCCGCGGCGATATAACCATATGCGTCTCTAAAGGGTGCTAAATGATCGATATGAATTTCAACGTAAGTCCAGCCCTTTACACGAATGAGCTTTCTTAACTGCTCTTCGATCAGGCGCGCCGCCGGTAGACCTGTCCTCGGATCTGTCATATTCGTTCGTCGATGCGTGTTGATCGCATTACGCACCCGTAATCCGAGTTCTTCCATATCAAAAGGTTTTGTGATGTAATCGTCCGCTCCCAGTTCGAGGCCAGCGATGACATCGTTTCGTTCATCACGTTGGGTCAGAAAGACGATAGGAATGTGACTGGTGCGCGTTGTCGTGCGCAATTGCCGGCAGATCTCGTAGCCATCCATATCGGGTAGCATAATGTCCAATACAATGAGATCGGGCAGCCTGCTACGGGTGCGCTCGAACGCTTCACGACCTTTTGCTGCCGTCGCGACTTCGTATCCCCTATTGGTAAAGAAGATATGAAGCAGATTCGCGATATCCGTTTCATCCTCTACGACCAGAATCCGACCTTTACTCATAGGTCACTATCCTTTCCTGATTATTTCTATGTCATACCCGCCTAAGATGCCCGGCATCCGAAAGCGTGCTGTAAACTGAGTCATGTTCTTTGTACACCGGCTTCTGTCTCTCTTGGATAAAGTCTGGGCCATGGCCTCTCAAGAGGGATCGCATGGTGACTGCTCTCCTCAAATCGCACGTCGCTCGTGATAAATTGCCCGTCCATTTCGGCCAGTATCACGGTATCCGATTCAACCGTCCTCGCGGGGTAGATCACCAAGCCGGAACTCAAGCGACAATGATGGCCAACCGCTCCCCCAAGGACGGGCATGTTACTCTTCACCAAATTTCCTGCTCCGTCGGCAACCCTGATCGGTCCCGGTAAAACTTTGAAGTCCGTAAAGGTCGAACCTGCGCCGATGAAGGTGTCGCGGCCGATCACGCACATCTGTAGACAGGTGTTCTGGGCCACGATGGTGTTTTCCATCAGGGTCGTCATGAAGAGAGACGCCCTAAATGGAAGGAAACAGCCGTCGCTAACAACGCTCAACATGAGCTGGCAGCCCTGCGAGATATTGACATTACTACCGATCAGGCAATTATCAATTACAACTCCTGGACCGATGGTTACGTCATCTCCAATGGACGTTGGTCCGTGGATAATCGCGCTAGGATCGATCGATACGTTCTGACCGACCTTAACCATTTCGGAACAATCGAGCACCCGATTCTGCTCGACAATCGCTTTCATAAGAATTTTCAAGCGATAAGGCCATTCATTTGATACCTTTTCCTCCGTGTTCTTGCCGCGCGTAAATACACCAAAGAGGATGTCGATTACAAATAAATGGACCCAGCTTTCCAGAGCGATGAATGCCTTACGAGGTAGATGGTAAGTTAGCTCGCCGGTGAAGCTAGCCATGTAGGTCGGCACGTTATAGTAACCCACTTCCCGGGGTTCACTGTCGATCACTAAAGGTTCGGCGTCCTTTCCCTGGGATATCCCTTCAGGCAGATACCACATGTCTGCTAGCAGAACGTCCCCCATTTTCTCGAAGGCCTGGGATACCGGCAGGACATGATTACTGATAGCACTGTCTCCGGTTGAAAACGCGGCCCGAAGCGGTGTGCCCTCCATCCTGGCCCGGCTGATAAATTCATCTGCAAATTCCTGGTTGAAAAAGAGGTTGTCGCGATGGATTAGGGTTTCTCCCCTGTTTTCTGTCTCGTGCTCTTGGGCATCGGTCCAACCCTCGTACTCTCGTTCTTCTGAGATATAGGGACTCAAGATATCTCGTTGCCAAAGCCATAAAGGGACATTATGAACCCTCAATTCACGCGCGGGTTCGTTGAAAGGGAAAATGTGACGCGACTCTTTCAGAACGATCCGGCGCATTGGTGTTGGCATCATGAGGTGGGTTTTTTGTGGATGGCGATCACGCAGTTTTCGTTATTAGTGGCCTTGCACTCGATCTCTCTGACCGAAAAATGACGGCCGTTACTGACCCAATGAAGTGATTCCTCAAGCAAGCCCACAGCTAGGTGGCAACATGGGCTACTCGTCTCCCGTCGCCAGCACACTGGACAACGCTCGATTATCCATAAGTGACGAGCGCCATCGTCAGCCAGGCGGACCTTCTGGTCTGTGAATTTGTTAAAGGTTTCGGCAAAGACCTCAAGACCGATCCTGATCTTGAGGCCAAGGTGGAGGGGGCGAAAAGCCAGATCCGCGATTCCGAGCAGGGGCATGAAATCCTTCTGAGCGTACTTAAACGTCTCCCGACCTGTTCTCTGAGCCAGCGCCCGGCCGCCCCGCACGCCGAATATCTCCTCCAGTGCTAATTGGATAGACGCTAACTCCGCGAAAGTAAAGCCCGGTTCCAGGTTGTTCGGTGGAAAGTTGTCGACCAGGCGGCTTAATCCGGCGAGGTTGAGGGTTGCCCTGACCCCGTGAAGACCGACGATTTCACTCATCGCGGTCAGAACGATACGCCCCATGCGATTTGGATAAGTATAGACATCATCCACGATCGACACCGGGACATCAGGCGAACTTTTCGTACTGGCCTCCTGGCTAGTTTGGATTGTCATAGGTCAAGAACCTACCGATCGTACTCGCAAATTCAGCCGGCTGGTCGGCCATTGGAAAGTGTCGCGATTTCTTAAACATCGTTATTTTGGCCGTCTTGGCCCCTTCAGAGAGCAAAATGGCATTCGACGGCGAAACAATATTGTCATTCACCCCATAAATCCCCAAGGTGGGTAATTCGAGTTGGCTGAGGCGATCGCGAAGGTCTGTCCGGCGAAGGTCTTCGATGCTTCTGAAGAACGAGTTAAGGCTAGCCCGTTCTATGTCACGGAATATCATCTTGCGAACAGACTCAGAGTCGCCGGCAAGGATGAGGTGCATAATCAGCGTCCGGAAGACGGGAAAGCGCCAGACAAAGCTGGCTATCCATCCGAACCCGGCAAGTTTTAGCATCGGGTGCATAGTGCTGCCTCGAATAGGCGATCCAATCACTATGACCCGTTCGCTTTTTTGGGGATGGGTCAGGGCGAAGAGCAAGGCAACGGTGCCGCCCATTGAGTGTCCGGCAATTGGCGCCGACGGTATGCCAAGGTTCTCCATCAGTTGGTATACCATGTCCACAAAACTGGCGATACTGTACTCTTGGTCATCGCCAGTTCGTCTGGACGATTCGCCAAATCCCCAAAAATCAAGGGCGTAGACTTTATAGTTACCCTCGTCAGCGATGCGCATCATCGAATCGCGCCACACATTCCACGAATTAATCCACCCATGTAGCAGGATGAAAGGCTTGCCCTGGCCTATAGTCTGGTAATGTAAGACGCCTCGTTCGGTAACGATGGAACTCATTAGGGACTGCCTAAGCATCTACACATGAATAACAACTGTCGCCCTTGACACAGTCACAATGTGACGGCATCGTATTGGTCGAGAATGGAGTAGAGTAATTCGAGCAATATATTCTTTACGCTCTCCTTGTCGAGGGCAACGCAAGGGATCACTTTCGCGTTCGAATTTAACCGCATGACGATCTTCATATCGCCTGGTTCCCAGGCATCTTCCTGGTCTTGTTTATTGGCGGCGATGACATAGGGTATCCTGGCATAACTCTTAAAAGTAGACAGGATCCGCCTGGCCTCCCGAAAAGTCTCAGGCCTGGTGCTGTCGACCATAACCACAAACCCAAGCATACCCTCAGATAATATCTCCCACATGAAGTCAAAGCGACGCTGTCCGGGAGTGCCGAACAAGTAAAGCACGAGATCTTCGTCAACGGTGATCCGGCCGAAGTCGAGAGCAACTGTCGTTTCGCCCTTTATCGCTACTTCGGAGGCGCTGCTGATCTTACGTTCCGTTCTAACTACCGAAATCTCACTGATAGAGTTGATAAACTCGGTCTTTCCGGAGGCGAAGGGACCGGTGATCACCATCTTGACGGATTGCATAGAATTCCTATATCAAAGAATCCAGCCGAGAGAGAATCCCCGGCGCCAGCTGATATGACTGGTGGATCCTGGAGTGCCATCGATTACCGCATCTTTGTGCTCGTCGAACGTCTGCGGATAGTCGGCGAGGTCATATTCTACTTGACCCACGAACCGGCAGGCATATTCAGACAACGACAATGCCGGCCCAGGCGTACCCTTACAATAGCCAACGCTCTTCGGCCTATTCATATTCAATTAGACAACTACTAATCAGGGTTCGGAAGCGCTCCTAAAGACCCTTCACTCGGTTTATAAGCCTGGTAATGATCGAGCGCTTGACGGCCGGTTTTTCTTGAAAATCATCTTCTACGCCATCCTCGGGCACGCTCCCGCTCAAGCTCGATCTAACTGGCACCGGCTCTACAATTTCCACTAGACCTGCTTGAAGCATGCCATAGACGATTCGACGTATTTGAAACTCGTTGAGATTTATCGCTTGGGCGATCTGACGAATGGTATTTCGGGGGCTTACGAACGAGACTACTCGCCACTCCTCGACGGTGAGATTGATGTTTCGAAGCCGAGCACTGGGCCGGTCCGAGAAACGCAGTGAAACATCGAGGTCCGGCAATTCATCCTGCAGGCGTTCCCATTCCTTTAAACGCCGGCTGCCCTCCATTATCACGCTCTCTAAATCAATCGGCACAGTAATACGATCCGCCGTAAGGATATCATTGGCGTCGAAACGGAAAAGCCCTTCAACCCAGGTGAATAGTCTAAACACGACATCCAGGATGTGGTGACGGACGCTCTGGATGATGTCGCCTTGTGTAACGTATCCTGCCTGAATCAACAAGTGACCGAGTTGTTTATCACTCGTTCCCCCGGCTTTGGTCCTGATGATCTGACCTTGTTGATGGCTCAGAATGCCAGCATCTTCCAACACGTAGGCGAGGGAGTTGCTATTCTCCCCCATATTGGCGTAGATAAGCTTGCCGTCCCGAAAGGACATCTGAGCTATCTGCGATCCCTCTACGGTCAGAGTGCCAGTTTTCCGCGCCAAACAAATCAGATTCAGCAATTGAGTTGTTGAGAAATCGCGCAAGTTACCTTTCAAGGCCATCTTCTCTGTACCCACATTAGATTTTCCCTAATGTTGTGGATGTTAGATCTCTTGGTCTATATTATGCTCGCTTCAGCCGATTTCGCTTGCCGGGCACCTTCAAGAGAATCAGTTCCGGAAAACTCGAGACCAGTCGCTCCTTGTTTTCGCATTATACATAGGGCAAATAGGCTAGTCAAACCCATATATGCCATCTCTTGAGGCAAGGGACTAATCTGGTTGCGGTGCATTGGTTTTCAAGTCTTGTGTGGCATGTTCTTCACATGTACAATAACCGGAGTGCATTCGCCGGGCAATAGGAATTGTTAGTCAGAAAGCTGACGAGCATCCTTGGGGCGGTGGCGAAATGGTATACGCAGCGGACTTAAAATCCGCCGGGGTTGTCCCCCGTGTGGGTTCGAATCCCACCCGCCCTATATGCAGCATTGGGGAGCCATGATGTCCCTCGCATATGGTGGTAACCAAGGGAGGATTATCATGGTTACTACCGACAATGCACAGTGGACTTATTGGATTGCTGCCGCAGAAGAGGACCTGGCAAGACAGGTCGATGCTTTTCTGCTAGATAGGCGTATTCGCGGCCTTGCGCCGGGTACCCTGCGCTTCTAACGCCAAGAACTGGCCTTTTTCCAGATCTTCTTAAGTGATCAGAATATCGGAATGGTCTCGCACTTCTCCCCAACATTGATTCGTGAGTTCTTGTTGGAGCTAATTGAGACCGGTCATAACAATGGGGGTGTTTATGGCTGCTATTGGTCGTACTAGTTTAGCCCTTGAGTCGTTCTTAGGATGGAGGTAGATTATCACATATTTTGACAACATTTCTCGCTTCTCAAAGGCATCCCATTAGGTGCTACGGACCACCAGAAACGTTGTTACAGGACTAAGATAACCTAATCTAAGTACACCATGACCGGGGCGGCGCTGATAAGAAGGGTTGAAAATGAAGGCATTAATGGCACCGCTGCGGTTGTTGGCAGAGTGATAGCTGCACGGTTGATTTTCGCCGCCCCAAATACCACGAATCCCCTGTGCACACAGGTCCCTTTGTTGGTTTTTATCATCTGTCTACTTTGGGTATCTCCCAGAAACGACTGTAATTATCCGCTGAACGAGGGTTACTTAGGGAGTTGCAGTTTCGCGTTTTCGCTGACGAAACATTAAATGCTCAGGCTTGTTCTGCTGCCCTGGGTGGGGTTGAGATAATCAGCAATCTGACTGACGTGCTGTCGTAGTGGTGCTTACAGCGGAAGTTTGAGGGCTTGGATAAAATAGGCCCATTCGGTGAGGCTGCGGCGATGGTTTGAGCATGATGGAAGATCTTTGCCCAACAGTTAGAAAAGCCGAAGTCTACCTCACAGACAAAGTGACCACAATCCGGGAATACTATACCGAAATCCCAAGGAGGACACGACCGTGACGAGTGAAGAACACAAAACCCTTGCGCGCCGTTTTTTGAAGGCCTTTGGGTCCAACGACCAGGCCACGCTAGAGGAGGTGTTGGCGGATGACTTCGTGATTCATGTACCCGGTATGCCTGGTCCGGTGGACCGTAAGACCCATGTGCAAGGTATCGGTATTTTTGCCATGGCTTTCAGTGAGGTTGATATCAACATAGAAGACCAGATCGCCGAGGGGGACAAGGTTGCGTCGCGCGGTAACTTTCGGGCTACCCACACGGGCAACTTTCACGGTCTGGAATCGACAGGCAAACAAGTTGCGATCAACGTACTAACTATCGACCGCATCAAGGATGGCAAAATTGCGGAACGCTGGCTAAACATGGATGACCTAGGCATGATGCAGCAGCTTGGCGCGCTTCCGCAGCCAAACAGTTAGGCGCGCTCCTATCGGTCATATCAGACCATTTGGGCAACGATAGTCAAGACATCCTGCAGTGGGGACACCAGGCAGCAATCTGAGGCCATCCCCATTACTGAACAAAACCAGGTGTTTTGTGCTATCAGCCTAAAGTCCGAGACCGGCCTCAAGTAACGCCATTATCCCCAAGATATCCACGAATGTCGGAGCCATTCGGCTTCAGGTGGGCGCTCTGTGCACCTCTCCCAGCAAGCTAGCCATCACCCCGCTATCCCTAACCCCAACAGATTTGCCCCACTATCTATCAAAGCATTGAAACGAATAGTTAGTGGGCGAGTGCTTTGCTATCACGAGGTTCGCCGGCACTCTACGCTGGACAACAAGCCGCCGCATAGATGGCTGAAGCGCTGGTTGAACGATGTCGAAAAGGATCAAATACCGTATGAACTGTCCCTGAGGATCACACTAAAACCTGAAAAACTTGTACAGGTGTTGGGGTGCAATACTGATCCAGGGTATCTCTGAAGCTCTTTTACTATGCATTGTTGGCGTTTTTTCGGTCGGACAGATGATCGATGTGTAGGCAGGTCCTATTTTGGGGCTATTGGTTTTCCCTGGAGTTTTGGAGGCAGATCGCTGGAGAAACCCACTGAGAGCCCGCTCAAATCATCGCCGATTCGTTAGACGGCATCTGGCCTGATGAACAGCGGAGGTGTAGACAAGTATCGCATTAAATTGGAGCAGATAACGACGGTCACGACTCAAGACTGTTGGAGTAACTGATCGTATTGTCCGTTGATAGATGCTGGTTATGAAGGCCGAGGTTCCAGCGACGCATCGCTGGTCAAGACGTACACGGGGACCGGATTACCCTTGCCTTTTAGTTCAAGGATTCGTTTTTCGAGGTCGCCTTCTTGTAAACCGGCAGCATTATAAGCAGCCTCAGTTATCAAGATTTCTCCTTGGTTGGCACTGCCAGAGAGCCGCGCGGCTGTATTAGCCACATCGCCCAGAACTGTGATATCGATGGTACCTTCTTCCGATCCCATTGCGCCTACGAAAGCCGTTCCTGTATGGACACCGGCACCCAAAGGTATCCATGGTTCATCAGAATCCGTGTGACCTGTGACCTTCAAGATCTCCTGTCCGGCTTCAATAGCCCGTAGCGCATGCTCCGGCCCAGCGAATCCGGGAACATATATCCCAGCGACCTGGTCGCCGATGATCTTATCAATCAGCGCCTCGGACTGAATCATCACGCTGGAAGCTGCGTTGTAGAAACGATTGACAACCTGGCTATATTCCATCGGGCTCATCCCTTCGGCCAGGGTTGTCGAACCACGGACATCTACGAAGAGCAAAGAGAGTTCGATATCAGCACCACCTTGGTGCTCGCGAGCAAATTGCTCACAGACGTTACAAAGATGTGGATTCAAGTTCGAAGGACGCTTCCCGTAGACCAGCCTTGCAATGCTGCCACCGGCGCCCTGAAACGGCGCATAGCAGGTCCTACAACGCGGATTTCCTGGTAGAAATCTGAATAATCTCCTCTGCCGCGCCTCGCTCACTCCTACCCCAGTGGTCATGTAGTTTCGCCAGGTATTTTCGATCATCGCATCTCGTTCAGATTTCTCTGTCATAGTATGAGATCCCGTGGGAGAACTAATTGGTATTTCACTTGTCGATGAGGAGTCTAGCACGAGCAAGGGTTGACACCAACACCGTCTTATCAATCTTGCGAAATCAGTGATTGCCTGCAGGGGGGAAGCGGACAGCAACCGCCTCCGGGTTATTCTGCTAAGGTCCGTGGCGACGATATATCAACTCTAGGTCAGTGCCAACTTACCGCTCAATACGTTGGACCATGGATGCTGATATTGTCGTCAATTTTCCGGAGGAGCTCAGAGACGGTTTTGGACTCTGGACTGTCGATTAATGCAAAGTTTTGCCGAGGGTCGATCACGACCGGGTAAGATCCCGGAGATCTTCGAGATCTCCGGGGCTAATTCAAACGCTCTCCCCTAACCTTCCACCAAAGCCTTTAGATTATCCAGGCTATCCTCCAGGTTCTTGGTATTCATTCGCTCGACTACGAGTTTGTCCACCAGCTTGCCAACGCCGCCGCCGGGCATTTCATAGTCAAACTTCAGCGTAAACCGCGTGCCTTCTTCAACCGGCTCGATGATTTCCTCGTATATGCCTGTGAGCATGCCTTCCATCTTGTACTTGCCGCCCTTTTCAGGTTCATATTCCAGTGATGTCTGCGACATGTCAAAAGTGATCCCGGCCGATTTGTAGGCCATTTCGACTTTGCCGCCCGGCTCCGGGAATACGCCGTCCGAAGAGGCTTTCATTATGCCGGCATACCATTCTGGCAGGCGATTGCCGTCAGAGGTGATAGCGTCTATTTCTGCGGCCGTCCCATTTATTACGATACTCCGTTCAAGTCTTGCCATTTCCCACACTCCCTCTGTTTGCTAAGCTACACAATATCGCAAGCAGACCTCCACCCTTCGTGTAAAGAGCGTGCAGCGATAAGTTTGTGTAGACTGGTTAGATCGATAGCTCAGCCCCTCAAGAACATCATAGCATACATCGTGGGCGATCACAATGCTGGAGTATCTTCATAAAGGGTTAGATACGGCCCGGGCAGCTCACCCCCGATGGCTTATACATCACTCGCTATCACCGGTTCAAACCGACTTGCCGCACCCCGGCACACGCCTGATACCCGCCGCGATCCGTAGATTCAAATAGCCCGATGCCCTGGTTGGATAGGGTGGCATATGCAACACAAGTGGGTAACCGGATCTGACAGTGAGTCAATATGTTTGTTGAGTTGACTATCTAGCAATTACTGGCAATGTCGCTCATCTTCCCAGCGATTTCTCAAGTCATCACTTGCTCAATCTGTGGTAGTATGGAAACCATGCGGACTTACTGAAATCGACAAACTGTCGAGACCTAAATAAGCGACATATGTGAGGTTTTCGACGCTGTCATCCGCCCCATATGGGGCGGTGGCGAAACGGTATACGCAGCGGACTTAAAATCCGCCGGGGTTGTCCCCCGTGTGGGTACGAATCCCACCCGCCCTATATGTGGCATTTGGGAGCCTTATTGCCACTCACATAGACTGAAAACCAAGGGAGCCAAATAATTTATCACCAGAGGAAGCAAGCGAACTGGTCGATTCCTGGCGAAATCACCTCTTAGAAACGATTACAGAGCATGGTTGGATCCTTCGCCGATATGCTGAGCGGCATCTGGTAGTCAACCGCTCGCACTAGATGAGCCTGGGCGGCGTTGCGGGGGATGCCAGGATACCTTGCGACCCAGATTATAGTTTATCGCCTGTTAGGCACGTTTTTATGGGAGCTGTAGCAACCGCAGACCGCTCAAAACGTTGTCATAGAATGCTGAGATAGAGGAATTCGGCGATGATCATGACCAACCAGGCCGATCACCTGGTTACCGACCCCACCGGCAACCCGACTAATGTTCACACCTTTACAAAACCCCCACCTTTCGCTATCATCGCACCTAAAGCGCAACCCTAACCCATAACCCCAAAGGATACTATGACCAACAAGCAAGGCCCCCTCCGCGAACAGCTCATGCAAACCATTATGGAAAACACAACGGCCCAGGTGGACTCCGTGGTCACCGCCCTCGACGTATATGGCGGCCTGGTCATTACAGTGGTCATCGACGATGTAAACCCCGAAGTTACGGAGGTCATAACAGAGGCCCTTACCGACTATGGCATAACCCCTACCCGATGGAAGACCAACCCCGGGAAGGAATCCTGGCTACGGCTCATGATCTGGGCAGATCAACCAGAGTAAACCCCGCACAAACCCCCCCAGAATCGCCACCAGAACCGGCGGCGCTAGTCGTTATCAGACGGGCGCTCTACCCCCCAGATTTGCAATTAATGTCGGCGGCAGGTAATCAAAAGCTCGGTCTCGGAAACGGGGTAAGGTTGTGCCTGACTGAATCGCCGGTGGTAGATTCGCTAGCGCTCACCCTGTCTGATACACACAATACCCAGTATTGAGTACATCGTCTCTCTGTTGCCCACCCTGACCGACGTTCAAAATTCCCGGCCGATTACCTAATACCCACCGTTATCTACAGGCTCGAATGGCCCGATATCGTGACCGGCAGGGCGGCGTAGGCCAAAACTAAGCGGGAAACTGGCCTAAACAGTGAATCTATATGTTTGCTGAGTTGACTATTTTACGATTACTGACAATTCCAATCGTTTGCCCTTCGACATCTGAAGTAACATCTGACTCAATCTATAGTAAAATAGGTGCGTAGCGGACCTACTTGAAACGCATAAAAAGGGAGACTCATTTAGCGACTCAACTGGGAAAGGAGGAAACACTCCGTGCATAAAATGCTCCTGGATATTCCAGCCCGGATTGATGCCGGGCGGATATACCTGCGCAGTTACGAGGCAGGTGACGGTCAATGGTACTACGCCATGAGTCAGAAGAACCGCTCACATCTCTCAGGCTATGAAGCGGATAATGTGGCCATGTCGATAGAAAGCAAGGAAGATGCCGAGGTATTGGTGCGCGAACTTGCCGCCGAGTGGAGGGCTCGAAACTGCTTTTTCATGGGAGCGTTCGATAAGATCACAGACGTATTCGTGGCCCAGGTCTATATTGGCCCGGTCAACTGGGATGTGCCGGAATTCGTAATCGGCTTCTTTGTGGATAAAGACCTTGAAGGAAAGGGATACGTGACAGAAGCAGTAGGAGCAGCAATGGGATTCATCTTCGAGCATCTGAAGGCCCATCGAATTAGCCTTAAATGCGATGACACGAATGAACGCAGCTGGCAGGTTGCGGAACGTTGTGGAATGGTCCGGGAAGGACATATCAGGGAGAACAAGAAAAACGCGGATGGGTCGCTGAGCGGGACATTGTGTTTCGGTCTTCTGAAAGGTGAGTTCGAGGCACTTGACAACTATCGCTGAAAATCGTTTATAGTTGGTATCGCTACCGGGGGGGAGTCAGCGCACTCATCACCATAAGACTACGCCGGCTGGTGGACTGTGGCTGTAATCGACTAATTGCCGCCGAGGGTGTTTTCTCCTGTTTGTGATTCGTCCTATCGCTGGAACCCGAGCCATCTGCGAATGCCTTAAGCGCCCCCCTCACTAGCCCTCTTGGCTGGTTACCCACGTCTCTTGATTGGATGGGATCACAATATGGATTTGATCCCAATAGTGGCCTATGCACTCTCAACCTCTCGCTTAGTCGGTTCGAATGAACTGAATATGCCTGAATCATACTTGGCGTTCACAATTCGCTTCCGATTCCATAATTCCACCACATCAAAAAGGTTTCTGGTGATCTGGATACTCTGAATGCACAAGGGTCTCCGCAGCCTATTGTTATATAGAGAAAGCCAATCAGTTCTCGGATCTATTAGGAACGGCCGCTTGGTTTTCAGTAATGTCGGACTCGGAGTGGACGAGTTTTGCTCCTAAAGAATGGCCTGATCCGGTGCGATAGCCTAGGGCTAATTTGAATCGGCATCAGGACAATATCAACTCGCTCCCGTACCATAGTACAAAGAGGCTAACATCGGACTAGGCGTATCTCTCTCTGTCATAGTGAATTATGTTGAGTGTAAACTTATGAAATCATTCCATTATTTATTCACGCGAACCTCGTTGAGGCAAGCGATTTATCTATCCAGTGGTCCATATTTGGGTCCAATTATTGATTGTGAGAATTTATCATGTTATCGAAACGCTCTCAGCCGTCGCACGGAGAAGGAGGGCAAGGGTTAGCAGAATACTCTCTGATCTTGGTGCTGATCGCTATCGGTCTTGTTACGGTACTGATGTTCTTCGGGGAAGGGGTGAAGGACACATACTGTTCTCTCACCCACCAACTCCCTTTTGGCGTCGATCAATCAGAGACAACTTCATGTAATAGACCCTTTGTCAATCCGACACTGCTTGACCGCGGACTGGGTTACATCAATCTTGAAGCTGTTATACAGGATCCAGACGGTGATCCGGATAACCCCTATGGCGCCATCGCCAAGGTCGACTTCTATATGGACTCCGACAGTGGAAGCCCGGTAACAACCGAGTACCAATATAGGTACTGCCTCGGAGCTGGGGACGACCCATGCACCAATTACAACATCGGCAGCCTCTCACCCGGGGAACATACCGTCATTATTAAGGCCTATGACGTCGATGGTCACATAGGCATCTCCCACTTCAGATTTACGAAATAGCCGTCCCAGGACGGCCGAGGCAGGAGCGCCTACCCGTCGCTATCCTGGGCCGATTACGTCCACCGGCGAGTCAAGGTTAGCGAGATGCAGCCAGTTGGCAGGCCAACGGTCAGTTCTCGTAGCTTGACATAACTAACCGTCATTATGTTCCATCCAGCGCAATTGGGGTAATGGGAGATTCGCCCTCAGGTGAAACCGAAATCAGGCTACCACGTTGCCTATGTCCTATTCGCGACTAGCGAACGGCCATACCTAAGGCGACTAATGGTTCGGGATCGTAGTTATGGGCATCGGCGTAGCGGAATACGGTTACATCGTTAGGTAGCACCACTACAATATTACCTCCGTAGCCGAGCATATACGGAACCTGGTAGCAATTGTCGGTCTCTGTGCAATGAGCCACGGACCAGAATGAAAGCAAGTAACGCGATTCGCCATATCGATTTTGCTGATGGATCGACAGACCTTGTTCATCCGTTTGGTACAACGCTTCCTCCAACATGGTCGGGCTAAGCAACTGTTCACCTTCATGCCGGCCGCCGTTCTGGAGCAGCATGGTGATCTTGGCGGTATCATCCACTGTGGGGTAGAGTCCGTAGCCGAATATGGGTAGTCCCAACGATCCATCCGGTTCCCGCGTGCGCATTATGGGCGAGTGGAAGATGCCAATAGGCCGGTAGACCTCTTCCTCGACCATCTGCCAGATATCGGCCTCCGGCCCCTCTTTGCTCTTTAGAAAGGCGTCCATGGCAGCGCTGAGCACAAAGGTCGTGATCGAATTATAGCGGACCACCTCATCCGGTCCCCATTCGTAATTGCCATAAGCAAAGGCGCCCTCTAACTTCTCAGCCGCCGAGGCCATATCCATCCATTCAAGAAACTTGTCCTGGTCCTCATCAGCCGTGATATAGTTGGAATCTCGATCGAGTACCGCATCGCCGACACCGGTGGCCATGCTCAAGGCGCTGCCAAAGGTGACGTCTTGCCAGCCATCATGTTCGGCCGTTATTTCCACGTAGTCGGCGATCTTCAGGTCGAAGACATCATCGCCGTACTTTTGCGCCAATCGCAGCATGGCCACGGCCGCTCCCATCGATTTGGTGACGGAGAACACGCCGTGGCGAATGTAACTCTCATATGGCGTCTGTCCATAGCGGGTTACAGCCGGCTGCAGGTAGATATTCTCCTCCATTATCAGGCCAGAGGTGCTGATATCTTCCGGTAATAGCCCACCGTCGAACGCATCCAGTACCTCGCCCTCCAACCGTGATGCCAGATCTGACCACGGCTTTATGTCAACATTCGCGGCAAGTTCTTCGGCGAATTCGGCTCGTATAGCGGCCTCATCTTCGATAGAACCGGGCGTATAGCTCAGCGACTCCTGCCCCCAATAGTCATTGCGATTCCAGGCGGCCGTTTCCTGGGTGATCTGGAAGAAGAAATCAGAGACACGAACATCATCGTAGAGGAAAGTTGCCAGGCCGTTATGGGCATCGTTCGATGTTTGACCGACCAGGACAAACGGAAATGACGCTCGAGAGAGGCCATCATCCTTTGGCTCTGACCACACTTTACCCGGCGAGAAAATGAGCCGCCAGCGGCTGTTCTCACCCGCGGCGGGGAGGATCTCCCGGTTTGCCGGAACCAGGTAATCCTCGTAGGTGAAGAACTCGGCCGAAAAGCCAGGGAAGTAACGGCCGCTTTCTGATCGAGGTTCACCGGCCGGGATGGTATCTTGCATCTCAAACTCGGCGACGGTCAACGTACCATTTAGGTTGTGCAAGGCCGGACCGGCATCTCTCTGTGGTGTGAAATTGTCGTTATGAACAGGGCCAGACGGGAGGTAGTCGGCATCGAGCAAGGTCTTCGCCAGCAGCTCTTCGCGTGCCTGCCCGTCCTGCGAATCTGACGAGCAGCCGATCGCCAAGAGTAAAACAATGAAGGATAAAAACAAGGTCTGTCGTGCCCGCTTCATGTCAACACCCTCACTTTGCCGGCCTAGATCTCCCGGCTCCAGGGACGAATAGCTGCTTCTCTATACGCTTCTATTGCGATCCAGTTGCGCTCGCCCATCCGTTCACCGTTCTCAGCTTTCACCGCTTTAGGCCCGATAGTCATCGTAGGCATTCTGAACGTCATCGTACAGTCTGCTTGCCGGGAGACGGGATCCCGCCACCGTCTAAATAAACAGAGATGCTTGCAAAAGCTTCTTAACAACTCCCTTTCGAGGAGGTTGCGTATTTATCTTGTAGGCTGACGAAAAGATCGGAGGAACCTTTTTAGGAAGGAGACAGACACGAAAATGGCCGGGCATCAATATTCGCAGAATCAAGAGACTGGCTGCCGCATACGAAACTAACTGGTCAGTCGAAAGGCGACAAGGTAGCTATGCTATTGTCCGTCTACGGGAATAAGTTACGGGGATGGAATCAGGCAGAGCTCCGGCCGATCACGTCTCATCGTGTGCGGCCGTCCATCTGGATCTGGCGTTCTTCAAGATGGAGACCAGCAATATTAGGACGGTCATCCCAAAGGTCAGGTACAGAATACCGCCTCTGATACCGGAGACGGCGTCCGTTGCGAAAAAACCAAGCAATAGAAGGGGCAGGGTCCAAAGCAATTCGCCGGCAACAGAGGCTGGCAACCAGCGCCGCAAAGGCACACGGGCATTACCAATCGCTATAACGACCGGTATTGACAGACCACCTATTGTTTTGGCAAGCAGTACCATCCGTGACGGCCGGTGTTGAAGCCCCTCGTTGATACGTTCCGAATATTTTTCGAAATGTCGTTCATACGAAAATCGTTCATTCGAACTGGCCCGCCGGCCGATGCGCTCGGCGATCCCGGTAGCTCCCACTTTGTACCAGAAGAGATCTACCATCCCGCGAGCCAGCAAGGCCACCAAGATGATTAAGCCCAGATTGAGGTACCCCGACGCGGCGGCGATGCCGCCAATCAGGGCAGATGCGCGTCCCTGAACCATGAGAAAAACGGCCATCAACATATAATTCCAACCGCCAAGGTCTGGCAGCTGGCCATGTTGCAGGTCCAACCATACCTGTTGAATCACGTCAAACAAAATATCAATCATACCTATTTCTCGTAAGAAGCTCGGTCAGGCAGGCCTTAAGGGCCAAGCGAAGCCCGCTTCGATGGCGCCTGCGACTTGATATACAGTTATTTTTCAACCCTCAACTTGTTATCCAATTCATGGGGACGGCTAAGTATAACCCTTTTCAACGATTGCGACACCTGCCACCGCAAGAACTGCATTAGAAAGGCGGGCCAGGTTGTAAATGAAGGTGATCGAGGCTGGTCGCTGAAGAGCGCAATTGGCTCATTTAACGAAAAACCACTACAATATAACTAGACATAATGTAAATTAGGCGACTTCCCTTAATGGTAATAGCAAAGGTCGCTGTCGGACAATAGTACTTGGCTACCTTGGATCATCTCCGCTGGATCTTGGGTGATCCAATGCCTTCCTTGTTTCGAGATCCTGTTGAAGAATTCCAGCGGTCGGGCTTAAAGGTTGGGGGCTAAATCGTATACGAAGCCAACGACGCCTATCACCACCAGCAGAACCCCCGATGCCATGGTGAGAACTCGGTAGTTCTTTGTCGACCATCCTGTGAAACGTCGTTGCAGCGGCAGCGCGATCAGCGGCAGCACGATCAACGGCCATCCAAAGCCAAGGCCGAATACCAGAAAGTAGAGCAAATTCTCGGCCAGGCTCGTCGCGCTGCCCGCGCCCAACAAAAAGGCGCTCACGATCAACGGCCCCGTGCAGGGTAATGTCATAGGACCTAGAAGCAATCCATAAGTGAAGGCGGCCGCATATGGGTTGCGTAATACTGGCGTCTTCACCGAGCCCAGACGGGCGAATGGGTTCCGGCCGGTCAGCATCAGCAACCCCATAAGAATGACGACGCCATAGATCACGGGCAATAAGAATGGGAGGATATCGCCGAACGACCGTTGAAAAGCATACAAAAACCAGCCGACCAGGATCATCAAGCTCAGTACGCCCGCCAGCACGAAAAGCCCCAGCAGATTTGTGGCCCGTTTGGAGCGTCTGTTACTCGCCGTTCCGGCAAGGAAAGCGATGAGTCCCGGATAAAGCGGCAGGACGCAGACATTGGTCAAGATGGCCGTATTCCCAAGCACGAAGGCCTGGAGCAGCTCGTTCATCTGTATTCTTACCCTTGGGCTGCCGCGATTTGGGAGAGGATCTGGGCGGCTGGCTCGATTCCGGTCACAAGATCGGTGCTGGTGCCATCGGCCCGGATGATAAAGTGCGGCGTCGCCGGCGGGTTGGCGATCGCCCGGCCGAATTCATCCGCCAATTCCCCGAGCAATTCAGGCGTGATGACAGCGAACAGCCAGTCAAAGCCCTGACTGTTGGCGTAATCGGCCAGCGTCGCATCATCGATATTTGTCTCCACGCTCAGGGCCACCAGGACCACGTCATCCCCGGCCAACTGATAGCTTGCTTCCCTTACATTGTTTAATTGCCGTCGGCAGTTGCTGCACCAGGTAGCCATCGGCTCGACAAAGACCGTCTTTCCCTCGAAATCGGCCAGGGTGAACGACTCGCCAGTCCGGGCATTGGTCAAGGCCAATTGCTGCCAGGCCGGACGATTACCTTCTGATTGCTCCGCGAAACCGACTTCCGACGACTGCTCCGTATTCTGTTCCGGGCTATCAGGCGACTGGTTTTGCGCACCGGCCGGGTGCTCAGCGTCGGCGGCTTCCATTTCCGGCTTATCCTCGGCAAAAACTGACTGGGATTCGGAGTCACGAGCCTCTTCTCCCATCTCATCCATTTCGCCCGAGTCCACGGCCGCGGCTTCTGCGGCCATGGAGCCAGATGAGGCCACCTGAGGTTCGGCGGTCTGCGAGGACATACAGGCAGTCAGAACAAACAAAACTGCGACTGCGACAACCAGAAATAACTCTCTTCTCATAATAATGGTGCTCTCCTCTTCAAGTTGTATTAAGCTGGCAATCCGGCTCCGTTAATTGCTACCAGGCTGAAACCAGGGGAATAGTAGCAAGGGATCATTACGTTTGAATGTCAAGATTCTTACGAATGCCTTACGGCCGCCAATAAGGGCAGAGCCGGGCGTCCTTCGCTGCTCATGATGCGGACTCACTCCTGGGAGTTGCTGGCCTTGGCCGCCACCTGGTAGTTAGGCGCCGGCTGGCGCTCAGCAAGTTTCCCGATCTGGCCCATCGACCTCGACTGTTTCCGCACCGCTCCCTCGTCGACGATCACCCTCGTCTTCCACCTTCGTCCCAGGACAACCACCCAGCATCGCAAGAAGACGGACCCGCGAGAAATCGTCCCATGCGTTGGCCGATCTAGATCGCCTAACAGTTAAGGTTGTTCTAATCTAGCAAGAGCCGGCAAAAAGAATGATCGGGGTAAATCGAGCGAGAGAAATTCAGAGTGGCTGCCCGAAGACCGCCATGAATGTAGCCGGCTCCCTTTGCCGTCTCAACCTGGCAAGCCAGTGACGGGAAGATCATAGAAATCCGTAATCCGGTTTGAGATGGTTCCACTTCATTCCCAAGGCTGTTGATAGTCGATCAAACTCATCGAAGGTGAGGAAATTTTCGCTAGCTATGGACTGGACCTGGAATTGGCACTGTTCCGCAAATCGCGCCTGGCGTTCTCGAACCATCTCAGCGCCACTCTCGGGGTTTCGATAAATCGGTGAATCCATTACGACTATCTGACCACCGGGTCTCAAAGCACGCAAACCTTCGCCGAGCGTGCCTTGGAAACTGGTCGAATAGTGGAGGGCGCCGTTGTAGATCACAAGATCCGCCTGTTCGCCGTCGACCGGCAACCGGTCGAACTCGGCCCGAATAACTGTAAACGACACGTCATACTGCGCGTAGGCGCCAAGGCCATTGTATTCATTGGTGATCAAATCAACCGCCACGAGGTCATGACCTCTTCGGGCGAACTGATTCGAGAGCCAGCAATTCCCGGCCTCCACGTCGAGCACCTTCAAGGGCCGCTCACGATTTTCAGCCATCGGCGAAACGACCCGGGCCAGCAACAGGTCATAGCCCTTTGTCCGAATCTGCCAAATGCGTTCATGCCGTCCACTCAAATCCACTTGAGGTAGGGCGCGATAGTAGTCAGCCGAACTCATTCCTCAGCCTTCATCACGACGCACGGTTTCATATTGTTCGACGAACGGTTTGAAATACTCTCGTCTAGAAGGAAGCAGAAAGCGCCAGATACCATCCCGCATAGGAAACAATAGATCGTCCGTTGGGCAGTGATAGTCCGATACTCCCGGCACCAACCGGTTCCGGAAGCGTGGGCAGACCAATACCAACTTCGACTTATTCGAATCGCGTGTTTCAACCATGATGATGGTTTGTCCGCCAATCGACCGGGCTTTTCAAACTGGGAAGCCGTTCTACTCCTCGGTAACTGTCCGGCCGCTGTCGATATCTGGCTGTTTGCCAGATCGACGAATACTATCGCGAACCCGGATATTCGCTGGCAATACCGAATCATCTTAGCTAGGATACCATTCAAGTCGAAGCGACTGCTCTAATCACCAATCTGCCCTTGGTCATTCTATGGTAGAATTTGAAGGCAGTAGAGTATTCAATCGATGGATCTGTCCTCCGGCTGGGATCAAAAACCAGTCGCCCAAATCAGCCTCATTGCCTTGAGGAGCGGCGATCCATCGTTACTATAATGGTTATTGTCGTTTACTTGTTCCCATGTCCCTCCCTGATCGTGTTCGAGAATTCTTAAGCAACCCGCACCCCGGCGAACCCGCCCGGCCGTTACTCGGCGAAGAAGACCGGCTAATCGTCGCCGTCTCCGGGGGCTCCGACTCCCTTGCTCTCCTCCATCTATTGGCCGACCAGAATCTACATCCGGCCGCCAACTTGCTCGTCGTCCATCTGGACCACGGGCTGCGACCCACCTCGGCCGAAGACGCGGCCTATGTCCGCGATCGCGCCCAGACCCTGGGTGTTCGATGCATTACCGACAGACAGGACGTCCGGGCGAAAGCCTTATCGGAGGGTATGACTCTGGAGGAAGCGGGCCGGAAAGCCCGGTATGCGTTCCTGGCCATGGTGGCCAAAACCGAAGGAGCGCCCGTCGTAGCGACCGGCCATACGGCCGACGACCAGGCCGAAACGATCCTGATGAACCTCCTCCGGGGCTCGGGTCCGCGGGGACTCAGAGGGATTTTGCCCGTTGGAAATCTGCCGGGAAGCAATGACATCCTTCTGGCCCGACCTCTTCTAACCACTACAAGACAAGAGATCGAAACCTATTGCGCGGCTCATGATCTGAGCCCTATTGAAGACAAGACCAACCTGGATCCGGCCTACTATCGCAATTGGATTCGATTGGAGCTGCTGCCTAAGATCGACGAGCGCCTCCCTGGCGTAAAGGAACGACTGCGCCAAACGGCCGAAATCGTGACCGCAGACTACGAACTCCTGGATGGCATCTTGGGCGACACCTGGTCGTTCTTGGTGATCGATAGCGGTCCTGGTTGGCTCCGGTTGGACTTGAGCGTCTGGCGCGTATTGCCAACCAGTCTTCGACGCAGCACCCTGCGAAAAGCCGTTTCCCTGGCCAGAAGCGACGAGGCCGATATCGGCTTTCGAACCATCGAACTGGCCCGGAAAGTGGCCCAAAGTGGGGGGGTGGGCTCCGAGGCCACCTTGCCGGACGGCGTCAGGCTCACGGTGGGATATGATGACCTGCTGATCGCCGGTCAAGGCGTTCGCGCCCCGGCCGTCGACCTTCCCCAACTG
This sequence comes from Promineifilaceae bacterium (SeqCode), assembly GCA_049650305.1. Lineage (GTDB taxonomy): Bacteria > Chloroflexota > Anaerolineae > Promineifilales > Promineifilaceae > UBA11865. The sequence goes on from JBARZW010000305.1 coordinate 116,524, forward strand.
CCTTCCGGCGCCCATACGATCCTCCCTGTGCCGGGATCTGTCGCCCTAACCGGGAACTGGGTGCTGGGGGCCAAGGTGATCGACCAGATTGAGCTAAGCGAGGTCTTCGGCAACATCGATCCCTGGCGCGCCTTTATTTCCTTGCCCGAGCCGGCCGAATTGGTCGTGCGGCCGGCGAACGAGGGGGAGAGATTTCAACCCCTCGGCCTCGACGGCCATTCAGCGTCGGTTCAGGACGTGATGGTAAATCGCAAAATTTCCTCGGCCTCGCGATCCCGGTGGCCGGTCGTGGCTTCGCCCGATCACCTGGTCTGGCTTGCCGGTCACCAAGTAGATCACCGGGCTCGGGTCACGGACGGGCGGGGGGCGGTCATTCAGCTCTCGGTTGAAAGGGCCGGCTGAAACAATCCCTGCCGGCCGGGTAGACGCCCGTTTGACTTGACTGGGGACGGTCAGTATACTTGCGAAGCTATTGCACGCCGTATAATAGCACCCGCTGCGGGGCGTAGCTCAGCTTGGAAGAGCGCTCGGTTTGGGTCCGAGAGGTCGTCGGTTCAAGTCCGGTCGCCCCGACTAGATAGATGCGGCAGTGGTGTAGGGGTAACACAACAGCCTTCCAAGCTGTTATCAAGGGTTCGAATCCCTTCTGCCGCTCTCGATCGGGGGAGTTGTCCACTGATAAACGCTACTTACCTATAGTGGCGCTTGCCTGTTCTTTCTTTGACCGTTGAACCCACTGCGCGTGCTGCCTGGCAGCCATAGATTGCCGGACATCCATGCCCTCCGTAAAGAAATCCTCGCTCTATCGACTTCGAGCCACTCAACTATCCATCCACTTTCGAAAAGTTGTAAATATCCGGTGAAAGAACCCCACAAACGGTGAAAATCAATCAAAGTGAGCGTTTTTTCCCTCTGATCTAAGCATTTCGGCCATATACAGAGAAACCTGGATATGCTTTAATTTAAGAGGCGCCATTACTGACTCGTCTTTGTATCGAGCCACTACTACATCAAATCCACCACAACTGAAGACGTCTTCTGAAACCGGGAAAACCGGCCTGAGTCCAATCTAGGAGCGCCGATTGCTAACCGGTTAGTTTCAATATAGGAGCCGTGTATGGCCGATGAAACAGCTGACACCGTGTTGACCGTGCCAGAGGTCTCTGAGTACTTGAAGCTGGGGGAGTCCACCGTTTACAGATTGGCCAAAGAGGGGAAGTTACCGGCCAGGAAGGTAGGGGGCGTATGGCGATTCTCCCTTAAGTGCCTGAACGATTGGCTCTACAAGATTCCAGCAGGGCGGAATAGTGCTCAACCAGACACACAGTGCAATCGATATAACTTGGACCTTCGTTATGGCGCTGTACCGGCCGCGACGGTGGGCCAAGGCTTATTAGCTTCCTGGCCCTCAGGGCGGGACATTGATTGGGACAATACCCCGGGCAGTATCCAGGGGTGGGCGTAGCCCGAACGACAACTAAATCCAAAAAGCCATAGAAGTTCGCAGCTGGCTGTCGATCACAACCGGGTTTATCCCCACGTCTGCGGGGTTAAATAGCGAGCAGCAAGCCAGTGATTTTTCAAAAGTTCGTTATGTCGAAAGGGCGGAGCACGCCTGGGGAATGGGGGAACAAGTTGGGCAGCGAGATTAGCTCGAGTAACCCGGCGCTGAGAAGGGGGAGAGAAACGATGAGTATTGCAGAAGGAATCTATCCGGCCTGGTCGAACAAACACAAGATCGTCGCCCTTATCCCGGCTTACAATGAAGAGCGCTTCATCGGCAGCGTGGTGCTGAAAGCCGGCCGCCTGGTCGACAGGGTCATCGTGGTAGACGACGGTTCTGAGGACGCCACGGCCGAGGTCGCCAGGGCCGCCGGGGCCATCGTCATTCGCCACTTGCACAATATAGGCAAAGGCGCGGCCCTGAACACCGGCTTCCGCAAAATCTGCGAGTCCGATGCCGATGTTGTCGTCTGCATCGACGGGGACGGCCCTTTCTATGACTCTTCTGAGTACTATGATCATCTGCACCGTGCTCGGACGCAAGCCGCCTTTCGTCCCAGTTATCTATTGGATAATATGGGTGGCCTGCTCAAGAACGCAATCACATTGGTGGCCCT
>JBARZW010000306.1:0-2746 GCA_049650305.1 Promineifilaceae bacterium (SeqCode)
GATTTGTGAGAATAGCAAATTCAGAGAACGACCGAAGCTCTGAAGAAGTTGAGCAGTGGATTGAAGGAATAGCCAGGACTTACCCTCTCAAAAGAGTCTGTTCTGTTGAGGAAATCGCCAGCGTGGCCTTGTTTTTGGCTTGCGACGAATCATCGTACATAAACGGTGAGAGTATTATGGTTGATGGTGGAAGAAACGTATCTGATACGCATGAATTCTAGTCAGGCAGGGCATCATGGTGCGTGTAAGGCGGCCGAATCCAAGTTGCAGCGGACCGCTTTCGGCGACGGCCGAGCGGCAGTTAGGCACTCTCCGATGGTCATTGATCGAAGGTCTTCACAAGGGAGAGGAGAAATTCCTTGCTTAGATTCGTATTTGGCGTATTCGTCGTGCTTCACGGTCTAGTTCATTTGTTGTACATTGGACAGAGCTGGAGGCTCTTTGAGCTTCAACCAGAGATGGTTTGTCCTAATGGCTCGTGGGCATTCTCGAAGCTTCTTGGGGATGAAGCAACAAGATTGCTGGCAAGCATTTCTTGCGTACTGGCTGCCATCGGGTTCTTGGTTGGCGGCGCAGGAATACTCCTACGGTCGGCCCAGCGCGCCCGAGCCGATGGCTTTTCTACGCGATCGGGTCGAGGTTAGCGCCCACATGTGGGGCGTGTGCCTGACTTGCTGCCGGCAGGCGGCGGTGGTCCAGTTGGAAAGTGGCAAGCAGCCGTCGGCTGGTGGCTGGTTGCCGGTAGCTGGTAATTAGTAATCGACCGTAAATTAAATGGAGGCTAGACCAATCTAAAGAAGGGCCGCAGGCCTTCAATCAAGGCGGGCCAAGTCAGAAGCTACGGCTGCCAGCTTATCCTTCGAAAAAACATCCTGGGCGATGGGCGCTACCTGCTGCAGCGACATCCCCATAGCCATCTGGAGTTGGGGGTTATCTAACATACCGGGAAAATGTTTCTCCAATACGGCTTTCGCGTCTTCGTCGGCCAGGAGTTGTTCCAGGGGTGAATCCAGTGTAAAACGAGGGTCGCCACCCGTACCGATAGCATCACCATCATCTGCCGCTAGTTCTTCCCCTACTGGTGGGAACAGAACAACTAGGTCATCACTGATGTCCTGCAATACCTTCTCCGGGAACTGATCAGGGGCCATGGCAGCCAATTGAACTGGCGAAAATCCTAGCGCCATGCCAAGCTGCGGGTTCTTGGAAAAGCCTGGAGCGTGTTTCTCCAATACCGCTCGTGCCTCGTCGTTTTCCAAGAGTTCTTTAATGCTGTTGTTAATAGTTAGAACTACTCGTGGCTTGGTCGGGCCGTCAAACTCAACTGTATCAATAAGAGCGAAGGTCGTCCTGGCTCGAATATCTTGAGAGGAACTTCCGACCAACACCTCAAAGTCGCCCGCCTCAGCCACCCAGCTCCTTTTGGCGTCATCCCAATAAGCTAAGGATGTCCGGTCCAGGGTCAGTCTGACCGCCTTGGTCTCGCCCGGTGCTAGGGCGACCTTGACAAAACCCTTTAACTCTTTCTCCGGCCGAACCAGGCTGGAAGTCGCGTCACACACGTAGAGCTGAACGATCTCTTTGCCCGCCCGCTCACCGGCGTTGGTTACATCCACCGCTACTTCCAGTTGGTCGTCGGGCGACAGTTCCTTGGTATTCAGGCGTAGATTATCATAGGCGAAGTTGGTGTAAGAAAGACCAAAACCGAAAGGGAAGAGCGGAGCGATCTTCTTCTTTTCGTAGTAACGATAGCCGACGAAAATACCCTCGCCATAGGTCACCCGGCCGTTTTCACCGGGATAGTTGATGAAAGCGGGATTATCTTCCAGCCGTGCGGGGAAGGTCTGGGGCAACTTACCAGAGGGATCACTATCACCAAAGAGCACGTCGGCGATAGCGTTGCCACACTCCTGACCGGGATACCAAGCCTGGATGACGCCTGCTACTTTGTCCAGCCAGGGCATAGAGACAGGCGAACCGGTTTGCAGGACGACGACGGTGCGGGGATTAGTGGCTGCCACTGCTTTTATCAGCGCTACTTGATCACCTACCAGCTCCATGTCAGGCCGGTCATGTCCTTCGCTTTCCCAATCGCCGTTCAATCCGACGAAGACTAAAGCCACGTCCGATCCAGCAGCTAATTCGACAGCCCTCTCAATGGCATTCTCCGCCACCGGGGGTAGATAACCTAGCCGGAAGCCGGCTATTAGCGACGTCCCTTGTTTGCTGTATTCCACAGCCAACTCATAGCTCTGCCCGGCGATCATCTCGACTTGAACGACTTGTTCGGTACTGCCCATGCCAAAATATGTATCGCCAGAAATCTGTTGGTCCCAATTATCGATGACTTCCTGGCCGTCCACGTAGAAACGGCTTAATCCCGCGCTTGACAGACCAAAAATGTGCTCGCCAGTTTCCTCGGGCTTGAAAGTAGCCGATAACCTGACAGAAAATGCAGCCGGATCCACCCCATCTGCCACCTCCCCCAGCCACATCTGTTCCGAACCGGCTCCGATCGCCTGATGGGCCGGTTCGCCGGATAGATCCAGGCTGTTGAAGTAGGCGATAGTAAAACCATCGCCTACCTCGCCGCCGGCCCTCTCGACCAGGCTTGAACCGAGGGGCGAGAGAATCTTATGGTTGGTACAACCAATTTCGTATCCGAGTTGGATTGTCTTGTCGACTTTGTTTAGGATGCCGTCATAAGGCGTGATTCTGTAGTGGGCGTTCACCTGGGCGCTACCGC
>JBARZW010000307.1:0-11265 GCA_049650305.1 Promineifilaceae bacterium (SeqCode)
GAGGCGGCTTGATAATCAATTTCCTCCCACGTGTTTTGCCCCACATCGCCGATATACATATCACCGGTAAGACGGTCAAAGCTGAATCGCCAGGGATTTCTGAGGCCCATCGACCAAATCTCATCAAGGACGCTGGGATCACCCACAAATGGATTGTCTTGGGGAATCAGATAATTGGTGGTTGAAGTTGTGCCAGTAACATCAATTCGTAGCATCTTTCCCAGGGGAATCCGAGGATCTTGTGCCCGGTTTTCAGGATCGCCACCGCTGCCGCCATCACCTAATCCAAAATACAGATAACCATCCGGTCCAAAGTTCAGATCGCCTGCGTTGTGATTTGTATACGGTTGTTGGACGGAGAAGATAATGACTTCACTATCCGGATCGCCAATGTCTGGATCATCGGTCACCTCGAACCGCGAGATCCGGGTGAAAATGTCATTGTTGTCGTCTCTATGGGTGTAGTTCACGAAGAAAAAATCATTGTTCAGGTAGTCAGGATCGAAGACGAGGCCAAGCAGGCCCATTTCACTTCCCCCATCGACTCGATCGCGGATATCTAGAAACGGCGATGCCAGTATTGTTCCGTCCGGCTGAGCTACTTGGATGACGCCATTTTGCTGGACGATGAACAGCCTTCCATCATCTTGAAGGCCACTATTGGCGATGTCAACAGGCGAGAAAGGAACCGTGGCAAATGGAATCAACGATATCTCTACATCGCCCACGTTTTGAGATGTATCGACGGTCGAAGAATCCGCGTTCGCGGTGTAGAAAAATATGGCGACTGCTATCAAAATGGCCGCGATATGGTATGTTGGCACCGTGCTATGTGGCGATTTAGTTCGAACGTTGAATATTGCCGAAGAGTTCATGAATCATCCTAATTCTGGGGTATTCACTGCTGTTTGTTCATAGATAATTCGGGGCAGACCCATTGATGTCCAGGTAAATAGAGGTCCGACCACGATGGATGCCGGAGCCAATCTCTACACCCAGGATTCGTCGATCTTCAGGGTTGGATATGGTAAACAGCTCCGTTGTAATGATCCAGGACGTACAGTTCGCCAGCGGCATCCTCACCGAAGCTAGCGATGTTCGCCCTTATCTGAGCCACCTGCGTACTTTGCCAGCTCCCATCAGGCAATTGGAGTAGGCTCCAGACGAGCCCGGAGCAGTAATCACCGAAGATGTAATTTCCCCAAAGGGATGGAAAAGCCGTGCCCCGGTAGATATAGCCACCAGTTATGGAGCACCCCCCTTCAATATGACTGTACTCGGCGACAGGTAAGACAAATCCTAATGTGTCGCACGATTCACTGGCGTAGCAGTGTGTTCCCTCGAGCTCCCTCCAGCCGTAATTTGCCCCGCCAGGATCGAGGACGGATTGGAAGTTGATCTCCTCCCATTGGTTTTGGCCGACATCGGCGATGTAACTATCACCTGTTAGCCGATCAAAACTAAACCGCCAAGGGTTCCTGAGGCCGGTTGCCCACGTCTCATCTCTAGCGGCATTGTCTGATGTGAATGGATTATCGGCCGGGATCGAGTAAGGTTGAGGCCCGTCGACGTCAATACGCAATAACGATCCCAGCAATGTCGCTGGATTTTGTCCATTATTGCCTGGATCACCGGCGCTGCCCCCATCTCCCATACCGATATATAGATAGCCATCAGGACCGAACTGAATCTGACCCCCATTATGATTGGCGTAGGGTTGGTTGACCGTCAATAAAACCCGTTCGCTCCCTTCGTCAACCCTGTTCGGATCTGTCTGAGAGACTTCATACCTGGCGAGAACCGTATCGCCAGCCCTATCAGTATAGTTGACATAAAGAAATCCATTGGTCGAGTAATCTGGATGAAATGCGACGCTCAGCAATCCCTGCTCGAGAGAATCCGAACCAACGCGCTGCCTGATATCGAGGAAAGGTTCGGCCGATTTTTGGCCGTCCATTATCGTCCAAATCCGTCCCGCTTGTTCGGTGACAAAAAGCCTGTCGTCATTTGCGTGTGTCAGGTAGGTTGGCTGCTCAAAACCCTCCGCCACCAGGATAAACGAGATCGACGTCACCGCTGCGCTCGGCGGTAAGGGGGTCTCCGTCGGAGCAGGTGTTGGTATAAGTTGCGTCGCCGCTGGTTGCAGATCTTGAGCCGTTGGCTGGACTGACTCGTCATAGGTTGGCGTGACGTCCGACGACGCTTCAGCAGTCACCTCGACCACTATTGTTACTGGAGGCGATTCTTGTTCCTCCCCTGTTGCTGGCTGGGACTCCTCATTAACAAGGGGTGTCACTGACGAACCGGCGTTTGCCTCCTCGGTCAAATCTTGAGATTCTAGCATGGTAACCCTCGAATCTTCCGTGCCACAACTAGAAAGGAAAAGCACAGACGCGATCAGAAGCAGTAGAATAGTTTTAGATAATGAATCCGTCATTGTCCATTCATACTGCTCATCATTCGCCCTACTTCCTCAGGCGATCGCCATATTGAGCTTCGTAGTATCCCCGGTAATCGCCTTCTTTTATCTTTCGCCACCACCACTCGTTGTTCTGGTACCAGTTAGCCGTCATCCTGATAGCTTCCTGCAATGTGTAATCCGGTCTCCACCCTAGCTCCTGCACCTTGTCAACGTTAAGGCTATAACGTCGGTCGTGTCCGGGTCGATCGGCAACATGGCGGATAAGCGTACCAGGCCGGTCCAGTTCATCCAGAAGAATCTCCACCATTTTCAGGTTCTCCATCTCGTGCCCAGTGCCGACATTATAGATCTCTCCGATCTCTCCATTATGGAGAACGACGTCCAACGCCCGGCAATGGTCGCCGACATACTGATAATCTCGCATTTGCCGGCCGTCTCCGTACAGTGGAAGAGGCTCGTTGTCGATAGCATTTGTGGCAAAGAGAGGTACAACCTTCTCCGGATACTGGTACGGTCCAATATTGTTCGCGCCCCTCGTGATCGTTACCGGCAAGCCATAAGTTGTGTAATAGGCCATGGTCATTAGATCTCCACTGGCTTTGCTGGCAGCGTATGGGCTACGAGGGGCGAGAGGATCTGATTCCAGGCTTGCATCACCGGCGGGTACATCCCCATATACCTCATCCGTAGAAACCTGGTGATACCTCAAACCTCCTAGGCGGCGCGACGCTTCCAATAGGATGTACGTGCCGTATACATTTGTCTTCATAAATGCATCTGGGTCGATGATGGACCGGTCGACATGGGTCTCGGCTGCGAAGTTAATGACGGTGTCGATCGAAAAATCTTTGATCACAGATTCGACAGCATCCGCATCGCAAATATCCCCTTTAACAAATCGATAACGGGGTTCATCGGAAACCTCGAGCAGATTGTCCAGATTACCGGCATAAGTCAACTTATCGAAGACGACGATGTGGTAATCGGGATATTTGTCGAGCATATGTATCACGAAATTAGAACCGATGAAACCGGCTCCGCCGCTCACCAGGATATTCTTCATTAGGGAACCTCGAAAGTTGATCTATTTAGTTGAGACGAACTCATGCTTCAGACGAAATGCAGAGATCAGGCATTAACCATAACTTTATGTTAACATAAGGATTGGGAGACAGGAGCGTGTTATCCATGAACAGACACATTTAGGTTTCAGAGGAGTGTCTCAGGTCGTATTTGCAGTAGGCATTTCTGGGCTAATGTAGGATTTTTTTAGGCTCATTGGCCCGGCATTGTAGCCCATCGGACTCGTTCAGCCAATCCTTCAATGTTAGAATCCCTGTGAGTGCGAGGCGTTTTAAGGACCGTCTAATCAAGTAGGTTGATAGGTGACTGGACTATGGATGAAAGTCGCATGAAGGTCATGATTCTCAAGGAGCCAGGATCCGTATTCGATAATCCACTCTTTGCTAAGGATGCGGTCGTTCCTGAACCAAGACCCGGGGAAATTCGTATCCGAGTATCAGTGTGCGGCGTTTGCCATACTGACCTGCACACCGTTGAAGGGGATCTCGCTCTGCCGCGTCTGCCTGTTATTCCCGGTCATCAAGTAGTAGCCGCGGTTGAAAAAAACGGACCCGGATCGGATCGATTCTCCGTGGGCGATCGGGTGGGAGTTGCCTGGCTCAGTTGGACCTGCGGAAAGTGTCGATACTGTAGAAACGGTTTGGAGAATCTTTGTCCCGATGCCCGGTTCACCGGTTTACACGTAGATGGCGGTTATGCCCAATACATGGTCGTTGATGAAGGATTTGCATACCCGATACCAGACAAATTCTCAGATACAGAAGCCTCCCCACTCCTGTGTGCTGGAATAGTGGGTTATCGCGCGCTCCGACTGTCCGGAGTAAAGCCGGGCGGCAGCTTGGGATTGTATGGATTTGGGGCCAGTGCCCATCTTGTCATCCAGGTTGCGCAGTATTGGGACTGTCAGGTCTTCGTATTCACTAGAGGAGAGCATCATCGCCGTCTCGCACACCGGCTCGGCGCTGTCTGGACAGGAGGGGCAGAGGATGAGCCTCCAGAGCGCCTTGATGGCAGCGTGATCTTCGCCCCGGCTGGCTGGATCGTCCCCCTGGCTCTCCAACATCTGCGACCTGGAGGGGTTTTGGCGATCAATGCCATTCATATGAGTGCAATCCCCGACATGCCTTACGGGCTCATCTATGAAGAACGCGTACTAAGGAGCGTTGCTAATTTCACGCGCAATGACGCAGAAGAGTTTCTCCAACTGGCGTCGGAGATTCCCATTAAGAGCGAGGTCGAGGTGTACTCCCTGGAAGAGGCCAATGAGGTCCTCATTAAGTTAAAGCAGAGTAAGATCCAGGCCTCGGCTGCGTTGAGAATACCGTAATATGGCCTGCGCTCGATAGGATTTGCGATCCACTGCTTGACATAACATTACGTCATTTTCACCACGATGTCGCTCATGTGGTTGGCGGCCTCATCGCCCCGGTCGGCCGCATTACTAAGATGCCTGTATACCTCGCGCAGCTTTAGGATCTCCACGATCTGCTCGATCTCATCCGGTGTGCTAAAGAGATCGGCCAGGGCCTCACGATAAACCCGCTCCACCCGGTTCTCTAAAGCTTTCGCCCTCTGGGCGTGCTCGCTGGTTACTCCGGGATGATCGCCTAGCCTCAGTACACCCAGATGCAGCTCGACGGCCGCGTCTCGAAGCAACGTAGCCATTCGCATCAGGTACTCATTCGGCTCAATGCCCAGGATTTCCATCTCTTCGGTTGTCGAGTAGGCGTAATCAACAACGTCATCCAGGTTGCGCGAGAGAGCGTGTATATCCTCGCGATCCATTGGGGTGACGAAGGTTCGATTCAATTCATCAACCAGGATTCGCCTAACTTCGTCCGCATCCTTCTCGATCTGGCGGACACGGCCAGCCTGTTTTTCCTGGGGTTTTGCCAAGTATTTTAGTAACAGATCATTCGCTTCGACCGCGTACTCAGCTTGCTGGGTAAGCAATTCTAAAAAGCGATCCGGTCGAGGTTTAAATAGACCGCGTATCCAACGCATAGGACTCTCCGTTTCTTCTGGTTGAGAATATTGTCCGCATCGTTAAGAGCCGCACATTCTCAGCCAATCAGGTCCATCAGGTATTCCAGCGGCACATACAAGACAGCAGCGATCAGAGCCGTTGCCGGAATGGTTAGCAACCATGCTAATCCTATCTCCGAAAAGACGCCCCAGCGAACCTTGCTTGGTCTTTCCGCGGCCCCAACTCCAACGATGGAAGAACTCACCACTTGAGTCGTGCTAACCGGTCCACCCAGAAGGGAAGCACCTAACACCGTTACCGCAGAGGTAGCCTGGGAAGAAAAACCATGAACAGGTCGGATCTTATAGAATCTAGCGCCGAGAGTCCTGATAATCCGTTGACCTCCAAAGAGCGTCCCTAAGGCCATCGCACCGGCCGCGAGAGCGACTACCCAAAGGGGCGTGACGAAGGTATCTGATAATCCCGTGCTAACCATTCCCAGGACGATGATGCCCATAACCTTCTGTGCGTTATTGCTACCGTGGCTCAAAGCCAGCCCGACTGAGGTGAAGAGTTGCCCTCGCTTAAACAGCGTGTTAATCGCGGGTGTTGAACTTCGGGTAAGGAAAAGCGTCACAAGCATAACTAGGTAACCGCCGACAAATCCCACTATCGGCGACAGCAATAATGCGAGAACGATCTTCATCACGCCCTCGGGCTGAAGCGCCGTGACGCCGCTGGCGACAATCACCGCGCCAATCAAACCACCGAACAAGGAATGCGATGAACTCGACGGAATGCCGGGCCACCAGGTAATTATTTTCCAGGCTATGGCCGCCAGAATCGCAGCCATGACAACCGGAACTGTGACGGCATCCGCATCAATAAGATCGACCCCAATCGTCTTGGCCACCGCGACTCCAAAGAGGAACGGACCTACGAATTCAGCGATTGCCGCCACTGTTAGGCTCTGGCGCGGCCGCATGGCTCTCGAAGATATGACTGTTGCCACAACGTTAGCGCTGTTGTGAAAACCGTCCAGGAAGCCAAATATAAGAGCTAAACCAAGGAGCAGTAAAAACGCCGGCGGAATCTCCATATCCTAATTTACCCCTTGTATGTTGGATGAGCAAAGAGGATCACGGAAGAGATGCATAGTTTGTCCTGGTCCATCGCGGCCGGCACGCTGCCAGATTACAGACCAGACATTGTTACCGTCACCCACGGCGGGTGAGCAATTTGAGTTAATTAACAATTAGCTTTAAAATCTCGGGAGCTTCAATCGTAGTATCGCAAGTGAATAGATAAGTAGACATAACTAATGCGCTCACGACTACTCTCAAGATTCTATTGGTTAGAAGGTCGGGAGCAGCCTGATCCATCCGCTTTCAGTGAAGGTCTCTTTGGTGGCCGCCCATACCGGACCGGGTGGATCATCGTAAGCGGCCTGACGGCCGTTTACCTGCTTTGGCTTTGGATTCGCCTGACCCTCCAGCCTGGGTGGCTTGACGCGCTTCCCGATCTTGTAAACGAAGTGGTAAATCTCGTCGAGCTGGGCTGGGGTTTGACACTTGCCATACTGTGGATTGTTCTTATCTGGCGTTACCGGCAGCGGGCCAACGCGACCCGACCTCAGCCTGTTACTCTTGAGCAGCTGGTTTCAATGAATCCAGACGAATTCGAGCGTTATGTCGCCCGGCTGTTTCATCAGAAAGGCTATCAAGTGGTCCATCGCGGTCGCTCCGGAGATCATGGGGTTGATCTTGAGCTTACCAGCCCATCAGGCAAGCAGGCCATTGTCCAGTGCAAACGGTACCAAGGCACAGTTGGCGAAGATGTGGTCCGAGATCTTTATGGGACGCTGATGCATGAGCGTGTAGCCCGAGCCTTCCTGGTCACTACCGGTGAAGTTTCCGAAGCTGCCAAACTCTGGACCCGGGGAAAACCGCTTACTTTAATCGACGGATTTACCCTTCTCAGTATCGTCTCTTCCTTGGCCGACTCAGACAGCGGCTGATCGGATCCGGTGATGTCCCCCAATTACAACCCGACTATTCATACCTACAACCGGATAGCTCGTCATTACTTTGAACGCCGTAAAGATCGTTCAGCCATCAAGCACCATCTTGATCGATTCATTCGCATGATTGAGGAGCAAAGGCTGGAGGATCTCCCTGTGATTGATGTTGGCTGTGGTCCAGGGTTTGACACCGCGACGATGAGAGAAGCAGGGCTTCACAGTATTGGGCTGGACCTATCCCTAGCGATGCTTCAGATGGGAATGCGATATTATCCTGGTAGTTTCATGTTGGCTGACATGCTTAGCTTGCCTACGATCACGGCCGTTGGAGGTATTTGGAGCTGCGCTTCTCTACTGCATCTTCCTCGTGCTGATATGCCGAAGGCCCTTGAAGAATTTGCCCGTGTTATGGTTCCAGGCGGCGTGCTTTATTTATCGGTCAAAGAAGGTCAAGGTCACCAGTGGTCAACTGGTACTGACGGCGAACCCGGACCCCGTTTATTCACGCTCTGGAAATCATCCGCCTTGGACCCATTGATTGAAACCGCAGGCTTTCGGCTTGTCCATTCGACGGCTGAGACCTCAGAAGAGGGAACTGTATGGCTGGCCAGATTCGCGATTAGATCCTCATGACTAAAACCACGATCTTATTGATAAGGCACGGCGAGACTGACTGGAATGTCTCCGGACGATGGCAGGGCCAGAGTGATATACCTCTCAACGAAAACGGGATCAAACAGGCAAATCTGCTGGCAAAGCGGTTAAGCTCCAGGTCCATTAGCGCCCTCTATTGCAGCGATCTTATTCGAGCAGCACAGACCGCATCGATATTGGGACATGTGCTTGGCCTTCAACCAATCGCTGATGCTGCCTGGCGCGAGCGCAACGGGGGAGATTTCGAGGGACTGAGTGCCGAGGAGCTAAGTAAGGTTGCCACTGGAAACCCTTTCCAGATCCGTGACAAGGATTGGGCGCCGCCAGGTGGCGAGACCAACGCCCAAGTAGCCGCCCGTGTTCAGAAAGCATTTGACAGAATTGTTAGCAACCATTCAGGGGAGATGATAGCCATCGTCAGTCATGGCGGGGCGATTATCACCCTGCTGTCTTTGGTAGTTGGCCTTCCTGCCGGCGAGCGAGCTCGAATATGGGTATCTCGCAATACTGGCTTCAGCATCATCGAGATAGGGGAACGAGGAGCTTATCTCGTCAGATTGAATGACGAGACGCACCTAGAAGATGAGTATCATAAGAACCGGGAGTAGTCTTCGCGAATTCTGGCGGGCGATTAGGGTGTGGGTGTAGGCGTCGGGCAAGGAGGGTTTTCGAAGTAATCGACCGTGACGCTTTGCCCATCGGCCGATGTGACTGTCAGGCTTTGCGGATTGCCCATGCAATTCCTCCATTTATATTCAAAAACCGGACCCTCCACTTCATCGATACCCATATAATATCGATAATCCCCACCCCCGCCCGCGGGGTTAATAGTAACCGTCGCTATGGACTCGATGGGGTCTGTCGGATGCAGGCGCCAAACGATGTCAAAATGAAAATTTAGCGGGCCGTCGCTACCAGGGACTTTTGTCCCTGATGGCGTACTAGATCCTTCCCGCGTTCTCGTGGCTTGCGGCCTTCTTGTTGGGGTATGGCTTGCGGTAACGGTGGCTGCTAACGTGGGAATTTCGACCGTGGGTGTATTGGACGGTGTCGCTTGCGACCGTGTCGGTTCATGAGTCTCCAAAATTATGGGAACCGTTGCCGGTGATCCCGGTGTAAAACCAGGCTCATTATCTGGAGCAGGCTCCGGAGGTTTTGGCGTATCCGGTACTTCCTTCATTTGTGGTTCTCTCGTCGGTGATGTTTCAGCATCACTAAATGGTGCGTTGCAAGCCAAAGATAATCCGGCAAGCAGAAATACGAAGAGAAATATACGCGCCCATCGTTCCTGCAGATTCTGTATTTTCATTAATCCTCCAAGCAAGAGCATTATAGCATGATGCGCCGCGTATCGTGTAAGGCGAATCTTTGCAACGATTCCACCACCCACCGTTGGCAATGATCATCCCTCTGATATACTCCTCCCGAGACCGTGTCCATAGACCGGATCTATAGACCTTGTCCATTGATATAGTCGATATCTCCCGGGAGTTACGGTCCCTAATGATGATGATTATTGAAATATGTAACGAGAAGATCGCTGGATTTTCATATCGGCAACCTAGTTGACATAAGCACCACACGTCATTATGTCTATTAAATTCCATTTATGTAAAGCTGGAGAAGAATCCGGAAGAGGCAGCCCGAAATGAACACTTCAATGTGGCTTAATGCACTGCGCGTCATCCCCCAGATAAACAAAGACGAGTGGGATGAGCTTGACATAATCTCAAAATGGCTTATTGCTTCGCGAGCCGCTGTTCTTGTGATCACCTTCATTTCGGCGGCGATCGCCGGGATTTTCGCGATTCACGAAGACAAATTCGACCTCGTTCTATGGTTAATTGTCACCTTTGGTCTGGTCATGGCCCACGCCACGAATAATTTGGTGAATGACATGACCGATTCTTGGAAGGGCGTCGACAAGGGAGATGATGCCTTTCGATCGCAGTATGGCCCCCAGCCTATCGAACACGGCTTACTGACCATGCGCCAGATGTTTGTCTACGCTGCTGTTACGGGGTCAATCGCCCTTGCGGCGGGTCTGTATCTGGTTTACGTCCGCGGCCCCAATACTTTGGTACTTCTAGGACTCGGTATATTCTTCGCTCTCCTGTACACCTGGCCCCTGAAACACATCGGCCTGGGTGAGGTAGCGGTGCTAATTGTGTGGGGGCCACTCATGATCGGCGGCGGATATTATGTCATAACCGGGGAATGGAGCTGGGAAGTTGTTTTAGCCGGGCTCCCATACGCTCTTGGTGCAACGACTGTTATTTTCGGCAAACACATCGACAAAATCAAAGGTGATAAGGATAGAGGTTTACATACCCTGCCTGTGATCCTCGGTGATCGAAATTCGCGATATGTGGCCATTGGCATGATGGTTCTGCAGTATCTTTTGGTTGTGGCAATGATTATCGGGCGCTTCTTCACGCCAGCCATGCTGCTCGTTTTCCTGGCCATTCGAAAGTTTCAGCTCGCCTATAAAGTGTTCAGCCAACCAAAACCTGAGCAGCCACCGGAAGAATATCCTGAAGATAGTTGGCCTCTGTGGTATGTTGCCTTCGCCTTTCTTCACAACCGCACCTACGGCCTGTTTTTTATTGTTGGTCTTCTGATTGACACCTTGCTGATCCGAACGAACCTTATTTGAAGGATGACTTTCATCAAGAAAGCACATCTGGCGGCTCCGATAGCCATTGTGGCGATGGCAATCGCCTTATTGATTGTCGCTCCCGACGAAGCAACGATAGGCAGCGGAATAAGAATTGTCTATATCCATGTAGCCCTGATCTGGACGGGAATGCTTGGTCTATTAATATCGGGGGGCTGGGCGCACTAATAATCATCTTTCCTCGAGACCGTTTGCAGGAATGGATGTTGGTAATCGGCCGAGTGAGCCTCCTTGTTTACGCAGCCGGGGTAGGAACCAGCCTTATTGCGGAACAGGTTAACTGGGGGGCATCGCCTGGCAAGAACCACGGACGAGTGCAAATCTCAACCTGCTTGCATTAGCCGTGATCGTTCAGATCGTCAATAGCTGGCTTGAGAATCGTCGATTGAATGCCCTTCTCAATATTTTCGTTGCCTTCGCTGTGATATATATGTCGATCACCA
>JBARZW010000308.1:0-27657 GCA_049650305.1 Promineifilaceae bacterium (SeqCode)
GGTGAGGTGCATCGCACTATCGAGTGCGGCCGGCGGGGAATGTACTCCTGTGTAAGGTCGGTCGGAGCAATCATCGGGCTCTTCTTTTTGTCAAAGATCTGATCAGCCTTTAAACTTGCGCTATGAAAGAAATAAATAAATCAGATCAAGAATGGCGTGAACAACTCACTGATGAGCAATATCACATCCTGCGCGAGGCGGGAACAGAACGGCCTTTCACGGGCGAGTATGTCGACGCCGAAGACGACGGCACCTATGTCTGCGCTGCCTGCGGGAACAGGCTGTTTTCCTCCGGGACCAAATTTCATTCCGGTTCCGGTTGGCCGAGCTTCTGGGATGTCATCAGCGAAGGCAACATCGAGCTCAACACAGACTCCAGTCATGGCATGAACCGCGTCGAAGCGGTCTGCGCCAAATGTGGCGGTCACTTGGGCCACGTCTTTAACGACGGCCCTCAAGATAAAACGGGCCTGCGCTACTGCATCAACTCCGCAGCTCTCGATTTCAAAGCCCAATCCAACGAATAAACATCTAAAGGGCAGAAAGATCAGCACTAACACACAAGTCTGTGTTATCGTCGTGCGCTTTTGGTAAAGACGTCTAGCGGCTTAATTTTGAGCATCATGTGTTCAAAAAATCCCGTGAGATATGACGATTTTCCGTATCGTGCAACACGTTGGATCTATCTGGTTCGAAGGGGCGCGATCGGAGCAGGCCGGATCGGCCGTCATGGAGAAACCAACTTCAGGCGATCTAGGCAAGTACGCTCGGACCGGTGATGACTGCCTCTTCCCAAAGCAGAAGAATGAGCACACTTGATTCGGTCACCATGCTGCCATGGCGGCTCCTCCAACAAGAGAAATGACAACTATGTATCAGACGACGCTTTCAGTCTATGTAATTCCACGAGGAGAGCATAGAAGGCAGAAACTGTTGCCAACGACTAATTTCATGGCATAATCGGGCGCTGAAAGAGCAATTCGATTTTGAGGGATAGTTTAACGGTAGAACAGCGGACTCTGAATCCGTCGGTGGTGGTTCGAATCCACCTCCCTCAGCTTTTTTGAGAGGCCATCCCAATGTGGGTGGCCTTTCTCTTATGAGGAGGGCATTCCGATTTTTCGCCATAGACCACTTTATTTTGACTTGCCTGGAACGAAGGTATCCTGGTGAAGGTGTTGCAAATAGTCAGGACCGGATCAGTCTCGTCATTCACGGACGAATAAAGATTTGAACCAGTGTTCGATCCCACCTGATGGCCGGATAACGATCGAGTAAGTAGATCGAGACCGCGGATCGGCCGCGCAGATCCTGGTTTATTAAATCTGGGGCGTTCCCATTGGCGCTCGCGGTAGCAGAGGGATGGCCCATAAAAACAGGCGCTATACGAAGTTCGAATAACGACGAATATGCAGGACGGCGATCGACAGCAGAGGAGACCAATCGGCGGGCAATGGCTGGTGCTGGCCGCGGCCGTGCTCTGGGGGACGACGGGCACGGCCCAAGAATTCGCGCCTGAGGGAGCGACGCCCTTGTCGGTGGGCACCGTCCGGCTGGTCCTTGGCGGCCTGGCCCTCATCCTCTTTGTGCGAGCCCGGGGAGAGCTTACTGGGGTCCGCGACTACCCGCGTCAGCCGACGATATTGGCCGCCGTGGGCATCGCCGCTTACCAGTTGTGTTTCTTCGCCGGAGTGGCCCGTACCGGGGTCGCTGTAGGGACGATCGTGGGCATCGGCAGCGCGCCCATCATGGCCGGTTTGCTGGAGTGGTTGGTGTACGGTGAACGGCCGGGACGTCGATGGCTTCTAGCCACTTCCCTGGCCCTTATCGGCTGCACCTTGCTCATCGTCGCCGGCAGCAGCCTGAACATCGATCGCTTGGGCGTACTGTTGGCCCTGGGGGCCGGTTTCTTCTATGCCGTCTACACCATGGCCAGCAAGGCCCTGCTCCCCGGGCGATCCCCTGACGCGGTGATGGCCGTCGTCTTCGCCTTGGGAGCGGTTCTCTTATCCCCTTGGTTGCTTTTCGCCAGCTATCGTTGGGTCTTCGAGCCGGTCGGACTGGTTGTCGCCCTCCACCTAGGGCTGGTAACGGTGGCTCTGGCTTACATCCTGTTCGGCCGAGCGCTGGTCACGGTTCCGGTCTCGACCACGGTCACGCTAACGCTTGCCGAACCGCTAACGGCCGCGGCCCTGGGAATAATCATCCTTGGTGAGAGACTGACCCCTGCGGCGGCGGCCGGTGCCGGCCTGCTATTAGCCGGATTATTAATAGTCGCCAGAGGACAGCGGGAGGCTAGGTAAGTTGGCTCCCAAGACGGCGGCTAGACAGGCTCGACGTCTCTAGACCCGGCCGATTCGTAAAACTCGGAAACTGCCAGTTGAATGGCGTTGATGATCCGGTTGACGCGCCTGAGGATGCGCAGGCTGGCATCGGATTCGATGTAGGTGTTGATCGGCACCTGCAGACTGCTCTCGAGGAGGATGTCGCGAAAGAAAAAGGTCGCCTCCAGGATGGAGGTAAGCGACAGGCCGACTCGCATCCCGTAAATGCCATAGCTTTGCCCGATTCGCCTCGCCTCGGTGATAAAAGAGTCGTTCGGATCCTCGGTGGCAACGTATTGCAGCAAGAGTCCCATCAGCTGGTGACCAAGCTGGCGATATTCGCCGCGCAGATCCTCTTCATCTATTTTCTTGAGCCAGCGATGCCCTGTGTGGTGGCTAACTTGCTGGCGGGTTTCGGCCAAGGCGGTGCTGGCCCAGTTCTCGGTGTGATGGTCGCCTGGTCCCTGTTTTTGCGTTACCAGGTAGGACCGGACGTCACTAGTGGCAAAGCGGCGATGTCCTCCGGCCGTTCTGTAGCTGGGGAAACGGCCGCTGTCGCTCCAGCGGCGCAAAGTCATACTATGGACACCCAGTAGTGCGGCCGCCTTTCCGAGAGACAGCCATTCGGCGCTCTGTTGGGTATCCAATTCAGAATCGGGCATTATGCGAATCCTATACAAATCTAAGTACACTAACAGCCAATATCACTTGATAACTTGCCTAAGTTTACCCAAGTCTAAACACCAGTCAATCTAGTTTAAGCCGGCCTAAGTTGTTGTCTTAGGCCGGCGTTGGACTCGTCGTAATACCTGAATTTGGGTACACTATCGGTTGTCTTCATTAAGGACCAAGGGTGACGATTGCATGTACAGTAGGGTGCAACTGGGGGGATATCATCTTGGACCTTGAGCGAGGGATGGCTTATTTGTACTACCCGAACGAGAAGGCGGATCCATCAAAGAAATCTAATTTACGCCCTGTCTACGGCGCCGATCGTCAAGACAGCGGCCTTATAGCGTGAGTAGAATGATCTGTGGCCTGAGAGCAATACCCATTTCGGTCTTCAGCCATAAGGACTCATGTTGCACTTCGAGGAGAAACTGTGGACATTAGCGTTTTACCCATTGACGAGGCGGATCTTCGTGCACCACATAATGGCGAGCTTGGTTTCGGTAAGATCATGGCAAACCGGATGTTTTCACAGTGGTATACGCCTGAATCGGGCTGGCACGAGGCGAAAATCGGCCCCTACGAACAGATATCTCTGGATCCAGCCACGGCCGTCTTCCATTATGGGCAAGAGATCTTTGAGGGCGCCAAGGCCTACCGGCGGCCCGATGGGAATATCAATCTATTCCGAACGTGGGAGAATATGGCCCGTTTTAACGATTCTGCCAGACGTATGGCTATGCCCGCGGTGGACGAGGAAGATCACCTGGCGGCGATCGTCCAGCTTATTTCCCTGGAGCATGAATGGGTGCCTGACAAACCAGGGGCAAGCATGTATATCCGGCCGACTATGATCGCGACTGATGCCTCTCTTGGCGTGCACCGAAGCAGTTGCTATATGCATTACGTGATCCTCTCACCGGTAGACCTATACTTCAAGGAAGGCTTTAGTCCAATCCCGGTATATATATCTCATAAATACCGCCGGGCTGTCGTCGGAGGCACCGGCAATGTGAAAGCGGGTGGTAATTACGCCGCCAGCCTACTAGCCGCGGAGGAAGCTCGAAAGAAAGGGTACTCTCAGGTTTTGTGGCTAGACGCCATCGAGGGACGGTTTATAGAAGAAGTCGGGGCGATGAATATCTGCTTCGTGTACGAAGGAAAGCGTGTGGTTACCCCACCCCTTTCGGGAAGTATTCTGCCGGGCGTCACCCGTGACTCGGTCATCACCCTGGCGAAGGACCTGGGATACGAGGTAGCTGAAGAGAAGATCGACGTAGATGAGATGCTGGCGGACATCGAGTCGGGGCGGATCACCGAAGTCTTTGGCTGCGGCACAGCGGCCGTCATCGCCCCGGTTGGCAAGTTTGGATATCGCGATCGCGACTACACTATCAGCAACTATGAGCTCGGACCTGTAACCTGCCGTCTTTACGAGGAGCTAACGGCCATTCAATTCGGCCGCATTCCCGATCGATTTGGATGGACATACACCATCGAGGTCAACTAAAACTAAAGAGAGAGATATGATCCATTCCGGTCATTGGGTAGCCGGATCCAACAACCCTATTTCTGCCTGTACCATCCCTTCTCCCTATTCGCCTTGCCCCGTTCCCCTTTCCCCTTGCGCCTTTTAACGACAGACGCTTGCCACAAAATGGCAGTCTCTTTTGGTACCTGATAGTTTCTGGCGGCAAAAATGGGTAGACTTGCGGCTGGTTCTTGACCGTGTCGGATAGGATCGAAAAAGATATCTATACCAGGTCACGTGAGGCCAAGAGTTCACCGGAGATTAAAATGCGAGAAGTAGCAATCCTGGGGGTGGGACAAACCCCTGTTCGCGAACATTGGGAGCTATCCCTAAGAGATCTGGCCATCGCGGCCGGTCGGGCCGCCATGGTAGACGCCGGGATCGAGAAGGTCGATGCTATCTATGTTGGCAATATGACTAGCGGCACTATCAACCAGCAGCGACATCTTGGCGCTTTGGTTGCTGATTTCATGGGCCAACGAGGGATAGAGGCGGTAAAGATGGAAGCAGCCTGTGGCTCGGCCGGATCGGCCATGCGCCAGGGTATCCTGGCCGTAGCCAGCGGCGAATTGGAGCACGTACTGGTCATCGGCGTAGAGAAGATGACTGAGACCTCGGGCAAGCAGATCACCGCCGCTTTAGCCGGGGCGGCCGACGCCGATTTCGAGGCGGTTCACGGCCTGAGTTTCGTGGGCCTGAACGCCCTGGTCATGCGTCGCTACATGCACGAATACGGCTTCCAGCACAGCGATTTCGCTCCCTTCGCCCTAAATGCCCATGCAAATGGGGCTAAGAATCCCAACGCGCTCTTCCGGCGACCTATCACCCAGGGCCAGTATGAGGACGGCCGGACGGTTGCCGATCCCATCAGTCTCTATGATGCCTCGCCCATCGGCGACGGCGCTGCTGCCTTGCTGCTGGCGCCTGCCGACAATGCCCCCGAGGCCGTCAGGGTGGCTGGATCCGCCTCGGCGACGGATACGTTGGGTATCCATGACCGGACTGACCCGATCTGGTTACAAGGGGCAGAGACATCGGCTGGAAGGGCCTATGCCCAGGCGGGCATCGGACCGGAGGACGTCGATCTCTTCGAAGCTCACGACGCCTTCAGCATCATGGCTGCCCTTTCGTTAGAGGCTTGCGGATTCGCGGAGCCTGGAAAAGGCGTATACCTGGCCCAGGAGGGGGAAATAACCCCGGACGGCCGGATCCCTATCAGCACCATGGGCGGATTAAAGTCGCGCGGGCATCCGGTGGGGGCCACCGGACTCTACCAGCTAGCCGAAGCCACGCTGCAACTACGGGAAACGGCCGGCGAAGCCCAGATCGAAGGCGCCCGCATCGCCATGACCCAGAATATCGGCGGTAGCGGGGCCACGGTCGTCACCCACCTACTGCGACGACCCTGAGAGTCCGTTTCTGGCATACTAAGCCATTTATTTTCTGGCATCCGTACCTACAGCCCTGGTGAAGTGCTTCCGTGGATCAATATCACAGTGACCTAGCCGAGATGTTTGAGCGCCAACAAGCCTTCACGGCCGGGTACTCGCCCCTTTATTCCCGGTTATTCGGGGTCATCGCATCATGGTTGTCTGCGGAGGAAGCGGAAGACGATCCCCTGGTGATCTGGCTCCTTAAGACGGCCCGGGGTCGCGGAACCCTTGATGTGACCCTCCTGCTTGCGGCCGGATTGCATCGTGATGTTCTGGCCGGGGAAGATCCGGTGGCTGAGCTCGCCAGGTATTACCCGACGGCCGGGGGCGATCTCTCGCCAGTGGCACCTGGCTTCGAACGGACGCTGCAGGAGACTATTCTGGCCCGGAGTGAATCTCTGGCAGGCTTCATACGTCGAGCAAATGTCCAGACCAACGAAACCGGCCGGGGACTTTGTTGGCTACTGCCATCCATATTGGTTGGTTGGCCTAGCGTCCATCTGGTGGATTTGGGGGCGAGCGCCGGGCTGAACCTGGTAGCCGACCTGCGTTCTTTTCGTCTGGTTGACGGAGAAGATGAAGAGGTATTTATAGACATCGGGCACGGCATGACGGTCCAATCAGTCACAAGCTGCGGTAACGCCTCGGGTCTTTTCGAGCGGCTTGAGAACCGGCGTCTCCCGGTCATAGAGAGCCGCACGGGCTGCGACGCAGCGCCCTTCAAATTGGTGACGAAGGACGACGAGATAGCGCTCAAATCTTTCATTTGGGGTGACCAGCCCGAGCGGATGGACCGGCTGTGTGAAGGTATTGATGCCTATCGACAGGCACAGGATTCAGCCGCACCTGTCAGCGTCTACCGTTGCGATCTTCCCCAGGATCTCAGCCGGTTCCTGGAGAGCTGCCTGCCAGCCCATCCCTCCATCCCGGTCGTTATCTACAACACTTATATGACCACATATCTTGCCGACAAAGGTAGATCCTTTGTAAATGAGATCGGACACTGGGCGTCTCAGCTAAAGAATCCAGTTCTCTGGCTTCAGTGGGAGCCGGCCCGGGATTGGCGAAGACCGCCGGTCGAGGGCTGGATTGCCTGGACGGCCGATCTATGGCAGGAAGAAAGCTACCAGCGCTGGCGGTTAGGTTGGGTCCACCCCCATGGGAGTGACGCCTTGTTCGAAGGGGACTGGGGGCTGGAGACAGGGGACTGGAGACTGGTGTCAGGCGGTCGCTGAATATCGCCAGAACCATAGCGCTCTGCTATACTCCGACCTCTGGAAAATATATACAAAACTAACAGATGTCGTCAAAAAGAACCACTGTTTCCTTAAGCGCGAACAGAACTGATATCATCGAATCATAGCAGCCAAAACTACATGCTACCTGCCACGTGCAACAAGCCGAGTTCCTCTCGGCCATCGACCCGCAACCGAGACCCATGACCACACGCGACTCACAAATTCAGGTTTCAGTCCCGTCCGAACATATCGAAGGCCAGGAGTCAAGCGCGCCGTTCAGTATTTGGCGGATTCTGCGGTTGAGCACCTTTCAAATTGGCTCGGCTATGGGCGACATCCTCATGGGCGGGATATGGAATCGGATCATGATCGCCGACTTCGGCATACCCGCATGGCCGGTGACATTCCTGGTCGCTTTTCGGTATTTGCTCGCCCCGGTTACCCTGTGGGTCGGTCACCGGTCGGATACCCAGAAGTTCCTTGGCTACTTCCGGACGTCCTATATCTGGTTGGGAAGGGGGATGATGGTATTGTCCTTTCCCATACTGGGCGCCAGCACCGTTATGTTGGAGGATAATACAACCAGCCCTGTGGGCTGGCTGACGGCTGGACTCTGTTTCCTGCTCTATGGTTTTGGCACCCTGTTTTCAGGAAGCCCCTATCTAGCGCTAGTACGGGACTCTGCCCCTAAGGAAAAGCAGGGCATCGCCATAGGCATCGTGGAAACGGTGCTGATCATTCTATTTCCGGTAGTGGCTATCGGCTTCGGCCGGATGCTAAAGACCTACGACACTGCGTTGTTCTGGCGCCTTTTGCTCTTCGTCTCCTTGGTAGGCGGGTTTTTCTGGTGGTTCGGTGTAGCCGGCGTAGAGAGAGCTAACCAGAGGCAAGGGATTGCCCTGAAGCCATCCACGCGGATTGACCTCCGGGCTACCATGGCCAAGATTTGGAATGACCAGAACACGCGAAGGTTCTTCGCGGTCTTATTTATCGCCACCTTCTCGGCCTGGATGCAGGAAGGAATTCTGGAGCCATATGGCGCGGACCTCTTTGGGATGGATGTGGAGCAAACGACGCGCCTTACCGCGTGGTGGGGTACAGCGACGGTTGTCGTCTTGGTGATCGCTTTCCTTGTGCGGCGCCGGCAGCCGCCGGAAGAGCAGGCCAGCGCGACAAGCGCCGGATTGGTCGTCATGGCTTTGGGTATGGCTATCCTCGTTGGTAGCGCTCTGTCTGGCAACTTGACCACCTTCCGAATCGGGCTGGTCATTTTTGGAGGTGGGTTCGGTCTGTATAGTTTCGGCGGCTTCAGCCTCATGGCCGCCATGTCTCCCGCACCAGATTCGGGCGCCTACCTGGGCCTTTGGACCATCGCAGTCCTAGTATCTAGGGGAGTGGGCACGTTTATCGGCGGTGTATTTCGGGATCTTTTCCTGGCGATAGACCTGACTACTGGGGTGGCATATGGTCTGATCTTCGCCCTATCCGCTATCGGGCTATTAATCGCCGCCCGATTAGTGATCGGCTTGGACGCCGTCGGCTTTGCCCGGAAGCATGATAGATCCGACGAGGAATCCCCGGCTAGATTCTCTACGATGTAGAAGCAAGAAGGACATAGAAAAACACCAGCTAGAAGCCAAAATCAAATTGGCGCACGGTTACTTCTTCCAAGCCGGCAACCCCGAGCCCCAACAAGCGCAGTTTATCGCCCTCAGACCAGTTGTCAGCCCATATCGCGAGCGCGATCTGGGAAATCCTATCCTCGTCATCGACGCCAACGGTCATCGAACGTTGCCGGGTGAAGGTGGTGAAATCGGCCCAGCGAAACTTTATCCGGACGGTGTGGGCCATCAGGTTCCGTTTTTGTAGGGTTCTCGATAGTGAGGCGGACATCATCAGGATCTGGTTAACCAGTTCCTGCGGATCGTTGACATCCTCGCTGAAGGTTCGCTCCTGGCTGATGCTCTTCGCCTGGCCCCTCTCAGTCCTAACCGTCCGGCTATCCTTACCACGAGCCCTCCTTTGAAGATATTCGGCTTGATTGCCCATGGAGTGGCGCAAGAGCTCCAAGTCGGCCGTGGCCAACTCCCCGCAGGTCGTTATCCCGAGCTCAGCCAACCGTTCGGCCGTTCGAGGGCCGATGCCCATGATGACCCGAACTGACTGGGGAGCGAGGAAACCTTCCTCCTCGCCAGGCCAGACGATCGTGTACCCTTCAGGCTTGTCAAAATCAGAAGAAACCTTGGCCACCAGCTTACTGGTAGCCAGGCCGATGGAGGCAGGCAAGCCGGTCTCATCTTTAACGCGCTGGCGTATGGTGTGGGCCAGGAGCTCAGGCTCAGACATCTCGGTCAGGTCGACATAGGCCTCGTCAACGCTCATCTTCTCAACCGGGCCGAATTCGGCCAGGATATCCATCACCTGCCGGGAGCAATCCTGGATTCGGGACCAGTTGCTGCCAACGATCTTCAGCTGGGGACAGATGCGGACGGCCCGACCCGAGGGCATGGCTGAACGGACGCCGAATTTCCTCGCTTCGTAACTGGCTGAGGTGATGACGCCCCGGCTTCCGGGACGGCCGCCGACAGCAAGGGGGATACCCGCGTCCTCCGGGTGCTCCAATAAATGCACATTGACGAAGAACGCATCCATATCAAGGTGTAGAACGGCCCGGGGCCAGGCCGTTTTACGTTCTACGATATTTGATGGCTGTATATTCTTCTGAGGATAGTCGACCGAAGACATAGTCTTGTCATTCGTCAGGCTGAGAAATCAATAAGTCGCCATGCGTCGATTCAACGCGGCGGTTGATCAAGCGCCATCGACAAAATCGCGAAGGGCACGGATATTGCGAAGGGGTGTATTAGTCATGGCGACACAACCGACGCCCAACAGCAAGCGACGCGAACCGGTCTGTTGGATGGCATCACTGGCCTCGATGGTGGTCTGTTCCGGTGATTCCTGGTAAAGGGCCCATCTAGAGACCCCGCCGCTGACGGCGCCGTTAACACGCTCCAAGCCTTCGGACAAGGAGAAACCACTATCTCTATCATGCCAGTTAACCAGCTGGACCGGATAATGAGCGACCTGATCGAACATTATTCCGCTCTCGCCGTGGACGTGAAGCATATTAAGCCAGAGATCCGAGGCCACCTCCAGGATCCGCGCGTCGAAAGGCCCTCCAAAGCGTTCATACTCGGCCGGACTCAGCAATTCGTATCGCGCATGTTGAATCGCATAGAAGATGCCGCTGATACCTGTCTCTTTTGCAGCCTCGATATAGGCGATGATGCTCTTTGTGATGGTCTCAAGACCTGCCAGCAGCGCATCCGGATGGCTGCGCATTTGACTGAGCAATTCTTGCCCGCCGGCGAGGTTCTTGGCCTGGGCCAGAGGCGAGAAGACGGTGGCGATAAATGGCACGCCTGGATCGGAGAGTGTTGGTAACCCTTCCCCGATCAATCGCAATGCCTCCACCTGTGTAGCCAACATACCTCTCCGGGGATCGAGGACGTGCAGCACTTCCCAATCCTCAGGGCGGCGCACTACCCTCTGACCGTAGGTACGCGTACCCTCGACCGAACCTTGCCAGCTATCCTTCGCGCCCCAGTCCGCGAGGCAGAAACTGCTCGAGGGTGAGACTTTGATTAAGTCCCAGTCGTAATCTCGCTGCCAGCCCAGGTGTGCTGCCGCCAATGCTCCCGCATGCTGATCATCACCGGGCCAATGACGCCAAAGGGTCACTGGAGGTCGGTCACTGGCCTCGCCGACGATAGTCGCTTCCAATCTATTCCGCTTATTCCAATTGGGCATTAGTGCCTTCCTTTTTCATGATAACTAATCGGAGATCTTGGGGTGAAGACTCCGTGAAAACCCCGTTCCGACCATATTGTCACCATTGTTTTCATCAAAATTCGCCGATTAAAGGCCTCAAGGACGGTATTGTTCCGGATCGATCGGAGCTACGTCAGGAGGCAGAGGAATGGCGTAGTAATTGCCCATACTATATTCGGTCAAGGGCAAGACCAACATTTGCGCCTTCACCGCGATATCTTCGTAGCCACCACCTAGATACCATACAGCGGCCCCCTTTATCTCGGGGTACGGTGCGTACATCGACGCCGCCCAGTCGATATCGCGTAAAGCCTCATCCACAGAAGGGACGTCACTATATTCCCACCCCCACTCGGTAACCAGGACGGTAGGTCTCGGTATGCCATAGCTGTCGACGACCTCGAACAATTGCTGGAACCGGCCGACTTTGAATGGATATTCATGGGCGATGTCGTTGGAAATATAACTGTACTCATGTAAGGCGATTGCAATTCGATCCGGATAATCACCGGCCATGCGAAGGAACTCCAACATCGAATGAGAAGTCCAGTCGTTCGTCTCAGGTTCGCCGGACGACCAGCCAAAGGCGGCCCACCGGAATCCGTCGTCGAGGGCCAGGCGCGCTGTCTCTATAGCGAAATAACCCAACCATTCCGACCGTTCCTTATCAACTTCATTAATCGTCTCGATCCAGACGATCTCCGGATCAAGCTCAGCCGGAAAGACCTTCTTGTGCAGTTGCCAATGTTGCCGTGCTGCTTCCTCTGGGGGAAGATCATAATCAGGGGTGTCGTATTCGTCCCCACTTCGACGATAAACCAGCGTGTGGGGTACGTCGCTGTCACGGACGATCTGCTGGGCATCAAAGAGCGGACCGGCGTCGTCGGCGCTTTTTAGAAAGAACGGCACTCCCGTTGCATCGAGACGTCGCATCCAATCACCCAACCCATTACGATTCCCCCCAATGGCTGTATGGAAGCCGATCTTGACAAAGCCTAAATCCTGGCCCTGGGCCTGCAATCGCTCTCGAACGGCCCTGAAATCAATGGTGGGCGTCGGCGTCGGTTGAGGTGTGTTAGTGGGCGACGGAGAGGGTGTGGTCGTTGGCGCCTCACCTCCGGACAATACTGGAAAAAAAGAACGATCATCCCTGGCGGAGGTGGCTGTTGTTGCTTCAATCGTGGGCGGTCTAGTCGGCTCGGCTGACGCGACCGTGATTCGCGTCGAGACAACCGGATAAGGAAGAGGTGTCTTTGTGGGGGTGATAGTTGGTCTGGGACTGGCGTCGGCTGGTCCTGGATAAGCATCCTCCAACTCACTTACCAGATGCATCGTCGGGGTCGCCGTTGACTCAGGAGATTGACGAGTAATCACGATAGCTGAGAACAGCACGATGGCGAACAACAACGGAAGAAGGAGTGGCAGCAAGAATGCGGCGAAAAGATGGCGGGATAGGATATCGATGAGCGATTGATAGTGGTTAGAATCCAGGAGAGCCCGCCACGCGCTCCAGACCCGTTCCTCCAACCGCTCAAATAGGTTAGCCAACCTGAATCAATTCCCTAGGATATGACGTAAGCGATCTGCTGGCTGTGTCGGTGATGACGACGTCATCCTCAATGCGCACGCCTACCCGCCCTGGCAGGTAGATACCGGGTTCAATGGTGAACACAGAACCAACTTCGAGGGGCTCGTCATTGTTTTCCACAATATACGGCGGCTCGTGAATTTCAAGGCCTAGTCCATGCCCTGTCCGGTGGATGAAATAGGGTCCGAATCCGCTCTCTTCAATGACTTCTCTGGCGGCTCTGTCCAGTTCGCTTCCTGTTGCGCCAGGCCGGGCGATCTCCTTGGCGGCCGCGTTGGCAGCTCTCACGGTTTCATAGACTCGAACGAATTCGGGCTCGACCTCGCCAACGGCAAAGGTTCGGGTGATATCTGATGGGTATCCGTCAATAATCGCGCCCCAATCGATCACGAGTAATTCGCCTTCTTGAATTGGCCTGTCAGTGGGGACGGCATGGGGAGAGCTGGCGTTTGCACCCGAGGATACGATAGGTCCGAAGGGGCTGCCTTCGCTGCCAGCTTCAACCAACTCCTCCACCAGCATAGCGGCGATTTGTTTTTCTGTCTGGCCGATTTTGATCCGGGAGAGCAAACTGTGAATGGCGCTCTCGGCGACCTCGGCCGCTCTCTGCATTGCGGTAAGTTCATTCTCATCTTTAACAATACGCAGGGCTGTCATCACCGGTTCAACATGGGCGGTGGTCAGACCTGGCGCGTATCGTTGGAGTAGCTCCAATTCAAGGATTCGCATATGCAGCGCTTCTACACCGAGGAGGTAGTCAGATAGCTCCAGTTGTGCGCATGCTCGTTGAAACGCACCTGTGTAGCCTTCCTCATCACTCCAATTAAAGATACGATCCTTGAGAATGCCTGCCGATTGGGCCTTCGAAGCCTCAAGAGTAGGGATAATTATGGCTGGTTCGTCGTCGGCTGGGATGAAGAGGACGATAGGTCGTTCGCTGATATGGGCGTGAATGCCGCTCAAATAGACCATGTTCGGTCCTGGAACCAATGCTATACCGTCAAAGCCGTGAGCCAGAACCTGTTTGTTGAGTTTCTCTAATCGTTCTTGATTCATCTTGAATCCTTATTCTTTTCACTAGGGAGACGATGCATAAGAAACGAATGACTGCCTCGAACTCCAGGTTTTCTATTCGCTTGCTTCGATTTCGATAAGCTGCAAACCTGGTTGAACTGCTTCGCCGACGGCGCAGTTGATGGCGCAAACTTGCCCATCGTAGGGAGCCTTGATAGGCATTATCATCTTCATAGACTCGAGAAGAATCAACTTAGTCCCGCTCTTGACCTCGTCGCCGACACCGACCAATATCTCCGAGACGACGGCCGGAATTGAGGCTGACAGGGAAGTCAGTTGCTCGTCATCTTGAATCGTTACACCTTCGCGAATCCGTTTGTAATTGATAAGACGTCCATTTGCCCATAACTGGCGATCGTCTCCGTCGGCATGACCGGCGGCGCGAATCCTTTTACGTTTGACAAACGAGCCTGGACCCTTGTCCTCTACCTCCAGGACAAAATGGGCGCCGTCTGTATGGATGATAAGCACTTCAGAAGTCTGACCCCCACGAGTCACAAGGAGCCGGTCACCCTGGCGGATTACCTCAATGTCTTCTTCCTGATTGTTTAGAATGACCTTTATACGCATTTCGTCGGGATTCTCTTTTTCTAGGTGGGGATCTTCTTGACGTGAAGCGTAAACCCGTCAACCTGTTTCACCATCACCTGTTCTCCCCTACTGATACTCTCTTCAGCGGTCGCCTTCCATAGCGCACCGTTTACAAAGACAGTACCTTGGTAGACAGAGGCATCATCACCGCTAGCCTTTATATCGACCTTCACCGGCCCGACCTGACCTAAAAGACTTTCGACGCCCGTCAACGGCTGCATCTGCTGGGCTTTTAGCGCTTTGGTTACGAGAAAAAGGAAAAAGATTGCCGTCAGAAGAGAGATGAACACGGCGCCGGCGACAGAGATACGGGCAAACTCAGGCGAACCGGGGGAGTTGAACATTACCAGCAAGCCTGCAAACAAGGTCACCCCACCTACGACTGCCAACGCTCCCGTTCCTGGAGTTTTCACTTCTAGCAAAAGGAGCACAAATGCCACCGCGATAAGAATCAGGCCGAACCAGTTGGCCGGCATCGTACCCAGACCGTACAAGGCCAATCCAACACAAAGAACTCCCACAAAGCCTGCCACCCATCCACCTGGACTGGAGATCTCGATCAAGATGGCCTGGACGCCAACGGCTAAAAGGATCCCGATGAGCAGCGGATTAGCCAGAGCATGAAGCAACCGCTCTATCAATCCCATCGAGTAGCTCTCTTGCTCCACGCTAGAAAAATCAAGGGTGACCATTTGCTCGTCCACCACAACCGTCCTACCGTCCAGCTGGCGCAATAAGTCGTTCACATCCGTGGCGATAATGTCAACAAACCCGGCTTCCAGAGCTTCGGTAGCTGTAACGGCCTTAGCTTCTTCAATCATAGCTTCGGCTAAGACAACAGCCTCTTCACCTCGCTGCGCGGTGAGGCTACGCATTGTCGCCTTCATATCCTCCGTTATTTTGCGCAGGCTGGTCTCTTCTATGTCGGCGCCGGAGCTGTCTACCGGTGACGCGGCGCCAATCACCGTCTGTGGAGCCATGGCAACGGCATGCGCAGCTGCGGCGATGACGCTGCCAGCTGATGCGGCTTGGGCGCCGTCAGGAGCCACGTAAACGATTACCGGGACCTCAGCATTACGGAAGGATTGAACGATTTTCAGTGTTACATCAACACTACCACCAGGGGTATCCAAGGTGATTATTACGGCAGATGCCCCCCGTCGTTCGGCTTCTTCAATGGCCCGATCGAAGTAACTGGCCATGGCGGGTGTAACCGGTCCCTCGATTTCCAGAAGGAGAACCTGGTCACCCTGGGCGGCTACGGTGGAGATCAGTCCGACCACCGCCATAGTTATGATCAGAAATAGGAGCGAATATCTGACTGAGCGCTTCATCACAATGTTTTCAATGTGCTGCCCCCCGGGACAGCGCATCCATTTCCTTAAGGTCCAGGACAGGTAGCATGGCTATGATACGGTATGCCTTAGAGGTGGACAAGCGATCTCGGCAAGCATTAATCAACCTGAGGTGGAGGATTGAACGCTATACTTGTAGTTGGGAGCGGAACGCAGCAGTACCAGTGGCGTAGAGTTAACTATTCTCGAACTGTTGTCGACAGAATTCGTCAACGATTCCAGCATGATCGATCAAAAATTGATAGCCATCAAACCGTCGCTCCGTCTCAATGAAAATTGGTTCTGCCGCGTTTGGGGTTCTGGCGACCATATCTGCGACGTTTTCGATACTTCCCCATGCGTCACCCGTACCCTGGATGTAGAGAACCTTTGCGTCGCCGCTTCCAGCGGCGGTAAAGACAGGTTCGATGGCCGAAAGTCGAATCCCTCCGGCTAGTCTGTATAGCAGCTCGGTTAGGAAAAGTACCGGTCCGGACAAAGCTCCCATGAACTGGGCGGTCGTCCGGCTGGCAAAAACGGCCGGGCTGGTCGGCTGTACGGCGATAGCGGCCTTTACCATATCTGTTTGTGGGAGGGTATAGAGAAGCGTGTTGGCGCCCATGGAAAATCCGACCACGCCGATCTTGTCATTATCTACGTCTCGTCGACCGGACAGATAATCAAGTGCTCCCAGCAGATCGTTGGACTCGTTCATCCCAAAGGTGACAGGAATAGCCGAGGCACTCCGCCCGTGATTGCGTAAATCAAACATCAACACGTCGTAATCCAAATGATGCAACCCTTGAGCTAAGTCGAGCAGATTTACGGGCGAGCTGCCCGGTAAGTCGGACATTACATTCTCGGCCAGCGTACCCAGGCGGTTCCAAGGCCAGCCATGAACCAATATCAAGGTGCCAGCAGGGTCGCCTGATCCCCTGTTCGCAGCCGGGATGAACCAACCTGACAACCGTAACCCATCACGAGCCGGGAACTGGATCTCTTCGTAAGACATGCCGGCGCTGCTAGGCGTAGTCCAGAGACGCTTTCTTGGCGGGTTGATCAAGAACCGGGCCAAGTAGAAAGCCATGGCGGAGATCATGCCCGCGAGCACGCCAAATAACAGGAATAGGAACTGGATAACGCGACGAAACTGGACCATGATTCAAACCTCACACAAGCAGGCTATCGGTGGATAGATTGCTCCCTAGAAAGGATCGCAGTGGCGAATAGGTAGTTCCCAGAGCAGTATCAGCCTCGACTCACTTTCGAATTGCTTCACAACGAAAAAGCGCCTGCTTTTCCGGGTTGCTGTGAACAAACCCTTCGCCGAAATCGTTGAAATGGTGGCACATAATGACGACCGGAAAGTATAACCGTCTGGAACAACCTATTATACTCATTAAACGACCAACGACATTGTTAAGCCTTCCGGGCAATACTCTACAGATTCTCTAATGAACCCCGTTCTAGCAACAGATGATCCAGGCTCCTGGATAATACCTCCGTCGACCTTACTGGCCTTCGTCAAGCTCCATGATCTCTTGGTTAGCATCCTCCTGCCAGCTCTGGGAATAAAACCAGGTTATTAGCAAGGCGTCGCTCCAGCGCTTGAGCTCGGACATGAGTTCTCTTCCCGCATCGCTTCCCAGCGCCTTGTAGAAGACGTCCTGCGATTGGAAGTAAAGCTCATACATCAGATGAAACCGGGATTCCCCACCAGGCTTGCCTACGATTCTACTTACTTCGCTTTTTTGAAGACCGGGTAGCTGTTCAGCCAGAGGCAGGTGGGTAGAAGAGAAGAAGTTTTCCAGAGCATCTTCCTCGTCGACTCGGCGGTAGATAGTCACGAATTTGAACACAATAATCTCCAGGTAGTCATGATTTCAGGATGGCGGGCAATGATGATTCAATACATAGGAAGGCATTTAAGGTCCAAAAACCTCGCTGACTCATTGTACCGGAATCCAACAGTCAGCGGGACAAGTTGGGGGCACTTCAGTGGCAGTTCGATGCCGGCCGTTTGCAAATGCTTTTCTCTTTGTTATAATCTTCACAGATTCAAGGTCAAGGGAAGAGGAACCTCGATTTTGCTAAATTTTTTACCAGATTCAATCATACCATGGCTACTGGGCGGGTTGTTAATGCTCGCCCTTTTTGCGCTTTCGGTCACCATCAAATCTTGGCGTGAATCTAAACGCTCGCCATATTTCTTCCTCCGCATGCAGGCCGGGAAAAAGATGCAGAGGTATCTAGTGGCGAGTCTCGTTCTGATCCTGATGACAGCAGCAGCCTCTGCCTACGCCTGGCAAGCCCCGGAAGAAATAACCCCTCTCGTTGGCATTCTAAAACATGCTAAACCGAATCTGGAAGTCATGGCTACCGCCTCAAAACAGGAGTCCGCTGCCGACGAATCTCCAGAAGCGGTAACCATCAACCTCACCCCATCTTTGGAGCGCGAGGTTGATTTCTCAGCCAGTGATCTTCTAGAGGCCCAGGAGGCGTCGGCGCCATTAACCGAGTCGACCGGTGAGGTTGGACCAGAGAACTCCGTGACGGGAGATGCACAATTGGGCGGCATCGCCTTCGCTCTAGACATCAGCGGGAACTACAAAGCCATCGATCCTGGTTACCGGTTTGTGGAGGGCTTCTACACACTCTACGCAACCTTCGCCTATCAGGGAATGGCCGATGGGATGAATTGGTCTTGGGAATGGCAGCGCAACGGCGCCCCAGTAGATGGTGGTAACCAAGAGTGGAGCTATGGCGAGGACGGCCCTGGTTACATTTACTTCAGGCCAGAGGACGGCTTCAAATCTGGTGAGTATTCCCTGGCGATCTGGGTCGATGACGAGCTACAGAACCAGGCTGGTTTTACTGTAGCTGAGGGGGTCGCTGCCAACAACTAACGGTAGCACTTTTGTGGAGCATCCATGCGCTCGATTGCCCGGCTAAGCCGGGTTTTTTTATGGGTTGGCATGACCTATGGTGATCGTAACTACCCTATGAGACCGTCACCCACTCCCCTTCCGGTTTCGATACCACTCCCATCCGTACGTTGCCAGTTGCCGGAGCTCTTTAACACCAAACATCAGCGAGGCGACGATATAGCTGGTGGCTCCAACCAAACCCCCGATCAGCAATTGCCAGAATACCCCTAGATCGTCTATCTGGGCCATGACAAGCCAAGTGATTACAATCATTACAAAGGTTGCGAGCAACATGCGCCAGAGACCACTAAAGAGGCGTTTCCCGTCAATTCCTCCCATCTTCCTGCTGAGCAACCAGAGTAGGAGACCCAATTCCAGGAAGGTTGATATGCTGTAGCCGAGGGCTAGCGCGCCTAGCTGAAGCCAGCCCAAGGAAGGGAAAACGTTCCGACTAAACCATAGACCGAAGAGCCACATGGCGATGAGTTGGAGAGCGCCGGCTAGGACAGGAGTCCAAGTATCTTCCATGGCGTAGAAAGCGCGGGCGATAATCTCGATAGCGGTTAACCCGATTAAACTCAGAGCAAAGAAGAGCAAGGCCCAGGCCACAAACTCCGTCGATTCTGCGCTAAATTGGCCACGCTGAAAGAGTACGGCCACTATAGGCCTTCGCAGTAACATGAGCAGGATGGAGGCTGGGAGGCTTAGAAAGAAGATCAGGCGCAACGTATCCGCCAGAATACGTCGCATCTTATCAATCGCTCCTTGAGCGGCCAAGGTAGCGAAGGTCGGAAACGCCGCGATGCCCAGCGCCTGGCCAATAATGGCCAGGGGCATAATAGTGATACGCCAGGCAAAACCCAGGGCCGGGATGCTACCAATAATCATGGACTGGGCCAGAAACCGTATGAGCAGGTGATTAAGCTGGCCGAAAGAAAGACCTAACACCCGAGGAAACATCAATCGCAGAACCTGGCGTACGCCAGGTTCCTTGAGCGTCAGGAGGGCCGAGTATTTCGCCTCTTGCCGGCGAAGGCCAGGCAGCTGGATGGCTAGATGACCGAGGGCGCCCGCAACAGCACCCACGGCTAATCCCAGCACGTTGGGCGCCAGCAATACGACTCCGGCGATTATGCCCAGATTGTAGATAACGGGAGCGAGGGCCGGGAGCAAGAAATGCTGGCGAGCGTTAAGGGCAGCCATAACCACGCCACTTACGCCAAATATGATGGTGGTTAATAGCAGGATACGCATGAGGGCGACAGCGGTGTCCAGAAGCTCTGGATCCGCTGCCACTAGATCGGGGTAGAACAATGTAATTAATTGGGGGGCGAATATGGCGGCGACGACCGAGATCGCGGTAGCGGCGATGGCGATCAAATTAACGATGGCCGAGAAGAGACGCCACGCACCCGACGCATCGTCGCGCACAAAATAGGCTGAGAAGGTGGGAATAAAGGCCGAACCGAGAGCGCCACCGGCGACGATATAGAAGATGAACTCAGGAAATCCGTTGGCGATGAAGTAGGCGTTGGCTTCCAGGCTGTCGATGTTGTAGTAGAAGTTGATGACCGCGTCGCGTACAACGCCTAACAGCCTGCTGACGACGAAGGCAGCACCGATGATGCCGGCGGCCTGGATGATTCTCAACCGGTCGTCGCGGACCGGATCCACTTCAGGTTGGATCATTGCCATACGGGGGGATTATACGTGGGATTGGACGAACAAAAAAAGCGGGCTGGGTTTCGATCCAGCCCGCTTAACTTTCTAGAGAGTCAAGGACGCCGAACCCTGACTCTCATTAAAAGGAGGAGAAGAAGAGATTTAACCGTATTGTCTCTCTCTACTGTCCTATTCTACACAAGAAGTCAACATAACACTGTACGTCCAACCTGCGCCAAACCTACGTATAACCTATGATAGTGAACAAATTCACAAAAAGGTAGTGACCTAACCTGGGATCCACTTGGACCAAATCAGTGGCCCTCGATAAAATCACTGTATGAATCGTCGCACTGCCCTCTGGTTGATGGTGCTGTGTATACTGGTAGCGGCCGCGTTACGTTTGCCTAACCTGGTGGAGAATCCGCCGGGACTTCATTACGACGAAGCGGCGAACGGTATTCTGGCCGGTGATATTGGAATCCGAGGTGAAAGCCCGATCTTCATCCCGAGCTACACAGGAAAGGAGCCGCTATTCTTCTATTTTGCCGGTAATCTGATGCGGCTCATCGGCGAATCGGTTTACGCATTAAGGATGGCGGCGGCCTTGCTGGGGATAATGACCGTGGCGGCCACATACCGGCTGGGAAAGGAGTTATTTGGGGAGCGGAGGATCGCCCTGATAGCCGCCGCTCTGCTGGCGGTAAGTTTCTGGCATGTCTTGTTTAGCCGGCTCGGCTTCAGGGCAGTTAGCCAGCCCCTCATGCAGGCCCTTACGGTAGCCGCGCTTTTCTACGGACTTCGGAAGGATTCCCGATTATGGCTCGTCCTGGCAGGCGTCGCTTTGGGGTTGAGCGCCTATACCTACCTCGCCGTCCGCTTCTTCCCAATCCCTCTCGCCTTAGCGATGCTGCCATTACTGGTTACAAAGGGTGATCGCGGGCGACGACTCAGACAATTGGCTCTCTTTACGGTCGCCGGATTGATAGTACTCTCACCTCTTGTGGCCTACTTTATCTCCAACCCGGACGCTTTCTGGGTGCGCGCCGGACAAGTGTTTCCCGATCAAAGCACAGGGACCACTCTCCTCACCAGTTATTGGAAATCCCTGGGCATGTTTTTCGTCAGCGGGGATCCATATTGGCGGTTCAACATACCAGACCGGCCCATCTTTGACTGGTTACTGGGTCTATTGATGGTCACCGGTTGGTTGGTGGCTATCGTGCGCCTGGCCCGGAACAGATCTGCCCTCGAACGGTCTGCCTATTTATTGACCATTCTTGTCCCCCCGATTATGTTGCTTCCTACGGCGTTGGCCGCGGACGATATTGTTCCTAGTAACCTGCGTGCTATCGGTCTCTTGCCTTTCATCTTATTCCTGCCTGCACTGGCTCTCGATGCGAGCCTGGATCTATTGGGCAGACAGTTTCGCAAGTTTCCTGGGGCACTCAGCGGAATGAGGCCAGCGGTACCTAGCGGAAGTGTCGAAAACGCCATTGGCATTGGGATCATCTTATTACTCCTAGCTACCGGTTCCGTAGCCATTGTTCGAACCTATTTTCAAGAGTGGGTATCTCGGGCGGACCTGTTCTATGATTCCGACGCCGATCTCGTGGCAGTGTCGGATTATCTCTCGGGCATCGATCTGGAGAACCAGACGCTCTTCCTGGCTGCACAACATTACCGACATCCGACCGTCGCCTTCTTAAGCGATAGTTATGATCAGGTAAAGTGGCTGCCTAACAGCGGAGCCTTTGTGCAGCCCCAAGAAGGACCTGCTCTCTATATCTTTCCGAGCAGCAGTCCTGCACCGGAGTGGGCGCTGCCTTATCTGCAGGCAGCCGGAGTCACCGAAGGACCGGAAGGGCCGGATGGCGAGCCTGTATACAGGGCTTACCGCTTACCTGGTCCTGCCGAACTTGAGATCGCCAACACGCTCAACACGAGATTTGAAGATACGCTCACCCTGTTAGGGTACGAAGTTGGCAGTTCAGATTCGGGGACGATGCCTGTAACGTTGTTCTGGCGCGTCGATCGGGAAGGTGCAACAACCCTACAACCATTTGTACACCTGGAGGACGCCTGGGGATTTCGGTGGAGCCAAGTAGAATCATTCGCCTATCCCGCGGAGCAATGGACGCTGGGCGATGTGGTTATTCAGCAGATGGAGCTACCTCTCAAGGCGGGGATGCCCCCAGGCACTTACCAACTTAGAATTGGATTTTTTGACACGGCTACCGGAGAACAATTAGCCAGTCTGAACGAACAAGGGCACTATGCGGGCAATGCGCTGACCGTCGATGGGATACCTGTGACAGTCGTACCGTACCCCGATCCATTGCCAGTGCCGCCAAATGTCCTCAATGCGCCGGCCGGTACTAACCTCACCCTAGTCGGCTATGAAAGGGCTGGAGACAAGGTGGCATCCGGCGCCAATTTCTGGCTGTCATTGTGGTGGAAGGCGACAGGACCGCTAAAGCCAGCTGCAACGAGACTTGAGCTCGTTGGTCAAGATAATACCGGGCCAATCCTATTGAACAGCACCCAACCGGTCCATGGCACCTATCCCTTCGAGAGCTGGGGATCACCCCAATTGGTTATCGACCATCTGTCACCTGAAGTGGCAGAAAGCTTTGAACCCGGGGAATATATCCTCCGCTTGCGTCTGATGGATGAAGGCGACAAGACGATAACTACGGCCGATCTTGGTACGCTGATTATCGAAGATGCCGATCGCCTCTATAAACCGCCGAAGACGACCTACCCGATGGAGGCGGTTTTTGGCAACGAAATCGAACTGTTGGGTTACGATTTGGAGAGCACCGGTCCGTCGCAGTACAAGCTCAGATTAGTCTGGCGGGCTTTGAGGGAGCCCACCGACAGCTATACCGTCTTCGCCCATGTACTCTACCCCGACGGAACTTGCTGCGCCTGGCAGCAAGATATTCAGCCGGGACAAGGAACGTATCCGACTGACGGCTGGCTTGCCGGCGAGGTGATCGTAGACGAGTACGATGTCGTGCTACCGGCCGAGGCGCCCCCTGGGGGATATCAATTTGAGATTGGTTTTTACTTGCCCAGGACAGGCACGCGTTTACTAGTTGAGGTTCCAGGTATGCGCCAAAGAGATGCTCTCTACCTAACGCGGCCGTTGGTAATAGAGTGAACTTAGGTGAAACAGAAAGCCTCGTACAACGAAGTATGGGAGCCGGCTACCCCGGAGAATTGCCGTCTTTTTTAGCCAGGTAACTTCTCAGATATAAGCCGACAGCTAGAGGGAGCAGAAAGGTAAAGGGCACGCCGATTAGATGGGCGGCGAAGCTGGATCCTCCGAGCAGCCCCACACGAATCTGACCGTAGATGATGACGGATAGTTGGGACGTGAATAAGAAAGCGAGCCCGGCGCCAAGACGGGCCGTGCCAATCGAATCCCGACGATCAGAGTGTTCCTGGTCGAGAATCAACCAGGGGAACGGCCATGACGCGTACCAAATCCGAAAGCTCAAGGCCTGCAAGACGTAACCGAAAAAGATGTCGGCCGCAGCGCGGAGAGGCGAGCGGCCTCGCCATGTCTGCCATAGAAGCCAGATAGCGAAGAGCCCGAATAACACGGCCGAGATCCTTGACAATAAGGTGAGGGAGGGTATGAGGTCTAGAAGTTGCTTTGCCAGCAAAACGGGGAGTGTGATAGGAGAGAAGCCGAGCCCACCTTCAGCTTCCTCTAGTAGGCGTGTTGCCAGTTCTAAGGGCGATCCAAAAGGAAGAAAGAAGAGTGTTACCAGCGCTAAGCCGGCGACGAGTGTACCGATCAAGAACCGAATTCTGGCGGCGAAATCGGGAAGACGACGCCAAACGGCAAGGAAGAAAAAAGGCAGAGGGAGCAGGCCTATCGCTTTAGTAAGGGGAGCCAGCAGCATGAGGATCATCCCCACCTGGAACCGGCCGCGGTCGATCAGCCACCAGCCGGAGAGCAGCCACAGAATCATCAGGGAATCGTTGTGACCGTCCATGGCGAAGATGAGTAGAAGGGTTGGATTCCAGGCCCATAAGATCGTCGCCCTTGCCCGTTTCGAGGCGTTGGAACGAGAAAGGGAGAGCCAGATCATCATCGCGCCCCCGAGAAAGGCCAAGGCAGCGAGACCCTTGAATAGTAGCATTGAAGACCAGAGATCACCGGGAGCGACCCTGGTTAGGGTACCGGCAGCTAACTCCCATACGGGTCCATAAGGCGTTGTAAAATCCGCCCATTCACCGGCTAGGGGAGCATAGGGATCTCCTTCGAGCGCGGACGGAGGCAAGGTGAAGGGATTTTCATTGTATACGGTGCTGATTCGAGCCTGAATGAAATAACGGTATATGTCGGTGGCGTTGATGGGATAAGTGAACAGCAGCGGCATACAGAAAGCAGCCGCGATCAGCAAAATTGATAGCAATGACAGGCCATCTTCACGCTTTGATATCAGGCGGTATGCCAGCAGGTAGAGGGCATAAAGAAGGCAAATCAGAACCACGTAAGCCAGGCCGGCCGCCAACGAGGGAGCCAGGGAACGGATATCTAGCGAGGGGCTGACGTTGAAATGGGGTCGAAGAGGAAACCAGAAGCTAAGAATCAGGTATCCGGCGAAGGACAAAGAAACCAGCAACCAAAGAGGGATAGGCCTGTTATCGAGAAAATTGAGTAATCGATTCACGCGGGATCCTTCTTTGGTGGATTTTACTGACCTATCTGCTCGAACGAGACGAAGGATTTCACGAAGAGTAACGATCCTGACCCTGATGCATGATTTTCCCTACTAAGGAGCTGCCCGCAGGGTTGATTATACTCAGGCATCCTAGGCCATGCGAGGCGGCATGAAGGCCTTGGAAATTGGATATGTTGAACAGGAAGGTTCTATCGAGCAGAGCAAGCGGATGATAGTCACCCCTTCGCCAATCGACAGGATCGCCGAGATGTTGCTAGTCTAGACTAACATTTCAGACAGCGCCACGGCGATCGCTCCCGCTACCCTGGCATTATTCAGCAAGAGCGAGATATTCGCCCGCAGGCTGGCGCCTTCGGTCAGCTCCTTCACCCGTTGAAGAAGCCAAGGTGTGGTAGCCGGACCGGCGATGCCCGCCTCGTCGGCCTCGCGTGTAGCCTGGTTGATCGCTTCTTCCGCTTCTACTGAATCGAGGGCGTCGGCCGCCGGCACAGGAACGGTGACCAAGACAGCGGACCGCAATCCCAACGCTTTGCGGGCTATCACCAGTTCCGCTATTTCGACCGGGGTATCCAGGCGCGCATCTACGTCAAGGCCGCTGTGCCGGGAGTAGAAGGCCGGCATCTCGTCGGTTCCGAAGCCGATAACTGGGACTCCATTGGTCTCCAAGACTTCTCGGGTGAGGGGAAGGTCCAGGATCGATTTAGCGCCACTACAAACGACGGTGACAGGAGTTCGGCCGAGTTCGGCGAGGTCTGCGCTGACGTCGAAGGGATGGCCCCGGTGTACGCCGCCAATGCCGCCTGTGGCGAAGAGTTCGATGCCGGCCGTTTCCGCCAGGATCATGGTACCTGCGACCGTGGTGCCGCCATCCTCGCCCTTGGCAATAGCTATGGCTAGGTCACGACGGCTGCATTTACGTACGCTATCTACCGGCCGTTGACCTAGATATTCCAGCTGGTCATCGGTCAGACCGATCACGATCTGGCCCTGTATGATGGCTATTGTGGCCGGTGTAGCCCCGCTTTGCCGGACGGCGGTCTCCATCGCCGCGGCCGTTTCGACATTGGTCGGGTGAGGAAGGCCGTGGGTGATAACCGTACTTTCCAGAGCTACCAGCGCCCGATGCTCAGCGATGGCCTCGGAAACTCCAGGGTGATAGAGAATGTTCTGTTTCATATTCTGAAGGGTATGTTCCCTGAATGCGGAGAGAAAATCAAGCTTGCTTCATGGTGTTAATTCACACGAATTCATCACATATTCATTGTGAATAGTTGAACATGTGTAATTTTACATTATACTTTTAGCAGATCTAGTCGGCATATGCTTGCGGCGCAGTGCGCATAATAGCAAGCCAGATGCACAAAGTGCAATAGGAGATACGAGGAGATGATGAGTAGAAAAGTCGTCGGATTGATCTTGTTTTTTATATTGGCCCTGACGCTTGTCGCCTGTGGTGGTAGTGATCTGAGCGGCGAAGAATTAAGAGTAGCCGTGGAAAACGCCTATACACCGTTCAATTTTTATGATCCCGATACCGGTGTGGCGATTGGTTATGATTACGATCTCTTCAATGAGGTCTGTGAGCGACTCGAGTGTGAAGTGGAGTTCGTGGAGACGAGTTGGGATGCCATGGTGGCCGTAATGGGCGGCGCAGGTGAATTTGACACCTTTGACATCGGCGCTGACGGCATAACCATCACTGAAGAGCGAGCCCAAAATGTGGATTTCTCTGATCCATACATTCAACTGTCCCAGACACTATTGATCCGGGCTGACGAAGATCGTTTCTCCAACGCGGAGGAGTTCGAAGTCAACCCAGAATGGATAATTGGAACTCAGCTGGGGACGACAAACTACGATGTTGCTGTAGACTTTGTCGGCGAGGATCGGATCACCGCCTACGATCAATTCCCAATCGCCGTCCAGGCGCTGATCAACGGCGATGTGGACGCCGTGGTTATGGACAACGTGGCTGGAATTGGTTACGTTAATGCCAATCCGGACGCTGTCAAGATAACCGGAGATGTCCTCACAGGAGAGGAACTTGGCTTCATTTTTGCCAAGGGCGACGAGCTTCGGGATACGATCAACGAGGTTCTGGCTGAAATGGATGAAGATGGATTCATGAATGAGCTGTTCCAGAAATGGTTCATTACCTTTGAGCCAGGCGCATAGCGTTTGAAGTGATTTGTTAAGTCACTGATCTGTCGTGGGGGTACGTGGCTGAGCTGCGTACCCCCTTTCTTGTCGCGTTGGTTCGATAACCTGGTATCGTCCGTCGATACGGCTGGATTGTTGATTGAGGTTCGTTTAATATTGGGGGCGTCTTGTGCTGGATAGTCGTTCGCGGCCGTAGATCTGGTCACACCGGAGTTCACATATGTCAGACGATCAGCCAACCACCACGGAAAACCGAGGGGCCTCCAGAATAGCTCCAAGCGTGGAGAACATGTATGAGTGGCCCTGGTGGCTGATAGTTACCATCATACTTGGGCTGCTAATAACGTTGTTTATCATAACCGACGAAGACTGGTCGAAGGCCTTCCTCTTTGTGATACAGGGTTTGCAGGTAACCCTGACGATCGCGATCGTGGGCTACTTGATCGCTATCGTCGTTGGTTTATTCATCGGGCTGGGACGTGTAGCTGGTAGGAGCAACTTGCTGGGGGTCATTTATTACAATTTCGCCACTTTCTATGTTGAAATAGTCCGCGGCATTCCGATGCTCGTGATCATCATGTACGTGGCC
>JBARZW010000309.1:0-2495 GCA_049650305.1 Promineifilaceae bacterium (SeqCode)
CGGAAGTTATCTTGACCGGCCGGAAGCATCCCTACTGCCGTTTCCGCCATGATCCGTACCTGTTGCTGCATACCCGCGTCAAAGAAGCCGTTTCCGTCAAGTCGATCATCGAGACGATCCCAATCAGCCTCTGGATAGCCTGCCCGAAGCGTTTCTTGTAGATCGATAATGCTATTCCGATCGCGCGTTTCTTTAGGTACTCCTGTGCCTTTTTTGGGTTCTCTAATCTCTGGCATTCATTCTCCGTAATTCGTCGAGGGCAGTCCAGCAATCGCTCTCGGGTTCCACTCCGGCAATCAGAGTTTTCTTCTTATTAATCGTGAAATCTGACTAACTGCTTTATCGTAAATTATAAGGGAAGGGCGCTATCAGGCACACACCAATAGAT
Source organism: Promineifilaceae bacterium (SeqCode) (assembly GCA_049650305.1). Classification (GTDB taxonomy): domain Bacteria; phylum Chloroflexota; class Anaerolineae; order Promineifilales; family Promineifilaceae; genus UBA11865. The sequence continues at coordinate 389 of JBARZW010000309.1, forward strand.
GCGTACAAAGTCGCACAAGCCTGACAAACATTCGCACACCGACAATCCTATAATATGACGGGAGGCTGATCTTAAATCTGTCGAACTAGGGAATTGACTTAAAGGAAGGCGAAGCCGGCCACGAAGGATAGGGTCATCAAAAACAGAAGGCCGGGAAGAACCCTAAGAATCGTCTCCTGTGGGAGAATGGGTTTTCCTGTCTTCAAAAATGCCAGCAGCATGCCGCCCAGACCTATTAGCGCCCCGCCTAAACTGACGAGCAAGAATCCTATCGACGTCTCTCCCTGGAGACCTAAAACAATCGGCAGGATAAAGATGATCAAGCCGGCAACGCCATGAACGATCGCCAGGACAATCACGGCAATTCTTCCCGGGGTGAAGAATCGGGTTATCACGACGGCCGCGAAGCCCAAAACGGTAAAAACCAAATAAACAGCCGTATAGTCGGATAGAAATTGCGATACTAGACCTAGAGATAAAGAGAGGGGGATTATCGTAGAGACGATGACAACTAGCGGACTTTCAAGGATCTCAAAACCCAGAATCAGCAGCAACAGGGCAGCGATCAAAAGGACGCCAAAGGCGACTGTATAGCAGGCGATGGTGAAAGTATCCAGACCCTCGACACCCTTGACCACCTGGTAGGCCGCCGTTATCATCGTGAGCAATAAGAGCAGCCGGTCAAAGGTGGAGATGCGCCCCACTTACAGAACCTCTAGAACCACCAAAAGCATAGCGCTAAGCATGTAGACCGACGCATATTTAAACAAGCCGAGATTCAATCGTTCCGACGGCCGGATCAAAGATCCTAAAGCGAGCAGTAGCAGGCCTGTGGACAAGACAGCCAGTAGTCGTAGATAACCACTGGCCATGCCGATGCCGAAGGTAGCCACTACCATGCATATGGCGGCCATTACACTCGCTAGTGAGATGACCTTACGTGTGGTCCGGAACCCGTAAGTCGATGGAAAAGTGGGAACTCCAGCACGTCTGTAGTCTTCGTAATAACGCATGCTGTAGGTAAGAATGTGGGTCGGTATCCAAAAAAGAACGGCCATTGACATGACAACGCCGATCCAATCTATGGATCCCAAACCCAGTGCTCGCCCGGCCAACACCGGCATACCACCGGCTATGCCTCCAATAACGATCGACCAGGCGGTTATTCGCTTCAGCAAGATGGTGTAGATGACGACGTCGAAGAACAGGCCGGCGAAGACGATGATGCCGAAAATAGGATCCATGGCAAGGGCCCAACCAACGCCTAAGGAGGCCGTGACAAGGCCGACAGCTAGCGCTTCGCGAGGCTTGATTCTTCCCGATGGGAGCGGCCGTCGGCAAGCCCGATCCATCTTGGCGTCGAGGTCGCGGTCGTACCACATATTTAGAATAGTGCTGCCGCCTATGGCCAAGAAGAGGCTCCCAGCCAGTCCAGTCAGAGTCGGCCAGCTCAGCACGGGGCATCGGGCGCTCATATAGCCGGCCAGCCCGGTAGCCAACAGTAGTCCTGTTTGCAATCCTTTGATCAGCGACCAATATAGTCGGAATTTGACCTTCATTCTCTGTTGTCTCTAGGCAGGGAAAGCCGAAGGTGTGGTTGAGTCACCGTCGTCAACCGACCTCTCGGGAGATCGAACATTCATTCTCTGCAAATCACTCATCCTGCGGTGGCTGCATCACGGACACAACGGAAGCCGATATTTGGACCGTAATGCTCTGGTCTAGCGCTGTTTCGCGTCCAAACCTGTAAGTTATGGGCACAATTATCTTTAGCACTGCCTCGCAAATAGCGATAATGCTGATCCTCGTAAACGTCACCCGTCCACTGCCACACATTGCCGGCCATGTCATATAGCCCGTATGGGCTGGGCGAATCCAGGGTTTCATAACCATCATATGTCTGGCCATTGTAGAAGCCAACCGGCGTCGTGTCGCCCAGACCGCCTGCAATCTTCTCAAAGATATCATGGCTGCTGTAATAGTTAGCGTTGTTTCGCTCAATCCCATCGACCCATGGGTACGGCCTCGATGATGCTCATCCCTGTCACCCTGATGACGACATCCTTGATCCCGAATTCTTCCATCGGTCCGGAGATAAAGCCAAACA
>JBARZW010000310.1:0-2692 GCA_049650305.1 Promineifilaceae bacterium (SeqCode)
CCGGCATTGGTATGGTCCAACCGGCCGGTAGCCACGCTGACGTTATTGGGGATGGCGCCTAGATCGGACTGTTGCCCGGCCAGTGTTTCCAGCGAACGACTTAGACAGAGTTCATGACCGGGCGCCAGCAGTGCGCCCAGGGAAGTGATAACGCTGTCTCGGGCCCACACGTGGGGATAGCCTTCGGGAGAAGCCATCAGGCCGATGGGACTACATTCGCTACCCAAGATTGCCTGCGCCTTTTCTAATGCGAGATCGGTTAAGTTCGCCATAGTCTCTTCCTCTATCGACCTTTATGATTCTTTACACGCTGACAGCCAACGCAGATCGCCGTTCGGCCAGCACCGGATAGGCATTAAGAGAACACTCATCGAGTGAGCGCCTACATGGCAGCATGCAAGTTGTTTGCAACAATGCTCCTATCGTTCGTATCAGTCATGGGCTTCCTCAATGTTACTTTTCTCGAGCACAGGGATGTTGAAACGAGTTAGAATCTCACTACAACACGCAACTACACAATCCGAGTTGATCCGATAGAAAGTATATCGCCCATCATGCCGAGGTATGACGAGTCTGACGTGCTCTAGGATGGCCAGGTGGTGAGAGACCGTTGGTTGGCTTAAATTGAGTTGTGCCGTCAGTTCCTGCACGTTCATTTCGCCACCTTGAAGTAATTTGAGAATACGCTGGCGCGTCTCTTGGGCCATTGCCTTTACAAAAGCGTCAAAGTCACAGCAGAGTTCTTGATTCACTTGAAAGCCATCCTTTTTGTGGAATGGTTTGGGACCATCGTACATGCAAGGATTAATCAGATCTGAACGCATTATCCCTTAGGCGAATATTATCTCCGCTCGAGTTTATGCTCGAGATGGGCATGGAAAGCTATTGCCTTTTTCTCGCAATCAACACACAGGTCGGTCGCGCGATTTGTCCTATAGACCAAGCCGCACCCTGGGCAAGTAACTTTGCGAAGCAGTGATTTCTTACGGTGCTTGGTGGGTCGCAGCTCAGGGGGAAGAGTGGCAAACGGATCTTGTATGCAGGTGCATAATAGATCGTCGTCTTCCTTCTTTTCATCCTGAGCCTCCGATTTTTCTTTCGCTTCTCGGATCATGATTTATCTCCGCTAGTTAATGGCCGGGGCTTCAATCACGATAGCTTGCAGTGCCTGTAGAATCTCGGCATACGGCGGCATGAATATCGGTCGACATTCGCTCAACGCTTTTTGAGAGGCAGCCAATTTCAGGGCAAAAGAGAAACAAGTAGGCTCGCCGCACTCCCGGCAATTGGTTTGGGGCAGCAACTTGTAGACGGCCAAAGGGGTGGGGCGTTGGCGAATCTCGTAATCTGGCGTGAGCTCCGCCCGTCTTTCCCAGGTACGGTTAACGAGCGCAATCAGCCCGTCTAACTCCTTTGTGGCTGCCTCGCGGTCTTTGACATTGCTCGTCGCTATTTCATAGGCGTGGAAAGCGATGTTGTGACCGCCCTTTTTCCATGTCAGCGCTTTGGCAGCCTGGTGATACACGGCCCCTCGCAGCGTCGCATTCAGGTAAGGTAGGACCCCTGAAATATCAGTTGTGAGGCGGCCTACGGCCGAGTAGCGTTCGGCGCCCGGCTCGCACGGTGGAGTAAATACTTCTAAATCGTATTCTTCAATTAACATAGATCTGTCTCCGATTTCGAGCCCCGAAGGATTAACAGCTCTGGTGAACTAAACTCGCTAAACAAGCGAAGTTAGTTCCAGTATTGCCTAAGCCGGTTCTGGGACCATTTCAGCCTCAGGCAAGAATTGTTCAATCGCATCGAGGGCATGTGCAGCGTAAATAGAGCCAGGTCCACCGCCCATGAGAATAGCGACGCCCACTGTCTCCAGAAGCTCCGGACGAGTGGCCCCGGCCTCTACGGCATCGTGTACATGGTAGGCGATGCAACCATCGCAACCGACGACGATACTGATCGCCAGTGCCATCATCTCCTTTTCGGCGCAACGAAGCGCTCCATCATCCATCGCTTTACGGTGTAACCGGGCAAAACCGGTCATTGGGCCGGGTATTTCACGCCCCAGTTGCGCCAGTCGCTGTTCAAGATAATTGTGAGTGTCAATGTAATTGGTTTTCATGTCATTCCTTCTCATTGTCTCGTATATTTGCCTGCGCCTATCGCGGCCAGGTGTTTATTGCTCAGCACGCTCATCCACGTCCTCTTGCTGGGTATAAAAGGCTTCATAGGCCCGGCGCAGGGCTTCCGCATAGTCGGCTTCGGCTGCAGACTTATGAGGAATGTAGTTGAATTTCCGAGCCATGTCTAAGATATCATCATCACTAACCTCATCCGGCCGGCGTCCAAGGGCGAATAGCTGTTTGAATACCGTATCTAGATTCATCAACCCCACAACGTGCTTTTGTGGGCCGACCTTGATATATGTCAATCCTTCGGCGCCTGGTAGGCAACAGACCCCGGACGAAAAACGTTTGCCGCTCATCAGGATCGCCCTCCGTTGAAAGGACAACAACCGCCATTGGGCGGAGATTGGCGTGACCCGACCAGTGCCGCCATGGCTTTTACCGTTGGCCGCGTCTCTGAGCTACCGCAGCGGGAGCATCTGGGCTGCCAGCCAGCTTGTTTCTTCCTGATGGATGCAAAAGCCTCAAAATCGGCTCCGCATTCTTTGCAGACGTAGGTATATGTAGGC
>JBARZW010000311.1:0-25070 GCA_049650305.1 Promineifilaceae bacterium (SeqCode)
TGGCCCGACTTCTGTCTGTCCTTTCTTCACGATACTAGCCACCAGCGACCAGCGACCAGCGACCAACGACCAACGACCAACGACCAATCCCCTGCCAATTTCCTATCGGCCAAGCCGACTCCTGTCGGCACGACTCCTGTCGGCCCGTCCCATGCCGATTTCCTATCGGCCAAGCCGACTCCTGTCGGCACGACTCCTGTCGGCAAGGATCGAAAAAGAGGCTCCTGGATGTTTTCAGGAGCCTCCTGCTTTAAACGAATATACTAGGTTTCAGTTGTTGCCAACTGAAACGGGAAACCAGACTATTTCGCCGGCCGCACTTGCACTTGCATGAAACCACCTCGGGCGCTGATGCTCTGTATGCGGATCTGGGTGCCCGTATTCGGGACCATAACGCTGCCCCAAGGATTGAGGGGATCATAGTAGGAGTTGCGGTCGTCGAAGATGGGCACGGCCGGTAGGCTGGGATGGTAAGATGGCTGGCTTAGCCAATGCAGTGTAAGGGCATCGGTGGGCTCCAGGCCAAAGGTCGAGTCGTAGGTCTGCATCCGGTTGCGCCAGACGCCGCCATCCGCCCGAAGCATCGCTGTGGGGTGGGCGTCGACGGGCAGAAGCAAGCCTTCCCCGGGGTGGCGCCTGACCTGGTTGTTACTCTGGGAGGTGTCCCAGAGGCTGATCAGCAGGCCGTCCTGGTAAGGGAGGTGCTCGACGTGTATGCCGGCCAGCAACGGATCATCCTGGAAACCGAAGTTGTATGGGCCAACTTGCAGGTTTTTGTCATAGCCCCAATACGTGCGCTTCTCGGCGACATAGTACTGACTGTACAGCTTGGCCTCAGTGCCAGTTGTTACTCGGAAGCCAGTGTACGTCCACCCGGCGTCCGTCTCGGCTCCATCGAGATCATAGCCGCTGATCTGGATGTCATCGATCATGAACCCGTCCTCATTGACGCCACCGTCGCTCGTATACCGGAATCCTAGCAGCACGTCACCGGTATACGCGGAGAGATCGGCGGTGAGGTCTACCCAGTCACCAGAGAACCCGTCGATGCCGTTAGGCTCTACGGACGAGTTTGACAGGTTGGTGGGTACCGTCTGCCACGTGGCGCCGCTGTCTGTCGAGGCAATCACGTTTGCGTAGTCGTAACCTATCTCGATGCCATAGTTGACCTTGGCGGCCAGTGTGGCGCCTGCGCCGAGAGTAAACGCCTTAGTCATCTGGTTGCGCAAGTTGTTCGCAGAACCGCTGAAATAGAATTTGCTGCCCGCGTACGGATCAGCGATGTGCGCTGTCACGGCCTTCGGCGGCAATACAACGAACACACCTTGGGCTTGCTTGGTGTTGGTCTCCATCGGGCCAAGCTTGTGCTCAGACTTTTGACCAGCAAAAGCCACTTCATAGTTCAGCCAGCCGAGCTGGAATTTCTCCCAGGCGCCCATGTGGCTGGGTGCGTTTCCAGTGGTGTCCTGCCCAGTGTCCACCCAGGAGCCGGAGGACATCAGCGTCCAGAAGCCGGTCCCGTTCTCGCCGCCGGAGGTATCGTACAGGTCCGGTAGTCCCAGGTCATGGCCGTACTCGTGGGCGAAGACGCCGACGCCGCCGTTCTCGGGCTCGATTATGTACTTGCCGACCCAATAGTCGCTGTTGCCGATCTGCAGGCCACCCTGCAAGAAGCCATCCGGTCCTTCCAAGCCCCACAGGCTCGAGAAAGCGTACCAGCTATGGCTCCAGATGGCGCAATCGCCCAAAACCCCGCCGCCGGACTCGTTGCCTTCACCGGCGTGCACGAAATTCATGTGGTCGATGTAGCCGTCGGGCTCGTCGAAGTTGCCGTTGCCGTTGCCGTCATAACGGTCCCAGATGTCGAAGCCGGCCAGATATTCATTGATCTCGGCATCACTCTTACCGGCCGCGACCTGTTGAGCGTACCAGTCGTTGATGGTATCTTTTATGAAATACCAGACGGCATTACCACCAGAGGGGTGGTTTACGTCGTCGTCATAATCACAGGCGTTGCCCGGGGCCAAGGCCCAGTCGGTCACATCACCGTAGACGGTGTAACGATTGGATGAATTCTCGATGTAGAAGTTGCGCATCGAGTTGTCACCGGGACCGTCCGCGAAGAGTAAGTTGTTGAAATAGTCGCGGCTGAAATCTTCCGTCCAGATAGTGGTGTTGTCGTAGTTCCTATCTGGTTCGGCGATGCTGTTGTGTGAGAAGTCACCGAACTCGCCGAGCACGGTCCAGACCGGGTCTTCGCCTACGCGTTCCAGCTCAACGTACTGGCCTTTGGCCACTTCGTGAGTCGGGCCGGAGGCCTTGCCGTTGAGCACGGCCTCCATCGCCGTCTCCTTCAAAGCCCGTTGCTCTGCGGTCTTCGGGTCCACGCGATCGTCGATCTGCTGAACGCCATAATCATCGTAGTCAATCCCCGCTTCGGGCCCCGCGTAGGCTGCTGTTGATATGACTATCACCAGCATCAGTACGAATAGTAGTGCGCCAAAAATCCTTATCTTCACCTTTTATCTCCTATGTTTTTAGTTGATCAACATTAGCAATACAGCAGAGGATAGGGTAAAAATTGTGTTGCTAGCTCCTAAACCAGAATCATCACCTCCCTTCACTATCCGCAGAGCAGCCAAGGCAAACCCTGCTGGCATAGTCGTCCCAAAGTGCTATGTGATTCTCTTTCCCGTTTCTGACTGGTAGGGTGGTGTATAAAGCTCCTGACTCACATGCCACGCTCAAGGTGATGCCCATGAGTCGCCAATTAGAGATTATTCTACCTGGTCATTGCCTCATTGACTTTCGATGAAAGCCATCTGACGAGAGACATTGCACCTATTTTACATGACAAAATGAAGGGCGTCCAGCAACTACGCACGCCATGCTCCCTGGAAGTGGTAAATCAAACCTATTCCGGAACTCATCAGTCCCATGCGCCGCCACTGCTAACCTATGATCGCCGCGAATAACCGAGCTCCTAGCCCAGCCAAACACAAAAACAGATAATCCTCTTCCGCTTCAACTACCCGCTCCAGGTCGACATTTAACAGGTATCGCCATGAACAACACCTATAGGTCAGCGAGACTTTCGCTTCGAAGGGAGAAACCGACTTTTGGGGATAAACCCGGTTTCTAGTTGCATTCGAGCCCGGCAAAAAGAATCGCCGGGATTGGGGGATTCGGGGATTCTCAATCTACCGTCGCCACGATATCCATTACCAGCGTCTGTAGCGGTAGTGCCCCGTCACTACCCTTTGAAATCTAGCTCTTTGTAGAGGTTAAGAGAAATTCGAGCTCGGCAGAAAGAATCGCCGGGATTGGGGGATGAGGGGATTCACAATGGTTGGTCGCCGCGATATCCATATCTCGCTCTTGCTATCCGACCTCAGCTCGGCCCTCATCCTGCCGAATTCCTGTCGGCCAAGCCGAACTCTGTTCGGCCGGCCTCGCGCCTGCCCTCTTCTCCCAACCCCCGTGTACGGGCGAGGCGTGCCTCGCCCTCCTCTCCCGGCCGGAAACCACTTTCCGTACCAACGACATTATCCAGATATGTACCATTTATTTTGAGTCAACGCTATCCCTTGGCACCCAGCCCTGACTTGGCTATAATTTTCCTGCTCGCGGCGCCGTAGCTCAGAGGAAGAGCAAGGGACTCATAAGCCCTGGGTCGCTGGTTCAATTCCAGCCGGCGCCACTAAATCGACAGCCAATCAGGGCCGCTCCACCGGGGCGGCTTTATTGTTTGCATCATTTACCAATGCTGAACGATTCCGAGAAGCGGCCGAATCGTATCGACGGTGGGCAAATAGGCCTGTTCTTGAAGGGCCGCTCATGGTTGCTCTTGCTGATCTTCGGCGGGCTGTTCGCCATCTGGGCGATCCTGGCCCAATGGCAATCACCCATCACGGCCGTCGACTTGAACCAACCCTGGCTCAACACCGCCCTACCCCCGCCCGGCGAGGACGGCCAGATCCGCCACAGCTTCACCCCCAAACAAGACGGTTTGCGCGAGGTCGAACTGCTGGTCGCTCGCTATGGGTCCGAGGAGAACAACAGCCGGCTGGATTTCCAACTTCAGGACGCGGCCGGCGCGCTGATCGCGGCCGAATCATGGAACCCGGCCCCCCAGGACAACCAGCCCTATATCCTTAGATTCCCGGCCCAGGATGACTCTTCCGGGCAGCGCTATACGCTCATCATCGGCGGATCGGCCGGTAACACCTTCGCGCCTTGGGGCTATGATCTGGACGTGTTTCCGGACAGCGAAATAATCCTGATCGGCGAGGATTCTGCCGCCCAAGAGCTTCATTTCACCACCCGCTACCAGCTGTCCCTTCCGGCCGCCCTGGCCGAGCTCGCCCGGCTGTCGTCGTCCAAGGCCGGGTTCATCGCCCTCTCCGTGCTTTTCCTATTGTTGCCCGGCTGCCTGGCCCTTCTTGCCGGATGGCCCCGTACCCGAAATTGGGATCCCGCGGCCTGGATCGGCGTTGCCTTGGCGGCCGGCGTCTCTCTGTGGCCGCTGTTGTGGCTCTGGCTTTCAACGCTTGGCGGCGGTTGGGCCGGGTGGTCTCTCTGGTCCGCCTTCATCCTGGGCTGGATCGCGGCCATCTTACTCTATGTATGGCGTACCGGCTGGCGTCTCCGGTCCGGCAAGATCAGTAGGGAACAGACCGTCCCTCTGACTCGGCCCTTCCAGAAACGGCATTTATTACTGCTCGCCATCCTTCTGCTTGGATTGGCCGTGCGGTTGCTCGCGGTTCGCGACCAGGCCTTTCCCGCCTGGGTCGATTCAAGCCGTCACGCATTGATAACGACCGTGATGGCCGGCGACGGCCGGGTTATAACCAACTATGCCCCTTACCTGCCTGTGAACCGGTTCCCTTACCATTTCGGCTTCCATACCCTGTCGGCAAGCTTGTCCTTGATGACAGGGATTCAAATCCAGCAGCTCCTATTGGTACTGGGCCAAGTGCTCAACGCCTTAATCCCGCTCGCTGTTTATGCCGGCGCCTACCTGGTCACGAAACGGTGGCGGGTGGCCCTGGTCGCCGCTTTCCTGGTTGCCCTGCCCTTCTTCTTCCCAGGCTACTACGCCACATGGGGCAGAATGACCCAACTGGCGGCCATGCTGGTATTACCGGTCGCACTGGCGTTAACATGGTTCGTCGTGCGAGGAACCCCTTACTGGCGAAAAAGCTGGTGGCTTCTGGCCGTCCTTACCGGCGGTCTGTTTCTGACCCACTTTCGGATCTTTTTGCTCTACCTGCCCTTCGCCGGGCTGGTCTGGCTTCTATCGCGGGGCCGTAACGGCCGCTGGCTGGCCCTGGCTGCGGCGTTGACGGCCCTTCTCTCCGGGCCCCAGATCATCCGCCTGTTCGACGACAGGCAAGCGACCGGTATCGGCGGCAGCTTCCCGGGTTACAACGAGTTGCCGACCGGCTATGCCAACGCTGGCTGGGAACGGTACTACCTGATCCTCTTGGGCGTGTTCCTCTTGATCGCCCTGGCGGCGGCCGTACGTTCGCGACGGTGGGCCTGGCTGCCGCTATTTCTTGCCGGTTGGACCGCGCTGGTGGCCTTGATCCTCTCCGGCCGGGTGCCCGGTGTGCGTGCTACCTCTCTGATAAATTTGAACAGCGCTTATATCTCCTTTTTCCTGCCCCTGTCCTGGATCCTGGCCATCGTCTTTGACCGGATATGGGTCTGGCTAAGCTTCCGGCCCTGGCCGGTTCGGGCGGCCGCTTGGGCGGTAACCGGTGTGCTCGTCGCCGCGACGGCCATGCTCGGAATCTACCAACAAGCCGGCATTCTCAATCCCCAGACAATCCTTGCCCATCCGCCAGACGTCGATGGTCTGACCTGGTTGGATGAGAATCTACCACCGGAGGCCAAGGTAGCCGTGAACAGTTGGCAGTGGTTGGGTAGCACCTGGACCGGCAACGACGGGGGGGCCTGGATCGTTCCTCTGACCGGCAGGGAAAGCACGACGCCACCGGCGGATTACATCTATGACCGCGCGCTGGCCCGTGAGATCGAGGCCTTTAATAACAGCGCCTCGCAGGTTGAAGATTGGTCCGATCCGGTCCAGGCCGCGTGGCTGCAAGAGAGGGGCGTCACCCATATTTACGTCGGCGCGCGTGGCGGCTTCTTCGACCCGTCGGAACTTTCGCGCAATCCCGGAATTTCCGAGATCTATCACAGCGACGGCGTCTTCATTTACTCTATAGATTGAACGGTGAATAGTTCTATTTACCGTACATTCAGCTTTGACACAGGGCGTTAAGCTCATTGCCCACCCCTCGCGATACCGCTATAATCGCCACTGATTTGACGGTCGCCTACCCCTAAGGACTGAATCCAATGATCAACCTTTCCCTCACCGAAGATCAAGAAGCCGTTGCCCGTATGGTCCGGGATTTCGCGGAGCGCGAGGTATCGCCAACGATCAGCGAGTACGATCGGAGACAGGAGATGGCTCCCTCGGTGCTGCCGCGAATGGCAGAGCTTGGTATCCTGGGGATCAACATTCCTGTCCGCTATGGGGGCCAGGGTTTTGACTACATCACCCTGGGCCTGGTGTGCGAGGAACTAGAGCGCGTCGACACGACCTTGCGGGTGGTTATGTCCGTCCACGTGGGATTAAACAGCATGGGAGTCCTCCAGTGGGGCTCGGAGGAACAGAAAGAGCGCTTCCTGGTTCCCCAAGCCCGCGGCGATAAAATAGCGGCCTATGGGCTAACCGAGTCGGGCGCGGGTTCGGACGTAGCCGCGATCAGATCCACCGCGCGGCGAGATGGCGACGACTACATTATCAACGGCGAGAAAATGTGGATTAGCCTGGCCACCAAAGCCCACAACGTCTTATGGTTCGCTAAAACGGATCCGGGGGCTGACCCGGCGCACACCGGAATCAGTGCCTTCATGGTCGAATCAGAAATGGCCGGGGTGACCAGCGGTGATATCCACGGAAAATTAGGTGTGCGCGCTGGATCGACCGGCTGGGTCCATTGTCAGGATGTACGGGTTCCTGTCACTAACAGGATCGGCGAGGAGGGTGAGGGGTTCAAGATCGCCATGAGCTGCCTGGACAACGGCCGCTACACCGTGGCGGCCGGGGCCACCGGACTGACCAAGGCCTGCTTGGAAGCTTCGATCCACTATGCCGAGGAGCGACAGACTTTTGGCAAACCGATTGCCGAGCATCAGCTCGTTCAGCAAAAGATCGCCTGGATGCAGCAATGGTATGACGTTTCCCGTCTGCTCTACCTGCGCGCCGGTTGGTGCAAGAATGAAGGCATCCGTAACACCCGTGAAACCTCCATGGCCAAGTGGTATGCCACGGATATGTCGTTTAAAGCCGCGCACGAAGCGATTCAGATCCATGGCGCTTACGGCTACTCTGATGAGTATAATGTAGAGCGCTACCTCCGAAATAGTCGCGGCGCGATTATATACGAGGGGACCAGCGAGATACACCAGTTGATGCAGGCCGGATACGCCTTCGGCAAAAGAAAGGACCGGCCGCTTCGCTGTGAATTACCTGCCTATGACCCTGAGTTCTGGCAGACCAGCTAAACACTCTTAACGAAGGAACGATGGGGCGAATCGTCAAAGTAAAGGTACGACCCGGGGAGCACATCCGGTTTCCTGGAATCTGTGCGCATTGCTCCCGACCTGCGACCGAGGGTATGGCCTTGACGCGGAGGAACGGTCGAAGGACTCGATCCATCGACGTTCCATTGTGCGCTGCTTGCTTCCGCGAGCTGCAAAGAGAGTCCGGCCAGGAAGAACGCCTACACCGGTTGGGTCGCGTGGCGTCGGTCGTTGTTTTTCTGCTGCTAGCCATTCCGGTATTCATTCTTTTCAATGGACTGCTCCCCCTGCTGGCCAGCTTGTTTATCTCCCTTGCCGTCGGAAGTATGGCCGGGTTGGGTGTGCGGATATACTTTAGGAGGATTCGGGCTGAAGCCGCCAGGCTGGAAAAAAAGGCCATCTTGGCCTCGACGCGGATGGTGGAATTCTCCTGGCGGGCGGCGACATTTGAATTCGAGAATGAGGAATTCTCGGACAGGTTTGAGGAACTGAATCAAGAGAAGTTGATGGAACTCTGAGGCACCGGCATGACAGCACGCTATTTTTTAGTTTTACATTGGAGCAACTCGAGAGAGCGACAGGAAACGTCGCTCATTTGGCAAGATGTCTACCACGGCGTCTTGCCTCTAATTGATGGAGGTTCTGAATGAAAATCGTCGTATGTGTCAAACAAACACCGAGTACGACGGCCGTTTTCAGTGTGGAAAACGGAGCCGTCAGCTGGGATGATCCCGGCGGTAAGCCAACAGTCCTGAATCCATGGGACGAATTTGCTGTTGAAGAGGCCCTCCGGGTGATGGAAGCCCATGGCGGTGAAGCCCTCGCCGTCACCATGGGTGATGAATCCAGCAAAGAGTCGTTGAAAACTTGCCTGGCCATGGGATGCACCGATGCCGTGCTGATCTCCGATGAGGCTTTCGCAGGCTCTGATACTCTTGGTACCGCTAGGGTATTGGCGGCCGCTATCGAGAAAATTGAAGACGTTCAGCTGGCGGTATTTGGCCGGCAAGCGATTGACGGAGATACCGGCCAAACGATCGTACAAACTGCCTTCAAATTGGGCTGGACCCCTCTGACCTTTGTGGCTCAGATCAGGGAGCTAGATCCAGCAGCCGGCACCATTACGGTGGACCGCCTGACGGAGGAGGGAAGGGAAACTGTAACCGCGAGCCTACCGGTGGTAATAAGCGTGGTCAAGGAGATCAACGAGCCCCGGTACCCTTCGTTCATGGGGATTCGCAAGGCAAGTAGAGCGACTATTCCCGTATGGAGTGGAGCGGATTTGGACCTAGACGGCGGCTCCGGTGCGCCAGGCTGTAAGGTGGATTGGTCCGAAATATACGAGCTTCCCGGGCGCGATACGAGCGTCGAGATCATCGAAGCAGATTCAGTGGAGGAACAGGCGAAGATATTGGTTGACCGCCTGTTTGAGGAGAAAGTGATATGAGCGGCGTCTGGGTATGGATTGAACATCGGCAAGGAGAGATAAAGACGATCAGCAGTGAGATGCTAGGCGTGGGTCGTTCCGTGGCCGACGAATTTGGCGAGCCCTTATCCGCCCTTGTCTTGGGAAATGATGTTGCCGGAGTGGCCCAGTCGGCATTTGATCTTGGCGCCGACGCCGTGATTGGCTGCGATGACGCGTCGCTGGCCAACGTTCGGGTTGAAGCATTCGGACCGTTGGTTGCCCGTCTAGCCGAAGACAGACAACCAAGCGTCCTTATCGTGGCCTCGACTATCCCAGGTCGGGACCTGGCAGCCTGGGTAGCGGCCGAGTTAGATGCGGGGTTGGTGGCCGATGGAATCGGGCTGAAGGTTGAAGATGGAAAGGTTAAAGTAAACAGGCCGGTTTACGCCGGCAAGTTGCTTGCCGATGTGTACGTAACCGGTGAGCCCCAGATCATGACCCTGCGTGGCCGGGCGTTCGCCCCCGCCGAGCCGACGGGCAAGAGTGGCGATGTGGAATGGGTTCAGCCCGTGGTCAGCGAAGACTCACTCACGACAAAGATCGTCGGCTTAGAGAGCAGCGGAGGGACGGTCAGCCTGACCGATGCCAATATTATCGTCAGTGGTGGCCGGGGCGTAGCAGGGCCCGAGGGCTTTGAACCGCTCCAGGAACTGACCGACGTGCTTGGCGGCGCTTTGGGCGCTTCCCGGGCGGCCGTCGACGCGGGATGGATCGCTTACGATTACCAGGTAGGCCAAACCGGAAAGACGGTTAGCCCGAACCTCTACTTTGCATTTGGCATAAGCGGCGCCATCCAGCACCAGGCCGGTATGCGCACTTCCAAGATCATCGTAGCCGTTAATAAAGACGCCGATGCGCCGATCTTCAAATTGGCCACGTTCGGCATCGTCGGCGACTTATTCAAAGTAGCGCCGGCGCTGACGGCCGAGTTCCGCTCGCGTCTGGGTAGTTGAATGCCGACCGTTGAATACCATGGATAGGTGTAGAGGGCGTCGGGTACGACGCCCTCTTTCTTGTTGGCGACCTACACGCCTTCGGTAGACATGAGACATAGTTGTGTTAACAACTCGGGTTGACCCGCTATAATACAATTCGCAAGCTGTCAGAACAGCGGCTGTTCTGACAGCCGGTGTACGCATATTGGAACCCATGACGAGCTAGGTTCCTGTCGATCGAGGTACGGATGCATCTGTCCATCAGAACAAAGACGGAGATGCCGTTCTTCCGCTATTCGAAGCAGATCAAGGAGTGTGACTTCTGAGTAAATCCGTTTCCGGTCTTGTGGTCAAGGCGCAAAGCGGCTTCTTCACCGTTGAGACAACAGAAGGTGAACGTTTCGTATGCCAGATTCCCGGTCGTCTCAAGAAGGAAAAACAAGACACCGACCTGGTAGCCGTAGGGGACGCCGTAATCTGCACCGTAGATCCCGATGGCAGAGGTATTATTGAATCAGTCGCCGAGCGCACGCGGGTGCTTTCACGGGCCCGGCCAGCCCCGGACATGCGCAGCATCCTGTCAGATCAAGAACAAGTGTGGGTTGCCAATCTCGATCAAGTTCTGTTCGTCTTCTCTATTCGCCGGCCCAGGCCTAGCCTTCGAAAATTGGACCGGTTCCTGGTTGTGGCCGAGATGAATGAGATCCCAGCCGTCGTCTGCGTCAATAAGATTGACCTTGTCGAGCCGGGTGAAGCGCAGAACTTATTCAAAATCTACGAGGAAATCGGGTATTCGGTCATATACACCAGTGCCATCTATGGCGACGGGCTGCCAGAATTGAAGGAATGTCTGCATGGGAAGATCTCCGTTTTGACCGGATCTTCGGGGGTCGGGAAGACCAGCCTGCTAAACGCCATTCAACCTGGGCTTGGTATGCGTGTCAAAGAAGTTAGCGAAGCGACAGATAAGGGCCTTCATACGACGCGCCATGTCGAGCTCGTCTCTCTGGAGATGGGTGGTTATGTGGCCGACACACCTGGCATTCGAAGTCTCGCCGTTTTCGACATGGAACCGGCCGAGCTTGACGGTTATTTCCGGGAGATCGCCCCCCTTGTGGCCAGTTGCCAGTTCAGCGACTGTACACATAGCCATGAGCCAAAATGTGCGGTAAGAGCCGCCGTGGCAGATGGGCGTGTCTCTCCCCAACGTTATGACAGTTACTTGCGCTTGCGCGAGGAGCACGAGCTGCTGGAAGATTCAGCGTATTAAAGAAGCAAGGAGCAGGGGGCAGGGACAGGGGGCATCGGGGATCGGGGATCAGGGATCAGGGATCAGGGATCGGGGATCGAGGACCAGGGATGTCGCAGAGCGACCGCTGCGCGAGCGTGGGTTAGGGGCTGGGGGCTGGGGATCGTCGAAAGAAGAAGAACCCTCCCGATGAACGATCCAACGGGAGGGAATATTTACGCCGGTAGTGTCCCGAATATTATTTGCTGGGGATAATCATTCGCCGGCCAGCTACCACAGCCATACCTATTAGTAACATGGGCGCGATCAGGGCGGATCCGCAGAAGCTCAGCCCAGGTTTGTTTTGTTGCCCTTGCGGCGACGAATCCTTGTCCTCATCTTTCGGCCTGCTGTTGTTCCCATCAACCTCGTCCGTAGGTCGAGGCTCAGGCATGTTGATCGCGTCCTGACCGTCTCCTTCGACAATTTCGTAGGCTTCGCCCTGGTGTACAACGAGTACTTGTGGACCTAATGCCAAATACGGGCCCAGTTCTGGAGCGGCCGATAGCAGATCGAAATAGACATCGCTGGCGAAGCCAACCTCTTGACTGTCCTGCTTGTCCGCATCGTAGGCGGTGTCCATCCATACGCCGTCCCGTAACAAGAAAGTCTTGCTGCCGACATGCTGGATAACTTCATCTGTCGTTATCATCTCCCCGTCCGCTGAAAAATAGGAAGCCGTTGGCATGGCGAATACCTCTGCCTCTTTCATTACCGACTCGGCCGCTGCTTCTTCGACGGCTTGAGCACCGCTCACGTCCGAAGGCGCTGAGAAGAACCGCATCGTATCATCTAAGATATTGTTCCGACCGGTCTGGGTGAAGATGTCGTCCTCTTCAATGAGGTAACTTGTGTAGGGAGTGATGATCCCGTAGCGGATGCTGAGAGTCACCACGCTCTGAATGAGTTCGGGATCCTCTCCGTGAAGACGAATCTGGGATAGTAGATTGCCGATAGCCCGAGTAGCCCAAAGCCTGGGGATAAAATCATCTCCGCCTTGTCGTCTGAAAATATTATCTTCATAGACGAAGGACTGTTCGCGGCCGTTGACCTCTCCGGTCAGGGTTATCGTTGCTGGTCCTCCTTCACGGTAACGACCGGCAAGAACCAATTGCGTGCCCGCGAAAAGATCGGGCAATGTTTGTGGATATTGTTGTTCGACGACGATGCCATCGAAATCAAGGGAGATATCGGCCAAAACCGGCGTGCTGACTTTTGCAAAGAAGGCGCTAACCGCCTCGTCGATCTGCTGGCCGGGTCTAACGTAGGTCGTGGCGCCGCCATGGCTCTCGGTCAGGCTGTCTAGCAGCAACGTATCGACGTCATCACCGACGCCGAAGGCGAAGATACGAACGTTGCCGGGGGTCTGTTGTTTCACGGCGTCCAGGACTAAGGGTGTTTCGACGATGCCCTCGGTAGCCAATCCATCGGTGAGGAATATGATCGTCGTCGGCCGTTCTTCATCGGCCTGGGCCGCCCCATCCAGCAGAGCCTGGCTTATATTGGTGCCGCCAAGCGCCTCCAAGTTGTCGATGAAGTTTCCGTAATTTCCGGCATCTCCAACTGGAACCAGATCCCGGGTATAACTTCGGACGCCCGTGCTGAAGCTAATGACATTAAACCGATCGCCTTCATTAAGATGGTCAATGACAAAGGAGGCTGCCTCCTTAGCCTGGGCGAGTTTATCTCCTTCCATGCTGCCGGAGGTATCGATCACCAGGATAACGTCTTTGTCGACGACCTCGTCTGGATCTACATTGACGGCTGGGGCGACTAACAAGAGGAAGAAACCGTCCTGCCCAGACTCCTTGAAGCTAATGAGATTTAGGCCGATCTCGTCTTGAGAGACGGAGTAGTAAACCTCAAAGTCCTCATCTGGCATGACGTTGATTCCCTCGTAACCAACCACAGCTCGAAAGTCGCCATCGCGGTCGATTGACACTTGGTGGCTGGGCGAATAGATGGTTCTTATGGCCTCATCCGATTTCACCTCAACCCGAATGTTCTGGTTGTCCAAAGGGGTGTTCGTATACAGATTGGTGGATTGGGGGTAGATATAGTGGATCAAGCCATTCTCGGCCGGTAGTATCTGGGAGTATTCGATCTCGATCCGTCTCTCGTCATGGGGCGGAATTGGAAAGACGTTGGCCTGGATAGCGCTCGTTCCTACGTATTCCAGTAACGCGGGATCCCGCCATTGGCGGACGATCTCATCATAGATCTGGCGGGCCTCGTCTGCCTCGAGGATCTTCGCCTCAATAGCTTCGCCGTTCACCCACATCGTTAATTCCGAGACGGTGGCGCCGGCGGGAAGTGGGAACAAGTAGACGCCCTCCAGCATCCGGTCATTATCGTTGACGAACAGTTGATCAATATGGGTCGTGGCAACTTGATCATCTATCATCGTGTTGACCCGCTGGTATTCGATCTTCAAACCTTCGAAATTCCACTCCGGTGGCATGGGCGGCATTGGTGGAACTGGTCTTTGGGCCTCAGCCGGAAGGACTGCGGCGAACAATAGGGTAAGAAACATAAGTGAGAATAAGTAACTCTTCTTCATCTCGGCATCTCCATGTGTCTTCGCGAACAACGGGTAGCTTCTGCTGCCTGCTGTCTGTCGGTTCGCTGTTATTTACATCTATCAGACGCTAATTCCATGATGAAAGTTCCCCCATCCTGCTCGCGCATGCCGTAGCTTCTGGTTTTTGCCTGTCATTGATCGTAGGAATAGGCGGCACAGGCAGTTGAGACGTGCTGAAGTGCTAACCGGTTCCCACTCTGGAAACTTCACTTATCTCTTCGGTCTCCATCTCACCGGTTCATGCAGAATGATTCTTGCAGAATGATTCTTGTAGAATGTGGAGACGACGGTTTTTTCACGTTCTATCGATGGAGATCTTTCAACTGCTTTAGATCAATGCCTGCCTGAGATAGTCAGATATAGGCAAATGCCAGTGCAAATCTCTGAATAACTAAAATGCTCAATCAGTTATTCGCTCGATCAATCTACTGATTCCGGCCTTATCCGAATTTAAAATATCAACCGTTGATTGCCTCGGTCTCAGTAGCAGGTTTACTAGATTTCGCACGTCTTGAACATTGTGTATCAAAAAAGTCGAATCTCTAGGACGAAGTTAGCTCCTCCTCGCCTCCACAGGCAAACTCTTCGCCGGCCGCGTCTCACTAAGTTATTGCTCGAATCAGAAACGTACCGGCTGACCCTTGTTCAGGCCGGCACTGGGTATGGTAAAAGCACGGCCCTGGCTGCCTTGGCAGAAGATGTCCAACCATTAGCCTGGTATCATCTCGCGGCCGAGGATGCCGATCCGGTTGTTTTTTTGCTGCACCTCTTCAACGCATTTTCCACGGTCATGTCAGATCTGCCTGAAACGCCGCTGGCGTCGCTAGAAGAATGGGAGCGAAATCGATATGAACCTCTCTGGTCAGAGGTTGTTGATAGTCTCATTGATATACTGGCCGCTCATGTCGAACACTCAGTCACATTGGTTATCGACGAGGCCCATCTTCTGAACAGATCCGCCGAAGCGCTTCGAATTCTGGATCGGTTTATCGGGCGAGCGCCTAACACCGTGCATACGGTGCTCGTCAGTCGCCACCTGTTAGGCTTACCCAGCTTGGTAACCTGGCGTGTTCGCGGCGAGGCGTTGGAGATCGGGCAAGAGGAGTTAGCATTTGATCTGGCAGAATCCGCGGCGCTCTTTCGGGAACAGGGAGGTATCGACCTAACACCGGAACAAGAGGCTGCCATCGCGACTCGGGTTGAGGGCTGGCCCATCGCACTATCTCTCATTCGCCAGCGCTTGCAGAGAGACGATCAGGCGACAATCCCATTGGTGCTGGGCCAACTGGCAGGTTCGTCCAGTGAGCTTTTTGATTACTTAGCCCGTGAAGTCTTAGAACGAGAACCGCCCGATATTCAAGAATTTCTGCAGGTAACCTCGGTGTTACGAGAAATGACCCCGGCGGTTTGTGACCGGCTACGGCAAGCTGATGATAGCGGGGAGATCATCAAGTACCTTATTGAGAACCATCTTTTCATCGTCGATCTTGGAAACGATCATAGCAGGTATCATCATCTCATTCGCGATGTACTCATCCACCAATTACCTCCTGATCGGCTTAAATCCATCCATCTCCGAGCTGCAGAGGATTCTCAGAATCGTGGAGATCCTGAAGAGAGTATCTATCATTACCAATCCGCTTCGGCGTACGAAGAATCGGCTGGGATTCTTTGCGAAATTGGTCGTGACCTTGTTCACGCAGGTCGCCTAGATACCCTTCAGAGCTGGATAGGAAACTTGCCCCCTGGTGTACTGGCAGATAAACCCCCTTTGCTATCATACCTGGGAGATGTTGCACGCTTACGGAGTCATTTCGACGAAGCATTAGGTTGGTACCAACAGGCTGAGGAGCGAAGTAGGTCCGCAGGAGATAGCCGAGGACTGGGTCAAGCCCTGAGAGGGCAAGCAAGAATCTACCTTGATATAGTCGATGCCAGCCAGGCGGAGCGACTCCTGTTGGATGCTCTTCGCCTAGCCGATGGCCAGCGAGATAGGGAGAGCAAAGCCCGCTTTCTTGAATTGCTGGCAGAGAATATGCTTAATCTGAGCCGATTTCAGGAAAGCGAAGAGTACCGGAACCAGGCTCGCCTACTTCGACATGAAGGCCCCGGCAAGGACGAATTGCCTGTGAGATTGCTCTTACGCACCGGTCGTCTAAGGGAAGCACGGCGAGTGTTGGAGGAACAAGCGGAGGCAGAGAGAGAAGAACCGGTACTAAGGCCGCGAGCGCATCGCGAGACGCTCCTATTATTATCATTGGTCCTCTCTTTTCTGGGAGAAAGAGAAAAGGCTTACCAGGCCGCCGTCGAAGGCACCGATAGAGGCAAACAGCTCAGATCATCCTTTATCACCGCCGTCGGCCATATGCGCCAGGGACATTCTTGGCTCGTCGGAAAGAGTGATCAGGATTTTGAAAATGCACGCCATAGCTTCCAGGAGGCGATAGCATTGAGCGAAACCCTGGATGTTTCCAGACTCAGGATTGAAGCTTATTGAGGGCTGTGCCAGGCATTTGGCTTTCAAGGTGATTTGGATGCGGCCCAAGGCACAGCTTCCAAGGCCATCGAGATGGCTCAAGACGTAGGTGACCTATGGATAGAAGCCAACATCCGATTGGTCATGGGAGCGACATTTGTGCTCCACAATCATTACGACTCGGCAACCGCATGGCTATCAGAGGCTAGTAATTCTTTTCGAGAGTGCGGTGACACTTTTGGGAAAGCCAATACTCTCTTGTGGCACTGTCTCCTGTGGAACGCTTCAGACGATACCGCACGTCTTGAGCGAGACGTCTCGCGCTTCCTACAAATGGTGCGTGATCACAATTATGAATTTGTGTTCTCTCGCAAGACTCTTCTCGGCCCGCTAGAACCACGATCGCTTATTCCATTGCTCCTCTTCGCCAGGGCCAATGCCCATGAACCGGCCTATGTGAACCAGCTGCTTCTTAGACTCAACTTGCCAAATCTCGAAATTCACCCCGGCTACCAATTACGAGTGCACATGCTGGGAAACTTTACCGTCTGGCACGGAGGCCATCTCGTCGGAAGAAAGGAGTGGTCACGAAAGAAGGCGCAACAACTGTTTCAGCTGTTGTTGACTAATCGCGAGAAAATGCTTGAACGTGAACGAATCATCGACATGCTGTGGCCCGATCTCGATCCGAGCGATGCTCAGCGGGACTTCAAAGTTGCTTATAGCGATCTGCGTCGCACGCTAGAGCCTGGGCGGCTCCGTAATGCACCTTCCGCCTACATAATCCGTGATGGCAGTCTCTATGGGATGCGACCGGGTGCAGACTTATATCTAGACGTCGAGAGATTTGAGGATCTTATCTCGCAAGGAGACGATTTGTTCGATGCCACGGTCGAAGAGGCACTTCCCCATTATCGGGAAGCGCTAGCCTTGTACGAGGGTGATTACCTGCAAGAGTGTCTCTATGACGACTGGTGTGTTGAGGAAAGAGAACGACTGCAAACTCAGTACCTGCGCGTGGCCGATCGGGTAGCCGTCACGCTGGCGGCGCAATCGTGTGGCTTAAGAAAAATGCCGCCCTCCTGGTTTCTCTGTTCCTTCTGCTGGCATTGCCATTCATTGTGGCCATCATCGACGGCCAATCAATCAGCGATATGCTGGCCAACGAGAATGGACGGGCCAAATTTATGCAAGGCCTTTTGATTGAGATCTTTATCTTGGGTATGTATGCCATCGGCTATGATTTGATCCTTGGTATTACAGGATTGCTATCGTTTGGCCATGCTATGTTTTTCGCTGCCGGCGCCTATGCTACTGGTATCGCACTGAAGAATCTAGAGCTTGACCTTCTAGGCACATTCTTGCTGGCTGTTGTCGTGGTTGGCATCGTGAATGCCCTCCTCTTCGCTATTGTTTTGCCCCGTGTCAAGGGCATCACCTTTGCCCTGGTCACACTGGGAATCGCTTCTGTCTTTCACATCGTCGTCCAATCGAATGAGCTGAAGGAGTTCACCGGTGCAGATGTCGGTCTGCAGCAGATGCCCAGACCGGATTTTTTGAACACAAATACCGACCGGTTCCGTTTTTATGTCATATGCTTGCTGGCAACTTTCATCGTCTATGTGATCTATAAGCGATTTGTGGATTCGCCCACTGGCAGGGTGTGCATTGCCACTCGTGAAAATGAGGATCGGGCGCTGATGCTCGGCTACAACACCTTCTACTTTAAGCTGGTCGTCCTGATCATCTCAGCTATAACGGCCGCGCTCGCGGGATTCTTTCATGCGCTTCACAGCCCTATCGTAAGTCCCAGCATCGCCAGCCTTGGATGGACGGTGGTAGCCTTGCTGATAATCCTCATCGGTGGTGTCGGAACCTTGACCGGTGCGCTGATCGGCGCTGCTATCTACAGGCTGCTCCAATTCTATCTAGATCGCTGGTTTGGCGAGATCTCCAGCTTTCTACTGGGTGTTGTCTACATCGCTCTAGTGCTCTTTATCCCCTATGGCATTATCGGCACCTGGCGCGCCAAAGCAGTGGGGAGACAGCAAGGTTGGCAACGTCTGCTGAAGATGTTTGGGATTGAGAGCGAAAAAGATGAGGAAGCAGCGGATATTGTCTCAGAAACGACGTCTGAGTAAGCATACCATTGGGCTCAGTACTCCAACCCTATTTAAACAGCGTCCCCCATTCGAGCTTGCTTAATGGCGTTCGCGGCTTTTTTACCATCCGGATGACCATATCAGCTGACATCTTAACCAAACGGTCAAAATAGAAGGGCGTCAAAGCGTTGCGGTCAATCTCGGGGGTCAGGTTTAGGAAATCGATCGCATAAGGCACGCCGTCTCGGATGGCCCACTCGATGGCGTTCATGTCGTAACCCAGAGTCCGAACCAGCTTTAGCGAATCTTCCACGATCCACTCACCAAGCTCAGAGGTCAAGTGCTCGTGATCTACCTCGTACCTACGAAGCTTTGGGTCATACTTGATGGGCAGTATTTCCTCCCTCCCCAAACAAAAGCAGCGGACGTAATGCTCCCACTCGATATATTCCTGTACCACCATGGTACGCTGACCGCTTTGATCGTAACAGTAGATCAGCTCCTCTACAGAATGGCAGATGAACACCTGTTTCTGGCTCCCGCCATGGGCATCTTTAAGGACACAGGGCAAGCCTACATGGTCCACGATGGCCTGCCAATCGAGTGGCGCGACCAGGTTTCGCAGGCTATCGGGATGAACAATGCCCGGGCCGTAATCTTTGTTGGGCAGGGCAATGGTTTTAGGGCAGGCGACACCCAGTTTAGTCGCCAATGAGGCGCCGAAAAACTTATCATCGGCCGTCCACATGAAAGGATTGTTGATCACTCGCACGCCCTGAAGCACCGCGCTCTTAAGATAGGAACGATAATAAGGTACGTCGTGCGAGATGCGATCGACGATGACTGAATAAGGGTTGGGGTCGGATATGCATGAGCCACCTAACATGACCAATTCCGCCGATATCTCCAGGTCTCGTGCGTTCACAGCTTCGATGAACGCCTCTGGAAACGAACGCTCCCTCCCAACTAACAGGCCGATTTTGAGAGTCATGTTTCTCCTCCATGAATAAGCCATGGAAAACGGACGATCGTCGACCAATATGGCTCTCCTTTTGGGTTAACCACCTTGAGAATGACCAGGGGCCAGGGCCATATTGGCGAGAATCCAATCTCATTATACACGGTGAATGAGCAAAATTAGAGATTTGGCCTTCTCCCTCCCCTCTTGACGCGCCTTAGTCGACCGCTATAATCCGTTTCGCACATACCGTTGTGACACCAGCAGTAGTACGAAACACATGCTAGAGAAAATCGCCAAAATAGCCGAGCGCTACGATGAGCTTGAGCGTAAAATGGCCGACCCAGAGGTGTTAGTCGACTATCAGAAGATAGCCGAGCTTGCCCAGGAACGGTCTGAGATTCAGCCTGTGGTCGAAAGCTACCGCCAGTACCTTGACGTCTCTCGGGATCTTGAGGAGACACGCGAGTTATTAGCGTTGGCCGATGACCCGGAGATGGCGAGCATGGCCGAAGAAGAGATCACCATGCTGGTTGCAAAGCAAGATGACCTGGAAAGCCAAATGCGCGCGCTGCTGGTGCCAAAGGATCCACGGGATGACAAGAATGTCTTCATTGAGATTCGTGCCGGAGCCGGCGGGGACGAAGCAGGTATCTTTGCGGCCGATATACTGAGGATGTATGCCCGCTACGCCGAAGGACGACGCTGGAAGACGGACATCGTGGGCGAGAACAGCACCGGCGTCGGTGGCTACAAGCAAGTCATTATGGCCGTGCAGGGCAAAGGCGCTTTCTCCCGCTTTAAGTTTGAAAGCGGCGTCCATCGAGTCCAGCGTGTACCCGTTACAGAGTCGCAAGGGCGTATTCACACCAGCACAGCGACAGTCGCGGTGATGCCCGAGATTAAGGACGTGGAGATCAACCTGGACGAAAGAGACCTAGATATCACCAGTACCTTTGCTTCAGGGCCCGGCGGGCAGCACATGCAGAAGAACGCCACAGCCGTTCGGGTCGTCCACAAACCCAGTGGTATCCAGATCCGTATACAGTCGGAACGCAGCTTAACCCAGAACAAGCGAGTTGCCCTGGGGATGCTCCAGGCAAGGTTGTTGGACATGGAGATAAGCAAGCGGGATGCAACAAGGGCGGCCGATCGTAAGGCTCAGGTCGGCACCGGGGACCGAAGTGAAAAGATACGTACCTACAATTACCCCCAGGGAAGAGTGACTGATCATCGAATTGGCTTAACCAACTATAGCCTTCTATCAGTAATGGGGGGTAATTTGGACGAATTCATTGATGCCTTATCCATTGCCGACGAAGCCGCAAAGATGGCGGCGGCAGATGAGTGACAGCTTTCTCAACGGAGTGAACCATGGGTGAAAGTTTATACGAACCAAGGGGTCTATATTTCGAGGAGTTTAAAGAGGGCGAATCGTTAGCAACAGCCGGCAGGACCATCACCGAAGCCGACGTGGTCACGTTCGCCGGCATGTCCGGGGATTTCAACCAGATCCACACAAATGCCGAGTACGCTGCCGCAGATACATTCGGTCAGCGCGTCGCCCACGGCTTACTCGTGGTGGCTATAACTACCGGCTTAGTCGTGCGGACCGGCATCATGGAAGGAACCGTACTTGCCTTTCGGGAGCTTGAGTGGAAGTTCAGCAGACCGGTTTTTATTGGGGATACCATACATGCCGTGTTAGAGGTTAGGGAGACCAAGCCTCTGCCTCGTCTTGGGGGTGGTAGTGTGAAGGCGAAAATCAGCGTCCTCAATCAAGAGAATCAGGTTGTTCAACGCGGCCAAATGGTTCTTCTGGTTAAGAGCAAATTAGAGTAAGCGTTGATCGAGGGGATTTGCGGAACCTTGCCATCGCGTATAGCGTTCTGGTTGTTGACATTGGTAAGAGCGCGAAGGCACTGGCAATGCTCAAAGGATATAACAAGGCATTTTACGAGATATGGCCCGTATATCCAACAATCGATAGTCGAGAACTCGCTGGTTCTGGAAAATCCTAACCTTGAATTCTTTGGCAAAGAT
Organism: Promineifilaceae bacterium (SeqCode); assembly: GCA_049650305.1. Classification (GTDB taxonomy): domain Bacteria; phylum Chloroflexota; class Anaerolineae; order Promineifilales; family Promineifilaceae; genus UBA11865. The sequence goes on from JBARZW010000311.1 coordinate 21,451, forward strand.
TTAGCAGAGCCATTTTGTGGATTAGCCGGGCTTCAGTTGAGAGACAATGCGACAGGACGACGAAAAACACGACCATCAAATGGCTGAAGAGCCGCCGGATTCTCCATTTGAGGGGCCGCCAAGAACGCCTGGCGAGGATGTTGAACCGTCTCAGCCAGACATTATTGAAACCGTCTCCTTACTTGACCTGATGCGAGAGGTCGACGATGTAGATGTCAGTGATCCGGCGGAAAGCGGGAGCGAGCAGGAATCAATACCAACAATCCCTGCCCCACTGGTATCCGACCACCTCAAGCCAGGTTTTGAGGATGAGGTTACACCAACCGGAGCGCCGATCCCGTCCCGGGTACCGGAACTGCAAACCCCGCCAATTCCGTTGGCGCTGCACGATCTAGATCCGCTTGAGCGGCCGACGATCGAGGATATTGAAGCGACGAGCGTTCAGCCCCGCAGCGCTATTCCGGGAAGCACGCAACTTCAGGAACCGTCTGCAGCAGAGGTGGAGACGATCCCGCCTAGCCTGGGAATCGAGCCGGATTCCGGAACTCCTTCGGGCGATTCGTACACCCCTGTCTCAGAAGCACCGACCCAACCTCCCCAGCATATCGTACCAAAACCGGCGCGAGTCCCTCTTCAATCTCGCCTTGGTAGAGATTTACCGCGCCGCGAACGGCCGTTAAGAGTTAGGAATTCGCTCAAAGTAGCCGCCGTTCCAGTAAAACCATCCCCCGCAACAAGATCGGTGTCCGCACGCCGGTGGACCGGTTGTCTTAGACGAATGGTTCTGGTGACATTCCTACTGATTTTGATTGGCCTTGCGCTATCTGTGGCTATTGCTAGTGGTGGTTATTTAGTAGTTGCCAGCCAGCTTCCCCAACCTAGCGAGCTTCGTAACCGGGCTAGCACTTTTGAAACGGCACGCATTCTCGATCGGGACGGCGATGTCCTCTACTCCCTCACTGATCCCAACATGGGTGACCGCACCTATGTATCGCTCAGCGAGATCGATAGTGATCTGCAGAGGGCTACCATCGCCACAGAGGACGAACGTTTCTACACGAATCCTGGATTTGATCCGTTGTCCATCGCTAGGGCTATCGTCCAGGCAGCCCAGGAGGGGGAGGCCGTTTCCGGGGCCAGCACCATAACTCAACAGCTGGCTAGGGCCCTTTTGCTCGATGAGGACGAACGGACACAGAGAACTTTTAACCGGAAGGCGAAAGAGATCATCCTCGCGGCCGAACTTTTCCGTACCTATCCAAAGGATGAGATCCTGGAACTCTATCTTAACGAGATCTACTATGGAAATAGGGCTTATGGGATCGAGGCGGCCGCCGAAACCTATTTTAACAAGCCCGCTGCCGATCTATCTCTGGCTGAGGCATCCCTATTGGCGGGATTACCCCAGGCGCCAGCTCTCTGGGATCCGTTTACGGCGCCGGAAAAAGCCCTGGGCCGGCAACGCCAGGTTCTGGGACTCATGATATCTGAGGGTTATATCACTCCAACCGAAGCCCAGGAGGCCATAGACCAATCGGCGCTCATCGTTCGAAACATGGAACCACCCAATGTCACACTGCGGCACCCGCACTTTACCGCTACCGTGATGCAACAGCTGGAAGCCGCCTTCGGCGCCCAAGCAATATACCAGGGGGGGTTGCGTATCTATACGACCATCGATCCCGAAGTTCAGCGGTTGGCGGAAGAGACGATCGAGGCCAGGAAAGCTGACATTAATGCTGCTGGCGCTAACAACGCAGCCATGGTTGTCCTTGATCCACGAACGGGCGAGGTCCTAGCCCTGGTGGGAAGCGTTGATTACAATGACGAGACGATCAGCGGTCAAGTCAACATGGTCACTTCCGCACGCCAACCAGGATCGGCCATTAAGCCCCTGGTCTATCTGTCAACAATGGAGGAAGACTGGACACCATCCACATTGATTTGGGACACTCAGACCGAATTTCCAGACGGCGCCAATCCACCCTATATACCCAAGAACTACGATAACGAATTCCATGGTCCGGTGCGTATGCGACCCGCTCTTGGCAATTCCTACAATATTCCCGCAGTTAAGGCCCTTGAATACGTCGGCGTCTGCGAATTCATAGCCAACGTTCAAAAGCTAGGTCTCTTTTCCTTGCAAGACAGTGGTTGTGACGAGCTCGGCCAGCCAAGGAGCCATGGTCTTTCACTCGCCCTTGGCGGCGGCGAGGTCACCCCCTTGGAAATAGCCGGCGCGTACGGCGTTTTGGCCAATCAAGGTTACTATCTTCCGCCATTTACCATCAGTCGTATTGAAAACCGCAAGGGCGAACTCTTATTCGAACATCAGCTCACACCCTCAGGAGACAATCTTGTTGCTCGTCCGGAGCATACGTACCTACTCAGCGATATTCTCGCCGATGATGCGGCTCGGCAACAGGAATTCGGAGCAAACAGCAGGTTGAATATCGCCGGGCATCGGGTGGCGGCTAAGACGGGTACCTCTGGCACAGACGCTTTCGATGTTCGCGATGGCTGGACCGTCGGTTACACGCCAGAGCTAGTGTCCGCCGTTTGGGTTGGCAATACCGATAGCGAACCTGTTGGTGAGGGCCAGACCGGATATGGCATGGCGGCGCCTATCTGGAATGATTTCATGACCCGCTACCTCTCTGGGCGCCAGCCAGTTGATTTCTCACGACCTGGGGAAATAACCGGGGTGGAGATTTGCCTCGACTCGGGAGCGCAGCCGGGACCAGGTTGTGATAGACGTTCTGTTGAGTTATTTGCCAACGACCAGCTACCTCCATCGAGCGATCAGGACTTCTTGAAACCACTCTTTATCGATCTATGGACCAATCTAGAAGCAAATGAGAATTGCACAGAATCAGTATTCCAAGCTGTTTTCTTCAACCTTGTCGCCTACGGACGTGAAGAGGTGCTGGTTCGCGAACAGAGAACTGCCCGAGAGTGGCTGGAAAATACACCTGCAGGACGGAATTGGGCCGGACAGCGAGGTATAACTCTACCTCTCCGACTACCTCCTTCGGATGCCTGCGACGACGATACCCCCCGTCCACGGGTGGAGATTGCTCAACCGAGACAAGGAGAGCAGGTGACCGGCGAAATCGGAATTTGGGGAACCGTGCTCGGCCCGGGCTTTTCCGGATACCTGGTTGATTACGGGTTATCCCATGATCCTCAGGGGTGGGGCCAGGTGCAAGAACAGCGAACTCACATGGTGGAAAATGATCTGCTCGCCATTTGGGATACCACGGAGGCTGACGGCGGTCCGGCGACAATACGCGTACTGATCGTGGGACCCGATAACATTTACACGGAAGATGACGATCCAGTTAGGCTAGAGGCACGCGTTCTTCTGCTGGTGTTAGAGCCCACGGCAACTCCCACTCCCACTCCAACGGACACGCCGACCCCGACAAACACGCCAACGGCGACAACTACGCCAACGGCGACAACTACGCCAACGGCGACAAGTACCACTACGCCATCGCCTACTCCAACCATCACCCTTACACCTTCTTCGACGCCAACCGACAGCGCATCTCCGGAAAACACACCCACTCCTGGGAGCACACAGGTTTTCCCCGCTACTCTCATTCCTACGTCTAATT
>JBARZW010000312.1:0-4117 GCA_049650305.1 Promineifilaceae bacterium (SeqCode)
CGGCTCGCCCGGTTCTGGCCCACCCTCAACCACAACCAGCTCAAGCTTAGCGGCCGCTAGAAGGCCCTTTTTCGGGCTTTTCGGATCGAAGCTAAGTCGTCTACCATGCGCCCTATTGCGGCCGAAAAAGGGCGAATCTGATACCTGACCGGGACGATGTTTCTGGGACCGCGTGAGGGGAGGCATGGCACCAAATCAGCACCATTTAATCCGTTCAGAATATATTGAAAGTATTATGTCAAATATAGATAGGTTTAGGTGGCTAACCGAAAAACCACGATGTGAAAAAACACATGAAACAGCGGGAGTCCATCCAGAACTATCGAAACCCAGGTCGTGCGTTCCCGGCCTGTGGCGTGTCGTATGACACAAACGCATCTTAACAACTGAATATTGAATGTGAGCGCGGCTTGATTTCATAATCCCCAGGCAGTTCGTGATGGGCTGCCTGGGGTTACACACATTTTCGTAGGACTAGTACATCAAGACCGCACACCTTCGCACAAAGTCGCAGAGAATCGCACAGGATCGTGTGATATACTGCTGTGGGTTAGGCGGTTGCTGAGGGGATTTGTATCGGTTTGGAGCGATGCGGATGATCAGGGAGCTGGGAATGATGCAGAAATCAACCTTTTTCTTCACTCTTCTGTTCGCTTGTCTGATGATGACAACCTCGGTCGATGCGACGTCAGATACTTGTCCCAAGCATTGCAGCCACTCCGCTTAGCCACTGTGGACGGCTCTTTGGGCGAGCCACATGTAATGCCCGGGAGACGTGAGGACTGGCAGCCCTTCTTGGACTGCCAGTCTTGATGAACTAACGGTCTACTGATCGGCGGGAAAGGATAGGCTACCTCGGAGCTACAATCAAGCCGACAAAGCCGGTCCGGCCTCCTCTCTGGCGCTGCTCCAAAGCCCGAATCCCAACAGAAGCCAGCTGATCCCGTTAAGAATGAGAAGGGCATTCTGCAATTGCTGGGGACTTTCGGGAATCGTGGTGACGACGATGAAAGCTAGAAAAACTCCGCCCAACGTCAGGGGCGCGAAGCGCCAGAACCCCAGGACGCGGTGCACCAGGGCAATGACTCCCATACCGGCTATGCCAAGGACCATGCCGATTAACGCCAGAAGCCCCATCGCCGTGGCAATTTCTGCCAACTCCGTGAAGTGCAGGAGCAGCAACCCGATCGCAAGTAGCAGCAGGCCGATTTCCGCTATGGCAAAGGTGACCTTGTTGGCGGGGTGAGATGCAGCCGGCAGCCGCCGATAGAGGCCGCCGAGTGCGATGGCCCACAGCAGCATAATTGCCAACAAGAGGAAAATTATGACGACTTCGTTGACTTCGTTCCAAACTTCGTTCCAAAGAGAAAGGGAGAGAGGTAGGAAGACCCACAGCGCGCCTCCAAGGGCGGCGGCAAGGCCGGTCCAGCGTTCAAGTTTTTCTATTGGCATGTGGAATACCTCCCAGATATGTTCGGCAAACGCCGTTTCGAGCAAATCAAGCCCTACGAGGAACCACAGGCCAATCAACCCGGCCGCCCCACTTTCTTGGAACGTGCCGCGAATATCATCACGGAATACTTGGGCCATTTCCCGGCCGTAAGCGCGACGAAATCGGGTTGGATAGGCCAGAAGCAACAAGGTGTACAGGCGACCTGAAAAGGTCAGTATGTGGGATTGGTTAAGCATCACAATCCTCCCCTGGCCGGGTTGAGCGCCTCGCCGGGCAGCAGCTGCTTCGCCCGTGCCTGCGCCACATTGCGTTCCATCCGCTCCGCTTCGGCGCTCAACACACGGAGGCCGAAATCGGAGAGCCGGTAGTAGCGCCGGCGCTCGTCGTTCATCTCGAGGTCCGGCCGTTCCTCGGTCTCCTCGATGATACCCTTTTCCAGGAGCCGTTTTATCGCCCCATACAGCGTGCCCGGTACGAGGCGCACCCGGCCGTCCGTGCGGAATTTGACCTCTAGCATGATGCCGTAGCCATGCCGCTCTTCGTCGGCCAGCGCCAGCAAGATATGGAACATGGCCGGGGAGAGGGGCAGATGGCTTTCCGGATCCCCGAAAGGGGTGTTGCCTGCTGCTTTCATGTCGATTCCTCTGATAACAATTACATCGCGCGCCGATATATCGTTACGCGGTATACTAAACGATAGCACCTTACTTGTCAACCCCATATCTGTAATTCGTTATTGTTCAGCGGATCGGTCACTCATAGAGGTCCGGAAGAAGCGAGGCTAATACCGGGGGCAAAATGAGGCAGGGGCTGAAGGGCCAATCCTGTCCCTGGCCGGGCTGTTAGTCAATTGGGAGTCGGGACCCCATATCCAGGTCAAACTGTCTGCTGATTTCTGGCATCCGACGGGCGCTCTGGCCGCCATACTTGCCACCTGGGCCGGTCGCTGCTACTTTCCAGAAACGCACCCCTCCCCCAGCAAGCTATACCTCACTCCGGAATTGGCCGCTAAGCGGATCAGGTGTGCCCTTGCTCAGTAGTCGTAGTCACCAAGGACTGCTCTACACCGACAACCGAGGGCGTTTGTGCAATGTTCGTAAGGTAGCTCGGGCACTTCAGGGGGTTTGTACTTTTTAGCTGAGAGCTTCTTACAGCGTGGGCACGAAGTATCTGTTACGCTTATCTTCACTGTCTTCACCATCGGTAGCCTTCGGAATCCGGCCATATTCCGCCGGTGATACGCGTAAAACAGAATCATCCTTGCGGCGGTGTCGTTATCCATGTCCAGGTCAGTTTTGAAGTTACCTGGCAGCCAAGTTTTTGCATGGCCCTCTCCCCAAAGGTACATCATGCCTGCGGCAAGTCGCAAGGGGCCCAGATGTTCTTCGTTCAGAGATGGGAGTATCTTGGGCCTTGCTTGAAACATCACCTTGAGCATGGCAACATCCTGTCTTGGGTTGTGGTTTCGCCAGTCAATATTGATTCCCCGCATAAACACTTGTTGGGCCTCATAGCCAGCAACCATTTCACTTGCTTCGCTAAACCGATTTTCCCGAAGCGCATTCAGCGTCTGATTTACTACTCTAGCTCGTTTCTCCCTCTCTTGAGCCAAATAGTCTTCGGCGATTCTCTTTCCCTTTTCAGTGCACACAAGGAGTCTCAGGTCGCGTACGGTTTTTTGCATTCCTTTTGGATCGGCTTCTATTAGTCTGTTTATCAATACCGCTTTGCGGCCGGATACTGGTAATCCACGTTCTCTAAGCATTGGTTTTAATTCGGAGATCGTATATGCGTGCGCAAGTCTATCGCTCAGCCCAACCTGCTCCAATAAACCATTATCATAGAAACGCTTCGCGGCCTGCTCTGGAGCCTCGCCAAGCACAGGATCCCAGTAATCGGCCTGTTGTAATGTAGACGGCTTAAGGAATTTACTTAGGTAGAGCAGATGAGCGGGAGCTAGACTGTGATCAGAACCGAATAGGCGGCGTAGCATTGAACCCTCCTCGGGGCGAGTCATTCAAACCGGTGAATTGGTTCATATCTCTAATATTCTGGGTTTGGGGCTCTTTATTCGAAGTTGCTCAAAACTCACTCTTACCCGCTTCCCTATCACAATGTACATCCAAAAAACTATATATTTCCTCGCTCTCCCCAACCCTTACCGTTTAACCACACCGGCGACATTCGACCTCATAACCACCGGCAACTGTGTCCACCGGCTCAAATGGCCCGATGTCATGGCCGGATAGGGCGGCTTTGACCAGGATTTCAAGGATTATATCCCTTATACCCGTCACGTTAATTTGGCTTTGGGCGCTTAAATATGTAATTCCTGGCAGTAAGGGTTTCTTGTTTAGTGGTGACAAGCTCCCAACCTTTTTCACCTAAAATATTAAGATACTGCTCCAGTGAAAGCGGCTTTTCTAGTTCTTTACCATTTACTTTCGTAATCACTAAAGTCCATACTTCGCCAATCTTCTGGTCGTTGCTTAGGATGCTTGGTACGTAATACTGCCATTTCTGCATAGCACTCCTCCTAATTCTGATTCAAGTCACTGCCAAGTTCTTTATGCGATGGGTTATTGCCAACCGATGCTGCATCGACACCTAATCTGGCGAAGTAAATCTATCGGGCGAGATTTTCTCGACAGCTTTGAAACCCTT
>JBARZW010000313.1:0-3437 GCA_049650305.1 Promineifilaceae bacterium (SeqCode)
GGCGACCCGGCAAGTATTTCGTGCGCCTCTCTTGTCATGACCTGATGTGCATGAGTTGCCAAGAGAGTGACATGCGGTTGAGCCGATGTCATGTACTAGATGTCATGATACCGACCGAATGACATGATTTCAGTTTGGGCCATGTTTGGCGCGCGCGTAGACACCTGAAATAACTGAAGAAACGATACAAGGGGTGACCACAGAGGGTTTTTCTTCATGTTGGCCTACCACCGGCGATGGTGGCAAGGAGCGGCCGGAGGGGTAAACTTATTTCCCGAGAGGCTAGAAAATGGCTCTTGTATTCATTTAGGAAGTAACCATGGCAAATGTAACCGATACGCTAAACGAATTGCTGCAGCGTCCCAATCTTAGGTCGGGTCAAAAGGAAAGACATGCTACCTGGCTGGAGCTCTTCCTCGATTTGGTCTTTGTAGTTGCTGTTGCCCAACTTGGCCATCTACTTTCTCAAGATCTGTCTTTCTCTAGGCTTCTCGTATTTGTCGGTCTTTATTTTCCGATTTGGTACGCCTGGTTCCATCACACCCTTTATGCAGACCGATTCGACACCGATAACTTCTCCCATCGATTCCTGACCTTTGCCTTCATGTTGGGGGTCGTTGGCCTTGCCGCTAACATTCCCGGAGTGTTAATTGATACGTCTATCTATTTTGCCGCTTCAATGGTAACGATTAAGCTAATCATGATTGTCCTATACCAGAGGTGTGTCCATATAGAAGTTGCCCGTCCTCTGGCTATTAGATTATCTTCAATTTTCCTAATATCAGGGACTCTTTGGCTCATTTCAATCTTTGTCCCAACACCCTGGCGGTTCTGGCTTTGGGCAGCTGCTGTTGTATTCGAATTTGCGGCCGTGTTCCATCGTTCAACCCGAATGAAATATGCTGTACTTCCTCTGACCGAGTCCCATGTCGTTGAACGTTGGGGATTGTTTACCATCATTGTCCTCGGCGAGTCGGTTGCCGCCATTGTGAATGGAGCCAGTGAATCGGGATTCCAAATCCAAACCGCGCTGATCGGTATTCTTGGTTTGTTGCTTATTTTCGGTTATTGGTGGATTTACTTCGAGAACACGGATGGAAGCGCATTGAAGGGATTGGGTGGCTGGTGGCCTGTTGTCTGGCTCTATGGTCACCTACCATTGGTCATGAGCCTAACTGCGTTGGGTGTGGGCATAGGGCACTTGTTATCTGAGGGTATTGCTCAACCTGTTGAAACCTCCACAAACGCCTTGACCACTGGCGCCCTTGCGGTGTCGTTTGTGGCCATTGGACTGACCCACGTTGCGGTATCCAGATCCAAGCCCGAGTCTCTCAATCCGTTAAAGGCCCGTTGGCGTTTTGCAACGGCTTTTTTCGTCATTCTTGTTGGCTTATTTGTCTATATTGTCCAGGGATCCGCTTTGCTGTTGATCGTTTTACTATCCCTGGTTTCGTTTGTGCAGGTCCTTGGCGAACTCTTTGTGCTCAAAGAAGGCCAAGTGTCAGGGCTGGAGGTGGTAGAAGAGCTGTAGGTTGAATCTTATCCAGTGTCTTTAGGCGCCGTAGGAGGTACCATGAAAAGAATTATCCCAGAAGAACTCAATCCTTATACCCGAAAGAAGTTTGAAGCCATCCATTCGTACGATCCCTTTGAGAGCGTCATTACCGCTTTAAACCAGGATTTCCACCACAGCTACAACCTGCTAATCCACAATACTCACCAATCTCTCGGCCGCAGGGGACACCCGGTAATTATTATGGAGAGAGACCGTGTAATACTCCTTCATAATGGCCAGCAGGAAAGCTTCGAGGTTATTCCCCACCTTTATCATCTTATCAAATCCATCAGCCATATCTCCTTCGGCATATACGTCATCTTGGCCAACAATGATTTTGGCCCTTTAAAGGAAGAGGTCCGTCATGACCTGCTCTCCAAACGGGAATTAATTAAAGAGGCGTTGTCCATTTTGGATGACGAACCAATCCCGGCCAACCACCTTGAATCCCAGCGCCGAACTCTGCAGAATGGCCTGACCATGATAGAGGATGTGCTCGCTTCTGGTGATGTGGACCCAGGACAGATTCGAAATTTTGGATCTAATAATGCGCCATTATATTTGAAAAATGCTGCTCTAACCGTCTCTTTGGAACTCGATGTTCTCCACGATACAGTGATGAAGTGGAAGGAGAAGATGAGTCCCGAAAATTGGGCTAATGTATATGTCGTGGTCTGCGCTGGACACCAGGCCCGTTACCGCGAAGCCTCGAAGCAATATTTCCAGCGTCTTCTACACGATAAAGAGGGGCTTGGAGCGGATCGAGAAAATCGTGTCGTCTATGCCGAAAGCATCCATGATGTCAACGCGGCATTGGATTTGTTGGCCAGGCATATCATCGACCAACGTGCCTCTATAGAGCTTTTCTCAGACCGAACCCGCCTACAACAGGATTTGATGTCCGATGGCGCTGCAGCCTACCTGGAAGAATTACTGCCAGGAAACAAATAGCGAGACTATCTTTATTTTCGGCTTCACCTAGGTAGAACTTTCTATAAAGTGGGCAAATTCTCGTCTCGCTGAACTATCTCTTTTGGGGTTACAGAAATTCGGCGCCGTAGGAAAGCAGAATAAGGTGGGCCCAATTACTTAACTCAACTAATCGACAAAAAGCTGCAGATCCTTATTGCTTTCCTATAGCTCCAGAGACTTGCTGCTAATCAGCTCCAATGTCTTGTCTCTAAACGCATCCAGCGAGATCGGCCCTCGATCTTCATTGTCTCGAGTCCGAACGGCAACAGATCCGCTTTCCATCTCCCGGTCCCCGACCACCAGCATAAAAGGGTACCAGGAACCTGGCTTCGTAAATGTACTCTAAGCCGCTTTTCCCAGAGGTAGAGTAAGCACCTAACTCAATCTACCGAATCAGAATGTTCTTGTGAGTGCTTGCTCAACCAAAATGCTGACCTCTATAGAAAGAGTATAAGAATTCATTGTAACAGGCTTAGCGTACAAATCTTCCTGGATGTTCCTGGTACCTTAAAGAGAGCATGTTTACCTGAATCCTGCATTCGCGGCCGCAACCCACTGATTGTATGACATGGCGCGGTTGTTTATTTGGACGAAAGTATCAAAGTCGGTTTCGGACTGGTATCGGTCGCCATCGTCTTCGGAGTAGGTGGCTAAAGCAAAAGTGAACTCTTCGCTACCGGTCATATTGAATCGTTGACCAGGCTCCAAACCAGAAAAAATGTCAGCAAGAAAAGTAATTATCTCCCAAGAAACCTCTGCTTGATTGCTTTTAGACACGTAAGCGGTAAATAACTCAATCTCTAAACGACCCGTAGCCCAACGCACTAGGTTGATCCGATCAATACTAAATATATTGGTCTCAAGAGCGGTAATCATAGTTCCACCTATGTCAGCCTGAGTTTCTTCCAGA
>JBARZW010000314.1:0-3604 GCA_049650305.1 Promineifilaceae bacterium (SeqCode)
TGGCTCGCCAAGCGGCCGCGGCCATCGAGAACGCCCGCCTATACGAAGGTGTTCAGCGCCAGGCTCGCGAATCAGTCGCCACCAGCGAGATCTTGCGCATCATCAGCGGCACGCCGGGGAATGTGCAACCGGTGCTTGAGGAGATCGCCCAGAAAGCGGCTGAGCTGTGCCAGGCCGAGGATGTCATCATCGCCCAGGATCAAAACGGGTTCTTCTTTGAATCAGCCGGTTTCGGGAATTTGCCCCGCCTGCCCAAGGGCACAGGCGCTCCGGTCAGCCACGATACCGTCGGCGGCCGGGCTTTCCTGGAGAAGCGGGTGGTCCACGTGGTCGATGTGATGGCCGAATCGGACGAAGAATATCGGTCGTCCAAAGAGATCAACGGCCCCATGGGCATCCGCACCATCCTCGCCGCGCCCCTATTGACCAAGGAAGAGTCCATCGGAGTCATCTTGTTACGTCGCCAAAAGGTGAAGCCCTTTGAGGATCACCAGATGGAATTGCTCAAGACTTTCGCCGACCAGGCTGTGATCGCCATCGAGAACGCCCAGCTTATTGAAGGCATGCAAAGCGCCCGCGACGAGGCTGAAGCCGCCAACCAGGCCAAGAGCGCCTTCCTGGCCATGATGAGCCATGAGATCCGCACCCCCATGAATGCCGTCATCGGTATGAGTGGCCTATTAATGGATACAGTCCTTGACGATGAGCAGCATGAATACGCCGAGACGATTCGCACCAGCGGCGACGCTTTGCTAACTATCATCAACGACATCCTTGATTTTTCTAAAATTGAGGCCGGCAAGTTGGAGCTGGAAGAGCAGCCCTTTGACGTCCGCGACTGTGTCGAGTCAGCACTGGACATGTTCCGTGTACGGTCAGCTGAAAAAGGATTAGAACTGGCTTACCAGATGGATATGGACGTACCGGCAGCCATTTATGGGGACGTTACCCGCCTGCGCCAGGTTCTGGTCAACCTGATAGGCAATTCGGTGAAATTCACGGAATCAGGTGAGGTAGTGTTGAATGTCCAGCAAGATGTATCCGGTGAATATTCACCTGAAAATGGAGACCGCCATTCGCGAACAACAATACACTTATCCATTCGTGACACAGGCATAGGTATTCCACTCGAACGGATGGGTCGCCTTTTCCAGGCCTTCAGCCAGGGGGACGCCTCCACGGCCCGTCGTTACGGGGGTACCGGTCTGGGTCTAGCTATTAGCCGCCGTCTGTGCCAGATGATGGGTGGCGACATGTGGGCTGAAAGCCCAGGTCTTGACCTGGGAGCGACTTTCCATTTCACTATCCAAGCCCCGCAAGCCTTGCCCTTAAAAGTCCGGCCTCACCTGTCGGATTACCAGCCTCTGCTTACGGGTAAAATACTTCTCGTGGTAGACGACAACGCCACCAATCGCCGCATTCTGGTTGCACAGGCCCGCAATTGGGGCTTACTGGCCCGCGAAACAGCCTCTCCCCAAGAGGCTTTGGCATGGATCCGACAGGGGGATCCCTTTGACCTGGCCATATTGGATATGCAGATGCCAGAGATGAGTGGCATTGAACTAGGGGCCGCGATACGAGAGGAGCGGCATGCTGACTCCTTGCTGTTGGTTCTCTACTCTTCCCTGGGTGGTCGACAAGAAGCCAGTAGCATGGTCGATTTTGCCGCATACCTGACCAAGCCAGTGCGCCCATCACAATTATTCAATACGCTGATAAATCTCTTCGGGGAGCACGAGGAGGAAGTAGACAAAAAGGCGCCGTATCAAATGCCAGAAACTCTCTTGGCCAAATACCACCCACTACGAATCCTTCTGGCTGAGGATAACGCCGTCAACCAGAAGCTAGCCCTGCGTTTGTTAGAGAAGATGGGCTACCGGGCTGACGTGGCCGCGAATGGCCTGGAAGCCATCGAAGCCGTTGAGCGGGCGCAAACGGTTCGTGTGCCCTATGACGCGATTTTGATGGATATACAGATGCCGGAAATGGACGGGTTAGAGGCCACCCGCCAGATTGTGAGCCGCTGGCCTCAGGAAAAGCGGCCGACCATCATCGCCATGACGGCCAACGTCATGGAAGGCGACCGCGAGATGACTATTGAGGCCGGCTTGGACGATTATGTGGCCAAGCCAATCCGTGTCGAGGAGCTAATCGGTGCACTGAGAAGAGTGACACCAATACGCGAAAAGGGTGACATATGAGCGAGGCAGTGATTGACCAGACCACTTACGATGATTTGAAAAAGCTGGTGGGTGAAGATTTCATCGGCGAATTGGTAGAGACTTTCTTTGAAGAAGCGCCGGGGCTGCTGGCAGAGATGCGCCAAGCATTGGATGGTGGAGATGCGGAGGTTTTTCGCCGGTCAGCTCATTCCTTGAAGTCAAATAGCGCTAGTTTTGGCGCCACACAATTGGCATCGCTGGCCCGAGACTTGGAATATATGGGCCGCGACAGCCAGCTGGACGAAGCAAGGAAAAAGATGCCGGAGCTGGAAGCCGCTTACGCTCGGGCGGTCAAGGCTCTGAAGGCTTTACTATGAACAATCAAAAGGATAAGCCCATTTATATGAGCCGCGGTCACGAGACCGGTCGCCTGTTGATCGTCGACGATAATAAGGTCAACCGCCTGCTCCTCGGTCGCGGCCTGGAGCAGCAAGGTCATGCTGTCGATTTTGCCGTGAACGGCGTCCAGGCTCTGGACAAATTGAGCCGGGAGCGCTTTGACCTGGTTCTCCTGGACATCATGATGCCTGAACTCGATGGCTACCAGGTTCTTGAACGCATTATCCAGGATACGGATCTGCGTGATATCCCGGTCATTATGACCACGGCTACGGAAGAGCTCGAGAGCGTGGTCAGATGCATTGAGCTGGGCGCCGAGGATTACCTGACGAAACCCGTAAACTCGGTGCTGCTGCGGGCCAGGATAAACGCAAGCCTAGAAAAAAAGCGCTTACGTGACCAGCAGCGGGAGTTGATCGGAAAATTCGCCACGGAAGAGGTGGCCGAACAAATGCTGGCCGAAGGTTTTGAATTAGGCGGCCGGTTGGTCGAGGCTACGGTCATGTTTTCAGACATCCGCGGTTTCACTTCCATCGCCGAAGCCCAGTCGCCGGCCGATATCATCGAGCTGCTGAACACCTATTACACTCTGATGTTCGAAGCCATAACGGGCCAGGGTGGCATTGTCAACCACATTGTAGGAGATGGCCTGATGTCCTTGTTTGGGGCGCCCGTCTCCCGGCCCGGTCACCCGCAGCTCGCGGTAATGGCCGCGCTAGAAATGATTGAGATGATCGAGTTGTTTAACGTGGATCAGGAATCTGCTGGCAAAACACCGATCAATATTGGCATTGGCATCGCTACAGGCACCGTGATTGCAGGCTTCACCGGTACACTTCGCCGTGCCACCTACACATGCGTCGGCGACTCCGTCAACCAGGCCGCTCGCCTAGAGGCTCATACTAAGGTCGTTGGCCAGCCCATCCTGATCAATGAGACCACCCGACTAGCCCTAAGTGACGATATCCGGGTAGAAGATCAGGGCATCGTGCCTATCCGGGGCAAGAAAGAGGAGGTTCATGTGTATTCTGTTAGTATCATTA
>JBARZW010000315.1:0-2533 GCA_049650305.1 Promineifilaceae bacterium (SeqCode)
GTGAAGGGTCCCTACCACCTCCCACTAGAAAAGTTGTTTCTTCGACAATCCTCAAGGGTTTCCTCGCCTTCGCTCGGACTGACACTTCCCCCTTGTCATCCTGAACGAAGCCCAGCGGAGTGAAGGATCCCTACAACCACCTTGCCAATCAGAGAATCGCTACCTATCCTCTCATTGTGAGTGGTACAGATTTTAGGGGCACCTCAAACACGCGATTTTGTCTGTTCTCAGACGAGACACCTTGCACACTTCCCAGAAGGTGTATGAGGGGAATTTATCGGAATTTTCTGAATTGACCTTTGTTGGGCGATATGCAAAAACCCCAAAATCCCCCCTTGGCCTGACGGAGGATGTCATCTCATTCAAGGAGAATGCCACCGGGAAGGATCAACGCCACCTGGCCTTCTTTGCTCAACTCTCCAAAGTATTATGCTACGACCCGCCCAGCAACAAAGCCGAGCAGCGTTTCATCCGCGAAACTCTGACCCGAATCGGGTTTTCTCAGGATGGCTCGTTCGATTTCTCCTCCCTGAGTGCGGGACAGCGAGCCGCGATCCTTGATGGCCAGGACGCGGGGCACATTGAAGTCCAAGCCTTCATCCCGAAGCGTGGTGAGAAAGTGGGCACCGCCGTTTTCACGAGTAGAAAGGCGGGCAACTATGGTGACAACTGGTGCTACGCTCCGCGATGGTGTTTGCGGGAGCGATATATCCCACCACGGAAGTCAGTCGCTACGCCGATCTATTCACCGACCAGACTGGTGCCCCACTCACCGGTGAGAAAACCTACACGATGACCTTTGGAAAGGTCAGTTCCCGCCAGTCACCACCTTCTGGTCACTGCACATGTATGGCCTCGAGACCTGTGACCTCGTAGCCATCCCTATCAACCGATACAAGATCGGCCCCGAAACGCCGGGCTTGAAGTTCGGGGATGACGGCTCTCTGTCCATTACACTGTCCCACGAGAATCCCGCTGACCCGATCGCAGCCGCAGCCTGATCCGTCGCCTCAATCACAGGTCTCAACTTCGCCATACCGATCAGATACCGTCCCTCACCGTTCCAATCCTGTGAAAAACATGCCACTTGCCACTCGCCGCTTGCCACCCCCATGCCGATTTCCTATCAGCCAAGCCGATTCCTATCAGCCAAGCCGATTCCTTTCAGCCAAGCCACCTGCAGCTTGCTACTTTCCACTTGTTTCTCTAGAACATATGTGCTATTATTTGTTCCTATGGAGCCTAGCGCCTTTTATAATTTTCAATGGTACATTCCGAAGTCCCACTTCACGCAACGTCCGCGCAGAATAAAGTTCACCAAGACGAGTACTCTCGTCCGTCCTCTGGTCAATTCAACTGTGGCGAACGAAGTTCGCCAAGACCACTTTTGTGGCCCGTCCTCTCGTCAAACATCGAGCGACCAAGCTCAACTTCGTTGAGCCACCCTGCCGAGTTCCTCACAGCCCGCCTCTCGTAGGGGCGAAGCGTGCTTCGCCCAAGCCCCTTCTTATGGGCCGCCGACTCCTGTATGCATGATTCCTCTCGGCCCGACTCCTGTTTGCATGATTCCTATCGGCACGATTCCTTTCGGCAGGCTATCTGCCACCTGCCACCTGATAAATCTTGACGATATAGAACAAATGTGCTATATTCCATAATGGAGTCATCATACGCCCGTTCACATCAAGAAATCTTGAGGTGCGTTAGCCATTTCTCCCATTGTTCTGTTTCAATAATCTACAACGGCACCACGATATCGATCGTTCTTCAAAATCCGACAATGTGCACCTTCCATGCCTCGAAATCCCAATAAAAGACCCTGCCAGATGCCCGGCTGCCGTGCCTGGGCCATGCGCGACCACGTTCACTGCCGTTCCCATCGAGACCGCGAGTTAGGTCCGCGCAACGCTGGTGCGCCATATGGCAACCTCAACGCCGCAAAGCACGGCCGTTACACCAAGCGCCAATCAGGTGATAAGCTGCGTCGGATAGCCCACGAAATAGCCCAGGATCCCGAGCATCTTCCCAGGTATATCAACAAGACTGTTCGGGAGCTTCATGCTCTTTCACCCTGTCCCACCATTACATTGCTATTCCTTCGCAAGATGCTTGCCCCCCTCGTTCAGGTCCTGGCCGAAGCGCTATTCACGGCCGAATTAGACGCCTTCCTGGAAGAGTTGGCTCCTCATAATCGTCCTGCCGTTAAGTCACACTTATGGAAAAGCTCCATAAAACTGCCCCCCGTCGAGCGGCTTATGATGTTACGCACAGTCCTAAAAGAAATTTCAGAAAAAACAATTCATGGACGGTCAATTGATGGGACAAACGGAGCGAAATCATGACCACAAATTACGTCTCTCTTCCCCATTCGTTTGACTGGCGTCGGTTAGCCCATAGTGCTGATCGCTTCGAGCTCCTACTCCTGGGGATCGCCGCTCCCGTCCTCTTTTTTCCTAATCGCTGGACGCCTTTAGCCTTTGCTCTCGTCTTCTTTACTTGGCTTGTTCGCTGGCTCGCTTTCGGCCGCCTGACC
>JBARZW010000316.1:0-3117 GCA_049650305.1 Promineifilaceae bacterium (SeqCode)
GCGGCCGGAAATCCTGGCCCGACTGTCGTCATCGTTGTGTTGCGGGCCGACTTTTACGCCCAATGCGCCCCTTTTGAGAACCTGCGCCAGGCCTTGTGCGAGAGACAACAATACATCGGTGCGATGAGTTCTGAGGATGTGCGCCGTGCGATCACTGAACCGGCTCGAAATGGCGGATGGATTTTCGAGCCGGGGCTGGTTGATCTGTTCCTGCGCGATGTGAGTGACGAGCCGGGTGCGCTACCACTGCTGTCGCACGCCCTGCTGGAAACGTGGCAACGGCGGCGCGGACGCACCCTCACCCTCGCCGGTTATCAGGAATCTGGTGGCGTTCATGGATCAATTGCCAAAACGGCCGAGACGATCATCAATCAATTAACGCCCGAACAGCAGGTTATTGCCCGCAACATCTTTTTGCGGCTGTCCGAACTGGGCGAAGGTGCCGGCGACGAGAATTTTCCAGCTCTATTTACCCGCCGTCGCGCCGAGTTGGTCGAGCTCATCCCGCGCCCGGAAGACACTTTAGCGATTCAGTCGGTGCTTAATAAACTGGCAGATGCCCGGCTGGTCACTATCTCTCAAGAGACTATCGAAGTCGCCCACGAAGCGTTGATTCACGAGTGGGCAAGGCTGCGGACGTGGCTCAATGAGAACCGCGAAGCGCTGCTTTTGCGCCGCCATCTTACCAGGGCTGCCCAAGAGTGGGAAAGATTGGACCGAGATACCGGAGCGCTCTACCGCGGCGCTAGGCTGGCCCAGGCCGCGGAGTGGGCTAGTGTCAACGTTGACGAACTGAGTATCCAGGAACGCCTCTTTATCGAAGCGAGCCTGGCCGAACAGCAGGCGCAGCAAACAGCTGAGACGGCACGCCAGCGGCGCGAGCTCGAAGTGGCTCAAACACTGGCTGAGGCGCAGCGCCATCGGGCGGAGGCGGAGGCGCGACGCGCGGAAGAGCAGGCTCAGGCCACTGGAAAGTTACGCCGGCGTGCGATCTGGCTTGCTCTAGCTTTAGGTACCATGACGGTGCTGCTGCTCGCCGCTATCGGATTAGGTTTACTGGCGAACCGTAATTCCACAGAGGCACAAGAGCAGGCCCGGCTGGCCACATCGCGCGAGCTCGCCGCGGCCGCTGTTAACAACCTGAAAGTTGACCCGGAGCGCAGCGTGCTGCTGGCCTTGGAAGCGCTCTCGACAGCCGATACCCTGGAAGCCCGGAATGCGCTCCATCAAGCTCTGCCAGAACTGCACATTCTGCGCTCCATCTCAGCTCACAGCGGCAGGGGCGCGCCCGGTGTGGCCTTCAGCCCGGATGGGAACCGGCTTGCTAGCATCGGGGTAGATGGCACGGCCAAGGTGTGGGAAACGGGCTCGGGACAAATGCTCCTTACACTTCCCGGCAACCCGGGCGAGATAGGTTACAGTATTGACTATGCCCCAAATGGAAAACTCCTAGCCACATCACTGTCTAGCCAGGTGATTGTTTGGAATGCTGTCACCGGTGAGCAAGTAAGCACGCTGCCTAGTGAGGTGGTTGGGATGGCCGTAGGCCGAATTCATTTTAGCCCGGATGGAAAACGCCTGGCTGTCTCCAACATGGACGGCCTACCCAAGGTGTTGGATCTCACCACCCAAGATGAGGTGCTCTCGTTGATCGATCATGAGCAGATCTGTGATGGCATCGCCTTTAGCCATGATGGGCTACGTCTAGCCACCGGCGATATCGCCGGTTTTGTGAAGATCTGGGATGCTACCACCGGCCAGGAGCTGCTCACTCTGGAGCATGGGGGGAGTGTCCATAGCGTCGCCTTTAGCCCGGATGGGACACAATTGGCAGTAGCCAGCGACAACGGGCGCCTGGGCATATGGGAGCCGGACACCGGTCGCGAAATACTTAGTTTACCCACCCAGTCCGGGCTATATGACGTCGTCTTTATGCCCGATGGCAAACGCCTGGTTACCACTCACCAGGATGGAACGACAACGGTTTGGTATGTTGCTTCCGGGCAACAACAGCTCATCCTGGCCGGCCATGTCAGCACGGTCGTCAGTGTCTCTGCCAGCCCTGATAACGACAAGATCGCGACCGGGGGTTACGACGGCACGGTGAAATTGTGGGACATAGACCCGGGCCGCGAGTTGCTGACGATGATGGCCCACGATGGACCTCTCTACGACATCGCTTATAGCCGAGATGGGGCACGGGCGGCAACGGTGAGTTTTGACGGTACCGCCAAACTTTGGGATCCGCTTTCCGGGCTGCTGGTCCGCTCTTTAACCCCAGACGGCATAACCGGTGGCCTAACGGGCATCGCATTCAGTCCTGATGGGGAACAGGTGGCGAAGGGCAGCAGTGATGGCATCGTGTACCTTGAGGATGTCGCCACAGGCCAGGTAACGATGACGTTGGCGGGTCACTCCAATCTTGTGTGGGGTCTGGTCTACAGCCCAGATGGGACACGCCTGGCTACCACGAGTTGGGATGGCACGGCCAAAGTGTGGGACCTGACCTCAGGTGAAGAGGTCATCTCGTTTGAGGATCATCAGGAGATGGTATTCGGATTAGCCTTCAGTCCTGATGGGCAGCGGATTTTCACGGGCGGCGACCGTTATGTTCGCGAGTGGGACGCGACAACCGGCCAGGAATATCGCACATTTTCTGGTGATGAGTTAGATGTATACGGCCTGGCCCTTAGTCCAGATGGCCAGACATTGGCCCTCGGCCGGCAAGATGGCGTTGTAACCGTCTGGGATGTCTCTTCTGGCGATAAGTTATACCAGCTATCCGGACACGCTGGCTTGGTCCCACGCCTGGTCTTTAACCAAGACGGCACTCGCCTGGCCACGGCCAGCTTTGATAAATATGCCAAAGTCTGGGACGTCCAATCGGGCCAGGAGCTTGTTACATTATTTGGCAACAACAGTAATGTGTTTGGCGTCGCCTTCAGTCCCGACGGCCGCCATCTGGCTACGGCCGGAGGTGATGGAACGGCGCGTATCTATACCTTGGAGATGGATGAGCTAATGAAGCTGGCCCGCGAGCGTGTGACCCGCGAGCTGACGGTCGAAGAGTGCCGCGACTATTTGCACACGGAAAGTTGTCCAACTACTCAATAGCTG
>JBARZW010000317.1:0-1668 GCA_049650305.1 Promineifilaceae bacterium (SeqCode)
GATTTGTGAGAATAGCAAATTCAGAGAACGACCGAAGCTCTGAAGAAGTTGAGCAGTGGATTGAAGGAATAGCCAGGACTTACCCTCTCAAAAGAGTCTGTTCTGTTGAGGAAATCGCCAGCGTGGCTTTGTTTCTGGCTTGCGACGAATCATCGTACATAAACGGTGAGAGTATTATGGTTGATGGTGGAAGTTTCGTATCTGATACGCATGAATTCTAGTCAGGCAGGGCATCAGGGTGCGGGTAAGGCGGCCTAACCTCAATCCCCCATTCACTACGCGAAACCACATGTCGTAAGGACGGGCCCAAGCCGAGTCCTCTCGGCCCGCCTGCCCTACAATTCCCCACATGAAGCCGCCGATCGCAATCTCAGGTTCTGTGCCGACTCTTCTTGGGCGGTTTTTGCGAGTAATCAAAATGTAAGGCACTATCTTCTCGGGAAAATAGGTTGGAACTCGGGACCAGCGGAATCAAAGGAGCAGACTGTGAAATTTGATAAGCAGATAAAGCTGGCTGTCTACCGGCACTTTGCCGAGACGGGGCAAAGGCCTGCACCCGAAGATATTGCCTCACGAGCCGGCTCAGATTCTAGAAGCGTTGTCGAGGCCTACGGGAGACTGCGTGCCAAGCGCGTACTCGTCCTCGAGGAGGATGGATCGTCAATCCGGATGGCGCCCCCATTCTCTGGTGTTCCGACTCAGCATGTCGTGGAATCCAATGGTGTACGTTACTTCGCCAATTGTGCCTGGGATGCTCTTGGTGTGCCTGCTGCACTGCAACAGCGCGCGACCATTCAGTCGCGATGCGAACAATCTGCTGAGCCCCTGCGCCTAGAGGTGAACCTGGACGGGCCGGTGCCGTCCGACTGGCTCTTCCACTGTCTCGTCCCAGCAGTAGATTGGTGGGATGACATCGTCTTCACCTGAAACAACATGCTCTTCTTCCGGTCGGAAGAAATGGTTCGTCAATGGTCTGAGGCTCATGGATATCCAATGCGGCCGCTCGTCAGTATGGATCAACTGTGGAATCTCTCTACAACATGGTATTCGACCCGCCTACAGGAGAATTCCCGCCGGCCTAATCCTGATGAAATGAGAGAGATTTTCGCCGGCTTGGGCCTCATGGACGACTTCTGGGATCCTAGATCGGATAGTTTCGAATAGCTCGCCTTCAAACAAGCCCCTTGCACATGGAAGATCAGTACGTACAACTCCCTTGGGAACAACCGAAGGGCTTCAACAAGTCACTGAATGGATCCAGGACCAATTGGCGGCATCCGGGCGGCACAACACCAGATCCCGCCGGCTTTCACCCATACCGCCCCCAGTTGTCGACGAAGATTGCCAAAACGGCTCACCACCGTATTTGATCGACGCATAAAACAACAAGAGTGTCGCTGCTTTAAAGGTGGCGATGACCAACATTCGTTGGCTGGTGTCAGCGAGCGCTGTTCTACAGTAGCTTGAGTTTTCAGGTCTTTGAGGGTGGTTCCATCAGGTACGGTTCGCGTTGACGCGGGAGAACCGCTTTTTGATAAGCGATGCGGCTCATTTTTACTCGTTGCTATTAAGCCATATAATCTTCTCGTCCCCCACTTCGCTCAATCCAGAGTTGGATAGAGCTTTGCCCTTAAAGACCGGTTTTCGTTCTGGATGTATCGCCATCCA
>JBARZW010000318.1:0-2250 GCA_049650305.1 Promineifilaceae bacterium (SeqCode)
TGGATGGCCTGTATACCGTCATCAATCAACTTGATAGAAATGGGATCGTCGTCGGAAACATAGGTGCGTTCTCGATCCTCAGGTGCATGCCATAGACGATGACCACCTCGGAAATAATACTCGTTACCGGAAGGCGACTTATATCGCGCATCGGGCAAAACAGCCATAAGGTTGTCAGATCCATGAAGGCTCATACCGATGATGCGCGGGCCACAGGAAACCGTTATCCACAGCTTCAGGGCTTCGTTTTCCAACTGCAGGCATTCGTATCCTGCGAATGATGTGTTTTCGTGTCTTACAGTCATAGGATAAATGATTATAGTCGGAGCAATTTACTATTCGTTGGCTGAAACAAGCCAAGAAGAAATAGATCGTGGCCCGCCATCCAATCAAGTACCAGATTGATCAGCCATCCATTTTCGCAAAAAGATCATCTCCTGCATGTATCCGCTGATCCGTGTTCAGCTCAGCAGGCCACTGCTCAAGGAAGAAATCACTAGCCAGGACTCTTGAGTCGCCCCAATAACCTAAACCCTAAGGTGGATCACACTTCGACTGGTCAGCCCAGCGAGCATTTGTATAAGTCACTGCTTAAAACACCTCGGAATTCGAGTAGGTAAGCTTCATAAAGGGAGAAAACCGCTCTTCCCAGATGGCCGCGATCGTCCTTTCTTCATAGTCAAGATCCCCTGAACGAGGTGGGAAAGACTGATGCGGGAACCATAGATCTGCTATCCATATTGGAGATACTGCGGCCGTTAGCGAGTGCTCGCCAATCTGTGAATATTCTAGCAAGTTGTGATGCATTGTAACATGATGCATTGTAAATAGTTGCACGACAACCATGGTTCCATGGATAATGTCTTTAGATTGCAATCTCCGGGTACAATACCCCATTCTGTGAGCCCGTTGGAAGGGTCTACTCGTTGATTCGGGATTTGCATAATTGTGAACGAAATCTTCTGTATTCCCGTAGGCTTTCTTCTCTGTGATAGATAATACTATGATCCAAGGAGCGTGGCATTGTGATAAAAACTCAGCCCTTCGGCCGGACCGGTCACAATAGCACACGCACGATCTTCGGGGCGGCTGCTCTGGGTCGTGTTACCCAGGATGTGGCGGATCAGACCCTGAAAGACCTGTTTGACTTTGGCATCAATCACATCGACACGGCGCCCAGCTACGGGGACGCGGAAATTCGTTTAGGTCCGTGGATGGCTAAGCACCGAGACCGGTTTTTCCTGGCAACCAAGACCCTTGAACGCACAAGGGAGGGTGCTTGGAAAGAATTGCACCAATCGCTCGAGAGAATGCAGGTCGACTCCGTCGATCTCTGGCAGATGCATTATCTCGTCGACCCAGAAGATTGGGAGGTTGCCTTTGGGCCGGGTGGAGCCATTGAGGCGCTGGTCGAGGCGCGAGAACAGGGTTTGGTTCGATATCTAGGAGTCACCGGGCACGATGTAGCCATACCCAGGATGCACCTACGCAGCCTAAATCGGTTCGACTTTGACTCAGTGTTGCTCCCTTATAACTATGTGATGATGCACAACCCCAAGTACGCGGCCGATTTCGAGGAACTGGTCCAGCTGTGCAGCGAGCGCAACGTAGCCGTGCAAACTATCAAATCCCTGGTCCGGGCTCCCTGGGATGATGATAACGAGAGGGCGAAAAACGCCCCTACCTGGTATGAGCCTCTGACCGCACAAGAGGACATTGATCGAGCCGTGAGTTGGGTTCTGGGCCGCCCGGGATTGTTCCTGATTACGGCATCGGATACCGCGCTTCTACCAAAAGTCCTAAAAGCCGCCAGTCGAGCTGGATCCTCCCCATCCCAGGCGGAGATGGCCGAGGCAGCCGAAAGGCTGTCTATGCGGCCTTTGTTTTTATAGGGACTTGGGGCTGGGGGTTGGTCGCTGATTGCTGGTCGTTGATCGCTGGTCGCTGGTCGCTTCAGCGACGTTGAACGGCTCAGCAAAGCTGAGCTTGGGTCGCCCAATCTCGTCCGCCATTCATTGGGAAATTTCTATCCTTAGCCAGGGTTGTATCTAGACCCCCACTGTCTCATTATCTACATATTGCATCAATAGAAAATGTTACCGAGCTGGTAAACGTTGCGTCACAATTGATGTGCCTGTTTGGGTCGATATCCTTTCATTCCACGATTACGTCTCAGTTCTCTGCTGATCGTGGATTTGTGAACATTGAGCAGATGTGCGATTTCCGATTGGTTGTGTCCTGCTTTCATAA
>JBARZW010000319.1:0-3500 GCA_049650305.1 Promineifilaceae bacterium (SeqCode)
GTTTCGGATATCCCAGAATAGCGGCCATTATTTGCTTGGAGGTAGAAATGGGAGAGGCGGAAGAGAGAATTCTGGAGATGCTGGTTGGAGGTACGATAACGGCCGGAGAAGCAGAAGAGTTATTGGCGGTACTAGCCGCGGACGATCAAAGTGAGCCTGTCACAGATGAGA
Source organism: Promineifilaceae bacterium (SeqCode) (assembly GCA_049650305.1). Classification (GTDB taxonomy): domain Bacteria; phylum Chloroflexota; class Anaerolineae; order Promineifilales; family Promineifilaceae; genus UBA11865. Next base: position 172 of record JBARZW010000319.1, read on the forward strand.
TTGTTGAGACGGCGGAAATTCAGGACGCAAAACCTCACTCTCCTCCACCCGACCTATCTCGTTTCCGCCGTTGGTGGCGAATACCCCTTTTTATCGCCGTGGGTTCGGCGATTGTTAGCGGGGCCGGCCTTGTCGTCATGTACCAGTCCTCCGAGCAGGTGGCCCTCCTGGGATTCATGTGTATCTGGAGCCTATTCATCATCGCCCTGTTTGTCGCAGTGATCCTCCTCATGGCACGCCGGTCGACCTGGTTCTATATCAGCGTGGAAGAAAAGGACGGTCATCGTTTCGCCTTCGGTATGCCCATGCCCTTGGGGTTGGTGAACTGGAGCATAAAGGCGGCGCGACCTTTCGTCCCAGATAAGCAAGCCGTGCACCTAGAAACGGCCAATGCTTTCGTTTCTGTGATGAAGGACGATCCGGAAGCAGCACCCATCGTGATCGATGTCGATGATGAAGACGGAGACAAAGTCCAGGTCTATATCGGTTAGCAAATAAGCGGCGTGAATGTGGGGATCCTGATGAAATTGGCCTTGGTAGTCGGGAGAAGCACCTGCGAAGATTGTTATATTTAGTGGAGCGAGCGTGATAACCATCGATGGCAGCCAGGGTGAAGGCGGGGGGCAGGTCCTTCGAACTAGTCTTAGCCTGTCAGCCGTCACTGGTCATCCATTTCGAATAATCAGGATCCGGGCAAAACGAAACAAGCCTGGCTTGCGACCGCAGCACCTGACGGCCGTACGCGCGGTGGCAGAGGTGTGCAACGCCTCGCTGGAAGGAGACGAACTCAATTCCACAACGTTGGTTTTCCAACCAGGATCGCCGCCGGTGGGAGGTAGCTATCGGTTTGACGTCAATGAGGTGACCTCTAGCGGCCGTTCGGCTGGGGCAGTGACGCTCATCTTCCAGGCTTTGCTCTGGCCCCTGTTGTTCGCGGACCAGCCATCGGAAGTCATCCTGCGCGGCGGTACGTTCGTGCCTTTCAGTCCACCCTATCATTACCTCTCTGACGTCGCCCTGCCTGCCTACGCTCGATTCGGAGCCAGCTTTGATACTTCTCTCTCTGCCTGGGGCTGGATGAACGATGGCGGTGGCGAAATGGTGGCAAGCATCCAGCCGGGAGCCAGGCTAGAAGGTGTGGATTTCGAGACGGTTACCGGCTCGAAGGTTGAAGGAATCGCCGCTGTGACTAACTTGCCGAGTCATATACCGCATCGGATGGCTCGCCGGGCATATAATCTGCTAACTGGATCTGGATTTGAAGTGAACGTTCAACCGGTTCGTGAGAGAGGCGCCGGACCAGGGGCAGGCATCGTGCTATGGATGCCCCAAGGTGGATTCAGCAGCCTGGGTCGAAAGGGACTGCCGGCCGATAAGGTAGCAGAAGCAGCCGTTGCCGAATTAACGTCTTTCGTAGACAATGGAGCGGCAGTCGATCATCACTTAGCTGACCAACTGCTCGTGCCCATGGCTCTCGCCCACGGCCGCTCCACCTTAACAACCCACCGCCTCACCAGTCACGCACTGACCAACATAGCCCTCCTCCGCCAATGGCTGAATTCCCAGATTGATGTACGCGGTGCTTTGGATCGCGCGGGAAAGGTTTCTGTCAATGGTATTGGATGGAGCCGGGATTAGGGGATTGGGGGATTGTCATTACTTATGTTCTAGAGTATTTACGAAGTAGTATCAGAGGATAGCATGCCCAAGGGTCTTGAGAAACATACTGCTTTGACTTCTCAGATTATTGCTGCTTGCTATGAAGTGCACAACATACTTGGTCCAGGATTGGAAGAACGCTTCTATAGAGACGCCCTGTTGCACGAATTAAGATCGAGAGGGCTTTCTGCAGAAAAGGAGGAGGAGTTCAACGTTATATATAAGGGGGCTCATCTTGGCAAACACCGGGTTGATATAGTGGTAGAGGGCAGGATATTACTCGAACTAAAGGCAGTATCAGGCAAACTCTTAGCTATTCATAGCGCGCAAGCATTATCCGAGCTGCGTGTAAGTGGATTACCCGTTATCCTTCTTGTGAATTTCGGCAGCACGAGCGTGCGAGTTCGCCGTTTTGAGAAACGAAATGTTAATGAAATTAGTACGAAAGAAATCCCCAAATCTCCTAATCCCGGCGCCTAATCCTACCCATGTTTGAGATCGTCTTTCTCGGAACGTCCGCATCGACTCCCTCGGCTTACCGGGGGTTGTCGTCGCAGATGATCCTGCACCGTCATTACCGTTTCCTCGTCGATTGCGGTGAAGGCACCCAGCAACAGATCTTGCGCAGCGGTCTGGGCTTTAAGCGGCTGGACAAAGTGCTGCTCACCCATGGCCATTTAGACCATATTCTCGGCCTCGGTGGTCTAGCATCAACCCTCGGCCGGTGGGAGATGCTTGAGAAGTTTCAGATCTTCGGGGGCCGGAGCACCCTGGCTCGTGTAGGCAAGCTCATCTTTGGGGTGGTTTTCCCAGAAAAACATCCTCCTTCAGCCATCGAACTTGTCCCCCTGCACCATGGAGACGTCATTGAAGAGGACGAGAGATTTCGTCTCTCGGCTTTCTCCGTCGACCACCGGGGACCAGACTGTTATGGATTCTTGTTCGAGGAAAAACCGCGCCGGCCGTTTCTTGCAGAAGTTGCCGAATCCTTGGGAGTACCCTTTGGACCAGAACGGGCAAAATTGGTGCGGGGCGAGTCTATCTCTCTTCCGGACGGCCGGACCATCGAATCGAAAGAGGTCCTTGGTGAAATCATTCCGGGCACTCGTTACGTGCACATAGGCGACGCGGGCAATACCAGGGATCTGGTCGATGTCTGCCAGGACGCCGACGCTCTCACTATCGAAGCCACCTATCTGAACTCCGAATCGGACATGGCCCAGCAATTCGGTCACCTTACTGCCGCCAGCGCAGCCCGCTTGGCTGTCGAGGCTAATGTCAGGACTCTCATTCTGACCCATTTGTCCCGTCGTTATTACGAAAGAGACGTGATTCACGAAGCTCGTTCGATCTTTCCCAGGACCTTTGTGGCCAGGGATTTCGACAAATTCCAGGTGACCAGATCAGGAGCCGAGCGCCTGGAAAGAAACGACAAGAATTAATTCAAGATTACCGCGGCGGTAATTTCGTGCCGGATGCAATGGGAAACTACTCTAATTCGTTCACGGTGTTGGCAATAAAGAACACCACCAGCACCTTCGTGATCTTCGATCCCAGGAATAAATCATGTCATCAATGACAGCTGATGTCGTCATCTGCGGGGCGGGCCTGGCAGGAATCTCGGCCGCTTACTACCTGGCTGTTCAAGAGGGGATCTCCGATGTGATCCT
>JBARZW010000320.1:0-9481 GCA_049650305.1 Promineifilaceae bacterium (SeqCode)
GAGGCGCGGATTAGCGATACAATTATTTTGAAAATATAGATTCATCAGATCTAATTTAAAGGTATTACTAATGCAACCCAAAAGACGCCAAAACGACGGTTCCGCCCAAAGAAACGACAAGGCAAGGCTGCCTTACGAACGTCCGGAGATATTGTACAAAGGTAAGATCAGCATTCGAGCTGGTTCACCCCTTGGCGGCAGATTTGGTGCACCAGGCGGTCTTGATGTCGTTCCGGGAAGTTAGTCTGCTATCCGGTGCCTTGAACGCGGCTTGACATGATTGAGATCAAGAGATGTCCTCATATTTTTCTGCGCTCAGAGACTATTTTTAAGGTAATAATAATTACTATTGCACTGCCACTAGCATACTCAGATCGAAGCCAACCCTCAGTCCTAGAGAAAATCAAGAACTAAATACTGGAATAAGAGCACTGTAGGCGCTCCGGCTTCTTGTATGGTTTTCATGCCCGTGCTAACCATCTCGTTAGCCTACGGCAGCGCGACATCCTTGCTCCGATGCGAGTAGGGAAAACACCGTATCCATAGGCAGCCTCTGCGAATGTGCGGCCACCTTGTGGTGCCCCTAATTGATTCAGAGAGTGTGGGAGAGAGTCTGAAAGATTGTTGATGAAACAATGGCGCCCACTCGAGCGCTTAATAGCTCCGCCGATCACCTGCCGAGTAGGTCTGCTGAGATCCCCCTCGATTTACGCTGAGAGCGGATTGCCGGAGTTCCGCCACCTTTTCATTGAAAGTCCTGGTATCAGTGAAAGGCAGCCAATCAAGCATGTCAGGATCTGGTAGGTCGAAAAGCAATCCACAATGTGGGCACTCGCCATAATTACCGTTGGCACTACTAAAGAAACCGAAGTTTCCAGAACCTAATTGAGCTTCGAACCGCTCCAAGATGTCTATGGGGGGGGCACCATCAACCGTATTGCCAACGTAAAAAAGATCGGCGCCACAGTAGCAGGACATATGGATAAGACCGACAGAGACCATCTTATTCACCTCGAAGGCATTCTGGAAGCCAATATCTTCTAAGAAGTTTCAGCTGGAACAACCAGATATACCCCAAAACGCGACGAAAGTTTTTATTAAGGGGCTATCAATCTCTTGAACCTCTTTCCTAGGTATACATAATACTTTATTTATGTCAAAAACACAAGGGTAATTCAGGTGAGCTAGATGGTGCTTGTTGGGGTAGATACTTAGCTAAAAAGGAGATGATTTCATCTGCAAAGTAACATTGATAAAGAGGTGAGGATCACGGCAGGTCGCCTGGATTGGGGAATGGCCAATCGCGTAAGTCATCGAGACAATTATCTGTATCTCTCCAGTATGGAAAACGCTCAAGGCTATGGTTTGGCGCGGAGACTAATGTGCATGAGACAACGCCGGGAACTTCGCCTTCACCGTAGCCAATGGCATCAACGATATCGCCGTTGGGATTCCTAAAAATCACTTCATCACCGAGGTTTCCAAGTTGTAAAAAAGCTGCCTCATCACCCCAATTGGGATCATCAATCAGATCGGATACGAGCGGATCCGTGTCAAGAAATTCGAAGTCAGGTGAGAATCCAAATAAAGAGTTGAAGCCAGTGGCCGTTGTTGCCACGATGATACAGTCACCAGGACCAATGACTGTAGACACGGGAAAAAGCCTGACATCTTCAAAATCGTCACGATTGAGAGCATCTCCGAGACTATAACCGCTCAGGTCGATCGAAAAGCCGGTCGGATTAGCTATTTCTATGAACTCAGCGTCATCCGGACCATAAGGATTGTGTAAGACCTCACTAATCAGCGCGTGGTTGGATGGACCGGTGTAGTCGTTGAAAACAATCGGTAAAAGGCTGCCACTAGGCCAATCCCCCTTAAACATCTCCTCAAGCAAGATGTAGGCAATATCAGACTGAACTTGGATGGCGATCTCGCGATTACCTTTACTCGAAAGCTCGGATCCATTGAGGCTGCCGATGTGTACGTAGCCTATACCCCCCTTTTCCACAAGTACCATCTTGTTGTGAATACCCAAACCAGTAGGATTTGCCAACGCGCATTTGAAATTAATTCCCTCATTCGCTGCCACCTCGTTGGTATAGATACAGGTACTCCTGTTGCTGCTGCTGCTGGTCGAAAAGTCAAAGTAATCATCGAGAAGCAAACGTACTTTAGCACCCCTTCGCGCCGCATCTAGCATCGATACTAGCCGCGGATTCGGATCTGATATTGGATCGCTTCCTATCGCGCCCCAATAGGGAGGTTCAACCAATTCCTCCACCAGGATCGTATCACCATCGCCAGTACTGCGAAGCAGGCCTAGGAGACTGTCTCTGTCGCGCAAGCTGTTTGCCGGTGACTGTAATACCTCAAAATGAATGTCTCCGCTTAATCCTGTTGGTGTGGGAAATCGAACCGTGTACGATGTGCCGCCGGTCGAGGTAATAGGGACCATGCCCGGAGGAGGACTACCGTAAATCGGATGACTCGCCGTCCAACGGAAAAGGTCGAGGTGGTGGCTCGAATCTAGGTCAGCTTCCCAGATGCCCTGGATATGCTCTACAATGGAAGACGAATCTGTTGCCAGCAAGAGACCCCGCCGTCCCCATGTTCCATCACTCTTGTCGTCGTCGGGAAGGCTATCGGGACTAAGGTTCTCAGTACTGATTATCACCCGGTGATCGTCTATGATCATGAACTTGGCATGGTAATATCGATATCTGTCATAGATGTTCTGGGTCTCGTCATTTATCATGAACCAGCACTGTCCCCCGGCTTCCTCCAACATCATACAGATATATTTTTCCTGGTTTTCTATCCCACCAACAGGTCCACCTTCAAGAAGAACGGTAACACTCACTCCCCTTGACAAGGCGTTGACCAGCGCGTTTCCGATGCCAACGTGCCGGAAGGAAAAACTGGCAATTCGGACAGAGCTTTGGGCATTCCCGATCTCCGCTACAATCAAGCTGTAGGCGTTGTCGGGTGCGATAGCAATTACCAGAGCGGCTGTTTCTGTTACCTGGAGGGTATGAAAATAGGTATCAATATCCCAACCCGGGTACTGAACTTTCCGGCCGTTGACCATGTCCGTTTCATGTTGGGCCCAGTCAGTCGCGCGATCTGTGTCTGGTACCGGCAGAGCAGACTCCTGATCACGCATCCGGTACAGAATCTGCCCTTCTTCCGCGAATACTCCAGGGACAGTATAGGGCATGACCGCAGGGCCGTTCCAACCAACCTGATTAACAGCGCCCGCCTCGTAGACGAGAACATCCTGGAGTTGCCCGGAGGAATCCAGCAGTATGACCTCGTCCCCACTATTGCTAAAACCAGGCCATGGGCCAAGCAAATCAGGCACATCGATCTCTGAATCTATAGCTTCATATCCGGGCAAGAAACCAAACTGTCGGGAGAAGGCTGTCGCGCTCTTGCTTAGCCACATACTATCTCCAGGAGATAGGTATGCATGCTCAGGAAAATGTACGGAGGATAGCCCATCGGTTAAGGTCCACCCTTCCAGGTTCGCCATGCCCTCTCCCACATTGATTAGACGAACAGCTTCGTCGGGTTCGTTCGTTTCATAGCCATCGTAGTAGACGGCATCTATCAAGACAAGTGGGAATCCGGATGTGATCACGTTGGTAGTCGCCCAGGCATAGTTATTATGGGTAGTGGTTTCGGTTACTTCCGTGCGGGCGAGTACATGATTCGTGACCGTCCCAAGGAGATCATTGGCGATGGTCGTCGTGAGATTGAAAGTAAACACAGTGTCAGTTGGCACTGACCCAATGAGCCATCTCAAGGTGCCGGTCACAGGTTGAACCAGAGGAAAACCGCTATTGTCACCACCATAACTAAATCCAAAAGGGAGTGTATCCGTGAGAACAACACCTGTGGCCTCCAATGGCCCTGCGTTTTCGATGCTAAGATTGTAGACGATCTCGCTCCCGGCAAAGGCTGAGGTGGGTCCGCTTTTGAACAGAGCTAAATCAGCAGTTCCAGGCAGATTGCTCCACTGAGAATTAGGATTTCCGGGTGTACCGTTGATAGGAAATCCATTAGCGTCGTGTCCATTTCGGGTGACCGTGTCGTTGTCTACCCAGCTCGTATCCAGATCTAGCGACCAGGGATCATTGCGTTCCATGCTCCGAAAATCGGGCGACGCTGTGCCGGCCGGCCATGGCCCTCCAGTAGAGTTGGCTGAATCCTCGACGGAGCCGATGCCGTTTGCAAGCGTGAGCGAATCCCCTGTATTGGCCAGGGCACCGGTATAGATCAGGTCGGCCGGAATGTCACTGACCGTATCGTCATCACTTCGCTCAAGAAGGAAGTAGCCGTAAGGCGCGATAGAGCCGGTCAGGGGAATGTACAGATTACTACCTGTCAAGCTCCAGCCTTCGAGGTTGATGGGCAGGTGGTTCCTATTGTGAAGCTCCACCCACTCATCAGCTCCGCTAGCGGCCGTGCCACTCCAGGCTACTTCGCTGATGATGACATCGGCTTCCTGAACCTGGGACTTGGTTATCTGCGGCATGCCAGCAACGACACAGAAGGCGACAAGAGCTAGGAACACACTAAGAAAGAGCCAGTTCGCCCGCTTTTGCACTGCAGAGTCCCTCCGCATTGGTGACACCCTCCGCCGAAATCCCCGCAAATTGAAGGTGTCTTCCCCAATCCCTATTCTAATACCTGAATGCGCAGGAGCAAGTATCAAAAACCAACGTATCAGGTCAGCAAGCCAGTAGAGATGTCGAGGCCAGAGAAGGAATTTGAAATTGTGACCTTGACCAAACATAGTTGAAACAGAAGTTGAGGCGACTGAGGTTCCCGTTGAAGCCCGTATATGGAAGAATCAGCGAGCGCGGAGACCCTGGCGTGGATCAATATTTAGATACGTGCGGTGATCTTGGGTTTGTTACTAATAGTAACCGCGTAAAAGTGAATGGAGCTAAAAAGGCCAGACGATTGGGAGTACAAACAGAACCACGACGAAAACGACTATCGTAAGCGGCAGCCCAACCCGAATATAGTCGCTGAATCGGTAACCCCCGGGACCCATCACCAGAATATTTGCCGGATGGCTCACCGGACTCATAAAGCTGGCGGAAGCGGCGATTGCCACTCCCATCAAGAACGCATACGGCGAGGCGTTCGATTCAGCAGCAGCGGCGAAGGCGATGGGGGCCATCAGAACGACGACGGCTGCATTAGGCATAACCTGGGAAGCCAGGACACTGAGGATGAACAAACCGGCCAATACTGCCAGAGGACCCAAATCGCCGACAATGCCCATCATGCCGTCGGCGAGATACTGGGCGGCGCCACTATTTTGCATGGCTATCCCGAGGGGTAACATGCCGGCAATCAGGAATACGGCCGGCCATTGGATGTAGCGATGGGCTTCATCCATGGTAAGGGCGCCTGAAAGCACCATCAACGCCCCCCCGATTACGGCCGCGATGGCTATTGGCAACCAACCCAATAGCACGCTCAGCAGCACAGCGGCCATGATCCCTATAGCCAGAGGCGCTTTCTTTGTTCGTAAAGGAGCCTGGGCTTCCTCAGATAAGACCAGAAAATCATCTTCACTGCCGAGCATTTGAAGTTTTGCCCTTGGTCCATACAGAAGCAACGCGTCTCCAAACCGCAGGGCCATATCCCGGAGACCCTCTGTGAATGCCTGGCCTCCACGCCAGATGGCAAGCACGTTTAAACCATACTTCTCGCGGAAATGAAGTTGGTTGAGTGTCTTTCCGGCCAAGGCGGCGTGGGGCGACAGAACAGCCTCAGTTAAACCGATGCTGGTCGTTTCTAAATCGTCTATCGCCGGCTGCGTACGATCCATTTCAAGTTCTTCAAGCCCTCTTATGGCCTGTATATTCTCGGCTGTTCCCTGGACCAGCATACGGTCACCCGGTGTGATTCGTTCCTCTGGCTCAGGTAACAGAAGTGTTTGATCATCTCTCACGATCCTCAGCACCGTTAAGCCGAGAGCTTCTCCCAACCGGCTTTCCAGCAGAGTCCGTCCCGCAAGAGCCGAATGCTCCGGCACTTCCACAAGGAGCAATGTTTCGTGAAGGGGACTGATGTCAGCGTCATCTGCGGTTTCTACTTCGATCCCTGCTTCGCTTGATATGATCGAAACGTGCTCCTGCGTCCCCTGCACCAATAGGCAATCACCCTGAGTGAGCACCATAGATGGCAGATCCGATCGAACGAATAGTTCGCCTCGGCGAATGGCCAGTACATGAAGACCGAAATTTTCCCTCAGACCAGATTCTTTAATTTTCTTCCCTATCATTCCCGAATCGGATTGCAGGATCATCTTGGTTACCTCGATCCCTATTTCCTGAATTCGCTCTACTGTAAGCGGAACCCTCTCGACTGTTTCGACCCGATGTCGTCGAAGGTCAGCCAACTGATCAGCGGCGCCGATTGCCAGTAACTGGTCGTTACCGTTAAGGATAGAAGTTGGCCCTGGCGACAAAACGATCTGTCCATTATGGATAACGGCGATCACATTTAAACCGAGGGTCAAACCCACCTGGCTTTCCTCGAGACTCATACCTGCAAGTATTGAATCGGGTGGAATTCGTAGACTTAACAGCCTTTCCCTTAAATCGTACATCTCCTCTAGGGAGTCTTCTTCCGTTGAGGTGATGTCTCTGGTGGGATCACGGCGTGGCAATAAGCGGCGTCCGATAAAAACCATAAATGCCAGGCCGGCCAGTAAAATCACAACGCCAACCGGGGCAAAATCGAATAACCCGAATGGTTCGAGGTTGGCATCGCTTAACGCGTCGCTTACAAGGATATTCGGGGGTGTGCCGATCAGGGTCGTGAGTCCGCCAAGGAGGGCCCCAATTGCGAGAGGTAGCAGAAGTCGCGATGGTGGTGTCTTGGTACGCCGGGCAATAATGACGACCACAGGAAGCAGTAGAGCGGCCACGCCGACATTGTTCATAAAGGCTGAAAGGACCGCGGCTGTCAACATGATCAAGAGCATCAAGCGGACTTCTCCACTCCCGGCAAGCCTCAACACTTGCTTGCCGATGCTGTTAGCGACGCCAGTTTGAGTGAGGCCTCCGCTCAAGATAAACATGGCCCACACTGTAATCACGGCCGGATTCGAGAATCCGGACAGGGCTTCAGAAGGAGTTACCAGCTGGGTGATGACTAGGCTTCCCAAGACTAATAGGGCTACAAGATCTACGCGAAGCTTGTCGGAGACGAACAATATGACGGCGACGACAATAATAGCCAGGACTGTAGCGATCTCTAGCGTCATCTCACCAAACGTATCTTTGCATTCAAAAGAATACGGCTAACAAGGTTTAGAAACATTGGCGCTTAGCACGGTTGATTTACCTGCAATCAGCTAATAGAGGATCCATGTGGTGCTTGTCAGATCGAACTACATTTTTCTCTTCAGATCCTGCTGGATTGCGATATACTCAAGAAATGCGCTGGGTATTACACGATCTTATTATCGAAGGAACTACGAACGATGCAAACCTGGCAAACAGGTGGCAGCGGTCGTTTTCTCCATTACCCCGGACGGACGCGCCTCCTGATCTCCGGTGTCAAATTGATCTAGTCGAAGGTGTTCCAAGCCCTCCAGAAAGTAGGCCGATTTTCGTCCAGCAAGATCTCTTGTCCTATTACATATGGGATGATGGAATTTATATTCATTTTCCCGAAATTGGCCAGCTCATCCTCGATCTCGATAAGGGCGTGACGAAGGGTACTATCGTTCGCTCATGCCTGGACACTTTTGGTTTGCTGGAGGATATCATTGCCAGTGGTCTTTCTCCCCATTTGCGCCGGCGGGGTTTTTTTATGATACACGCCTTTGCTGCCGCAATAGGCGGGCGGTTCGCCTTGCTGGTAGGGGATATTGGAGCTGGAAAAACGACGGCAGGTATCGCGCTGCTAGATAATGGTTGGCAGCTGATGTCCAACGATTCACCAATAGTCGCATCGAGCGGCCGAGTTCTGAGCTATCCCGGATTTTTAGCGGCCTATCCAGATACATTAGCGATGTTCGCCAGTACAAGAGATCTGGTAACTGGACCTGTGGGTACTAAGCAAAAAAACGAGTTTGCAGCCGAGGGTTTATGGCCAGACGTCTGGTTTCATGAGGCAAGGGCGGGTGTAATTCTGTTTCCTCAAATCCATGATATTGGAGAACCTAGTCTTGAACCGCTGAGTAAGGCGGAGGCGCTAGGAAGATTGCTTCCCCATACGATAGATAGGTGGGATGAACCAATGCAATCCACCCACCTTGCGGTTATTGGAGAATTGGTCGAGTCTTCGCCTTCGTATTTGCTTCGAGTCGGTCGAGATCTGAAGACGCTTCCTGACCTGATCGGCGCGACTCTAGGGCCGGGCGGATAGAGCCTTCGAATCGGATTACGTCGCTAATAAAAGGGTCCGCCAGCGAGAGTGTTGTTCGTCGCGATCAGGGATGACTTGTTACGTTTTTGGATATAAAGGGGTAGATCCTTCTCTGAATGATGCGAGGGATGAACAGAGGGCCCAAGGACTGCAAGGCCAAGACCGCAACCAGACGAGCGGAGAAGCCCAGTATCGATGATGATCAAGCCCTGTTAGGCGCGTTCCATACCGAAGATGAATTCCATCACCTGCGATTTCTTGATTCCGGCTTTTTCTCCGTCTGGGCCGGTTTGGGCACAACCTAATCAGAGTAATTACCAGGATCTTGGCCTCACCGACCCGTCGGGCGTTGTCCTATTCGCTCAGACTCCGTGATCACAATAAAGCAGAAAAGTGGACGCATTGATCATCCTTGCGCTTTTTTGTGCAGAGCAAGAGCCGACGTAACACCTGACTATTGAAGGCGAATGTCAAGAACTGGGGATATGCTATTGAAGAGCGGTAGGCTTGGGCAAGCCGAGCCGGGCGATCAACAGAAGGTGCCCTGATCTGCCCTAGATTTACTAATTAGAGATCCGGACTAGGTCGCAATTACGCCTGCGACAACCAAAATAGCGCAAGCGAATGCGCCCATATTCAGGAATAGCAGGAATATGAGGATCAGGCGCTGAAGGGGGGAAAAGCTGGCAAACGTCCCTGCAAGTCCACCCTGGCTTTCAGGTTCGCCCTCTAGATCATCGTAGACCGAACTGGCTCGCTTGGTTTTTTCACGTAGACTGTCAAGATCGTCATCCATGATCATTCTCCTGATACTGCTAAGGAGAGGCTGCCTCGGTATACAGTAGCCCGAATGCTAAATAATCAGCCTCGAATAATGCACCGGCCGCCTACTTATGTGAACATAATATCAACGGTAGGCTACCTGTTTTTCCTCTAATTGTCAACTGTGAACAGTCACGTCTGCGGCCGTAATTTTATGTATCTTTCCCGAAGAGTCGCGAACGATAAGACGACCCATCGTATCGGTATCGACCGCTATTCCTTCAATGGAGGCGCGGACACCAGATATCTCTGCACG
>JBARZW010000321.1:0-14488 GCA_049650305.1 Promineifilaceae bacterium (SeqCode)
ACGCTGGCCTCAAATCGGATTGTCAACTTTTCCGGGTTAATGCTGCCCGCTGTTGCAATAGCGACGATTTGTGTCCGAGGTCACACATCTCCCCATTCATCACCTAAGCTAATATCTGCTCGGCGACTAACTACTTGCAGAATAGCTCGATTCCCTGGTGTATCTACTGCTAGACAACGCCTTTACAACGATAGATATTTCCGGGCAGTTTTCGTCTGACCATTTCCTTCAATGCGTCCAGAGAAAGAGGCTGATCTGTCTTGTAGCTCCAGGTGCTGAAGGCCTGTCCGTGATTGGTCTCGAGTCCGATTTTGGTCTCGTGTCCGATTTCGGTCTCGTGTCCGATTTTAGCCTTGTGTCCGGGATCAGTCTCGTGATTGTCTTGATGGCCATTTGAACTGTGTACTAGCTGCTTGGCGTCAAAACGGCCCACACCCAGTAGAATCTCAAGGGGTACATCGCATTGAACAGCCTCTATGATGCGCACGCGCCGCAGACGTCCATTTATCGACTCCCTGACCTTGGCAATTCGTCACCGTCCACCAGGTCTACTTTGTTGAGAATCACCATATCGGAGAAGCCGATCTACCGCATCATCAGTTCCTCAACCACTGGATATTCAGGATGAGCAAAGAACTGGTCGGCGTCAACGATAGAAATGATACTATCCAGGCGGATGCGGTCGCGGAAATTGGACTTCACGAAGGTCATGGCAATGCTGGATGGGTCGGCGACGCCGCTCGCTTCGAGAAGGATATACTCCGGTTGTTCGGGTCGGCCGATGACCATCTCCATCGTCTCCACCTAATCATCACGGATATTGCTACAAACACAGCCATTGGCCAGGCTGATGCCGTTATCCTCTATGCCCACAATCAACTCAGTATCAATGTTGATTGACCCAAAATCGTTCACCAGTACGGCTACGCGCAAACCGTGGTTCCCGCTCAGAATGCGGTTCAGCAAAGTGGTTTTTCACGCACCTGAAAAGCCCGTGAGGATGGTGACGGGCACAGCTATATAGTGATGCGCTAATTCCATAAAGTTACTCCAGGTATTCTTATCATTCCTACCCCTCTGAGATTCATTCGCTGATGGCCTATTCAATTTTCTGGTACATCCAGTGAGTTCGCTTGTCTGGCAACGTTGGAATGCCAACGCAACCTAGCCTTCAAAGGTGACTGCACAGTGAGGGCAAGCACGATCATTTGGGCTTACAACCCCCTCGCATTCTGGGCATAATAGCTCGAATTGGATACCGCAATGGGGGCAGGAAGCGTCAGAGCCTTCGATGGATGACAGGCAACTTGGACAAAGCAGTTGGGCGCAATTTGAGCATTCGCTATCGCCAACCGAGATTTCATGATTGCAGTTAGGGCACAAATCGCTACCCCGTGCGCCAACCAATATGGGGATTCCACAACGGGGACAGCCTTTTTCATCACCTTCGATAACGATCTGGCAAGTCGGACAGAGTCGCAGATCGCAGTTCGGGCAACAACCCTGGGCTGGGCTGAAGTTTCTGCCGCAGTCTGGACAGGCCACCAGGCTCATCTCCAGCATCTCGACCACGAACCTGTTCACCGTTCGGGCGCTCCGTCTTTGCCTAAAGGACAACGAACTCTGGCACGAAGGACATTGGCTGGTGCCAGGATCTAAACCGATTCCACAAAATGTACAAAACTTGGGAAACAAGGTGTTGCAATTGGGACAGATTTCTGTTCCGGCGATCAGTTCGAATTGACAAATTGGGCACTCTAGGTAGAGATCGCGATTGCACGATGGACAGATATCGTCATCTTCGCTAATGCCGAAACCGCACCGGCCACAGAAGATCTGACCGCAGCTGCGGCAAAAACCATCTTCAAGATAAATCACACCCTTGCACGTCGGACAACGAAGAATACCTTCACTATCCTGGAGGATATCGCTATCTAGTTGCTCTGGAAGGTTGGGATTACCGTCAGAAGGAGATTCATCGAAAAGGGCGCCACAAAAAGGGCAGGAGCTATCTGAGACTTCAATTTCACCGGAACAGTCTGGACAGTGTATTGTAAACTCGGCCCCGCAAATCTTACAGCTATCTGCTTCGGGACTGACCGGGGACAAACAGTTAGGGCAGAACTCCTGACCGCACTTCGGACAGGATTCTGAATCTGGTGCCAAGTCTAGGAGGCAGGTTGGACAGAGGATTGTTTCGTTCACTGATTTAATATGCGAATACGTATAAGTGTGATTATATCATTGATAAGTTACATTACAGATTCATCATAGGCCCTTAGGGATGATCGACTGTGCACGGCTAGTTCTAAGGAAATAACCGCCGATTCTTCTGATTCGCTCCTGATGCCGTACATGCCTTAAGGAGCGTTTGATAGAAGAGAGTAGCACGTTGGCAGCCTGTTGCGATGCAATGCTGCCTATGTCGAAATGGCGAAAAACAGCTATACTTCTAGGTGGAACTGTTTCCAACAAGGACACAGGTAATTAACGAATAGCTCCTGATAACGATGCCAGAAACAGGCAACCAATATTCAAAAAATCACATCCTCCCAAGATTCTTGGGATAACGAGTAATGGAGGACAGAATGACAAGTGACATGCTTACCGTAACAGACAATCGAACCGGCCGAACTTATGAATTGCCGGTTACAGATGGCACTATCCGGGCGATGGATCTGCGTGCTATCAAGGTGGACGACGATGACTTCGGCCTAATGAGCTACGATCCAGCCTTCAAGAACACAGCCTCGACTATCAGCAGGATAACCTATATCGATGGTGATAAGGGGATTCTGCGTTACCGTGGTTATCCGATCCAGCAACTTGCCCAACAATGCACATTCCTGGAAGTGGCTTACCTGATCATAGCCGGAGAGTTACCGACCAGTTATGAGCTCGCGGAATACGAAGGATTCATCAGGCTACACACGCTGATTCATGAAAATATCAAGCAATCCATTGATGGATTCCGTTATGATGCCCATCCGATGGGCATGCTAATCAGCACGATTGCCGCCCTCTCAACGTTTTATCCGGAAGCAAGAATGGTGGATGATCCTGAAATCCGGCGTCTGCAAATGACCCGTCTCACGGCAAAGATGCCGACGCTGGCCGCATTTGCCTACCGGCATGCGAAGGGATACCCGTTTGTCTATCCTGATCCCGATCTCAGTTATGCGGGCAATTTCTTAAATATGATGTTCAGGAGAGCGGAGCCAAAATACATTCCTAATCCGGTCCTGGAGCGTGCGCTTGATGTCCTCTTTATCCTACACGCCGACCATGAACAGAATTGTGGAACTAATGCCATGAGATCAGTTGGTAGTTCCCGCGTAGATCCTTACAGCGCCGCTGCGGGTGCGGCGGCTGCCCTGTATGGACCACTTCACGGTGGCGCCAATGAGGCTGTTTTGAGAATGTTGCAGGCAATAGGCGATG
Source organism: Promineifilaceae bacterium (SeqCode) (assembly GCA_049650305.1). Lineage (GTDB taxonomy): Bacteria > Chloroflexota > Anaerolineae > Promineifilales > Promineifilaceae > UBA11865. The sequence goes on from JBARZW010000321.1 coordinate 3,442, forward strand.
TAAGCAATGTTCCTGCGTATGTCGAAAGAGTAAAAGCGGGCGAATTTAGGCTGATGGGATTTGGTCATCGTGTTTACAAGAATTACGATCCGCGGGCAACGATCATCAAGCAAATCGCCGATGAGGTGTTTGAAATTACAGGTCGGAACCCACTTCTGGACATAGCTCTGAAGCTAGAGCAAATCGCCCTTGAGGACGATTACTTTATCAAGCGAAAATTGTATCCCAATGTCGATTTCTACTCAGGCATAATTTACCAGGCCATGGGCTTGCCTATCGCGATGTTTCCTGTGCTTTTCGCAATCCCTCGTACGGTTGGTTGGCTGGCGCAGTGGGAAGAGCTGTTGTTGGACCAAGAGCAGGCGATAGCCAGACCACGGCAAATCTATCTTGGAGAAGACGAAAGGGACATCGTTCCGCTAGCTGAGAGATAAAGACAATCTAGTTAAGGCTGACAAAGAAAAACGTCGCGATGACTTTCGCGGCGTTTTTCTTTTCTGGCGGGAAGGCGAATTGTTTGCTTAGCCTATTCGTTCAACCTAATAGATGAATGTACTTCTGCATCTTCCTTTGTGAGATCTTTGTAAACTGATCGCTGATTATCTCACTCATCTCTTGTTCGCTTAACCGGTAGCCTAGAATCTCGAGCGCATCTTCGGGCGACTGCCCATAGGCCAGCTTCTTTTTCCCGTTTTTCAAGTCAAATAGGTACATGTAATGTGGGCTGCTAAAGCTACTCATCTTTATGCTTTCGTCAGGGCATCCATATAAGCGGAATCTTGACCAGCCGAAGTTCTATCGAGGCCTTCGTTGATCTCGCGGTCATAATGTCCGGCGAGAAGATCTCGGTAGAATTTATAGTCGATTCCCTTTACCTTCTCATCATCAGGAAAACGGTGGTAATTGTCCTTGGTCATCATGCTTTTCCCCTCTGCGATCAATTGGTTTCCGAGAGCAGATCCGGGGTACGGGGCGTAGAAGGCGATCGAAGGCATCACACGCCTCATATACTTGAGCATGCGCATCGTTTTGAAAGCATCTTCATGGCTCTCTCCTGGAATTCCAAGCATGATGTTTGACCAGAAAACGGGCGGCTCCTTGCCTTCAGCTTCCATTTCGTCGCCAATACGATGTAACAAGTCGATGGCGAAGTAGTTATCCTCTTCTGTGCATTCTTTGTTCAGTATCCGCAGGACACGGTCGCTGCCCGACTCAAAACCGATAGAAACCATATGCCAGTTGGTTTCCTTGACTAGGGCTTCGAATAGATCAGGCCATTGGCGCACCGTGTCAGCCCGGCCTGCCGCCCAATAGGACCAGGTCTTATTCGCTTTCCGTGGATATTTCTCAATCCATTCTTCCAGCCAACTGGGATTCTGAAAGAACATTGAATCATGGATGACAACCGAGCCAATAGGTCCGAATGTCTCATCTAAATAATTCAGCTCTTCGATTACCAATTCGACCGGTCGGCGGCCCATATTGGGAATGTATGAGTTTTCGTTGCAGAAGACGCACTGCCAGGGGCAAACTCTGCTTGTAAGTATGGTCGCCACTGGCGCCGGTCCCCACCCACACTCGGGCTCCAAAGGCCAATTAAAGTTCTTTCGAAGGTTACGGCTGGCGGGCTTGGGCCAGAGAATCCGATCGATCTTTGGCCATTCGGCCATCGATTTGGATCCCTTGCCGAGGATAACCCTTGGGAAGGAATCTGGTTTGTTTACCAGGTTAACTATGACATTTTCTCCAGGTCCCTGGCATATCTTGTCAAATGTGGCGACCTCCAACATCTCGTCCAGTGCCACAGTGGCGTGCATCCCACCGGTCAGAACAATGCCCTCCGGATTGACTTCCTTAAAGATTTTGGACGCTCTGTACGCCATGGGATACGTGTAGCTGCGAACATTCATGATCAACATCTTGTATCCACGAATCTGACGAGGCAGCTGATCCCAGGAGCTGATCGCCCGGGTTGATAGCAAATCCGTTTTCGTTCCGTTCTGGTGGAGAACAGTACGAAGCAGACCTAAACCATGATCCTGCCACTGCTCATGAGGACCGCTCGGGTTTACCAAATCTCCGAGATCCCCCAGGTCCAACCAAACTTTGTCGGACGTTCTTTCAGCTGAGCGGCTAAATGGCCAAAATCTTGTAATCACTGTTGACCCAGACTCCCAAAATCTGTCTGCCGTTCCTGTTCTAATATGATGAAATTAAATGTGCAGCCGGTTCTGAAAGCCAGTGTGAAGCTCATGATAAAACTCGATGCGAGGCTCGCCGAATCTCCAGCAAAGGTACACTTCACGACCATCTCGTTCAGACAGAAAATCTAATAGGCCGGCGTTAAGATCCTTTATCACACAGCCTTTTGACCGGATCTGTTTCGCTAAGCGTTCAATGGCAATAAAATCCAGGACAATATCGGAAGCTACGGCTCCGCCGAAATCGCTGTGGCTGAACTCAAAAACCTCAGCCAACTCGCTTCTTGTGTTGACCACTCGTGCCCGGCGTTCCATTAATTCGGCCATGACCGGTCTTATCTCTGACAGTAGAGAATTCACCTCTTCAACTGAAAAATATCTGGCAGACATATCCAATATACGCACAAAGCGGGACGCCAGATCAAATGATTAGACGTCCCGCGGTCTTTGTTAAGTTAGTGGCAGCAATTAGCCACAGGCACAACCACCGCCGTTGCCCACTGCGCTCTCAGCCGCATCACCAGATGTTTTGAAAGAATGACCACAACCACAGGACGAAATGGCATTCGGATTATCGATTCGGAAACCGCCACCCATCAAGCTGTCTTCGTAATCAACTACCGCGCCAGATAAATACATCATACTCGTCGGATCGACAAAGATCTGAACGCCTTCTTGCTCGACGACATGGTCGTATGGGCGTGACTCCCCTTCCAAAGCCATACCATACTGGAGGCCTGAACAGCCACCACCAGAAACAAAAATACGTAGTCCATGATCGGGCGCCTCTTTCTCGACAAGCAGGTTACGAACCACTTGGGCAGCAGCCTCGGTCAGGACAATGGTGTCGGTCTTTTCAAGTATAGTCATGTCTAAAAATCCTCTCCTTGTGATCACCACACACCCATAGTCATCACAAATATTTCCTCATAAGTAAATGCCCGGTGAAAGGGTTATCGAGTGTGGGCAGATTCTATCAACGAACCGCCTTCATGTCAATTATTATCAAATTATTCTTATAAATTAGATTGAGACCTACTTCGGTATGCCGGTCATGCTAATCCAGGGGTTTTCTCGAGGCCATCGGTTGTTGTCGCTATTCCTACCGCAGGATAAAATCCCGCCGCGGATAAAAACCCGCCACACTCTTGCGGGGAGATTGAACGAGCGAGTTCTTTGTGATGCAGAATGGGCGTGATTATCGACCCAATTTGGGAGATACGCGGATTTTCATCAGGGAAGGTTAGAAATGTTAAAAAGTCACAGCTGCGGTGAACTACGGAAAAGTCATATTGGTCAAGAGGTGACATTAGCGGGTTGGGTGAATCGACGCCGCGATATGGGAGGAATCATCTTTATCGACCTCCGCGATCATGAAGGGCGCACGCAGGTGACCGTCAACACGAGTGATGATGAAGCCGCCTTTAACATCGCCGAACAAGTGCGATCTGAGTACGTGCTACAGATATCCGGGAAAGTTGAAGGGAGGCCACCGGGACAAGAGAATCCAAATCTCGCAACCGGTGATGTCGAGGTTCTAGTCAACAAAATCACCATCTTGAATCCTGCCAAGGTATCACCGATTCGGGTTGACAATGACTCTTCTGTGGATGAAGCGTTACGGCTCAAATATCGCTATATATATCTCCGTCGCCAGCGCATGCAGCGGAACATGACGATCCGGCATAAGGCGATCAAATACATGCGCGATTTTCTCGATGATCGCGGTTTTTTAGAGATCGAGACCCCAATCCTTTTCAAAAGCACTCCTGAAGGCGCTAGAGATTACCTGGTGCCAAGCCGTATACATCCAGGCAAGTTCTACGCCTTGCCGCAAAGTCCGCAGCAACTAAAACAGCTGTTGATGGTTGCTGGATTTGAACGTTATTTCCAGATCGCCCGTTGTTTCAGGGATGAAGATTTGCGTTCCGATAGGCAACCCGAGTTCACCCAGCTAGATATCGAATTGAGTTTTGTCGAGCGTCAGGACATACTCGAGTTGATTGAGGAATTAATGGTTGGGATGGTGAAGAAAGCCAGCATCGTACCAATAGCTAGCGAGAGCTTTCCAAGGTTGACCTACGCGGAGGCAATGGAGCGGTTTGGCACCGACAGACCTGACCTCAGGTATGGCATGGAGCTTGTAGATCTCTCGGACGTTGCCGGAAGAAGCTCCTTCAAGGTGTTTACGAACAATGTTGCCGCCGGTAGGCCTGTGAAAGCGATCTGCGTTCCCGGATGCGGGGATTATAGTCGGAAACAGATATCTGAACTTGAGGAAATTGCGACTGGAGCAGGCGCGAAGGGACTGGCTTGGATGGCCATCGATAAAGAGAGCGGTGAGTTGCGAGGCTTCATAACGAAGTTCTTTTCGGTTGAGCAATTAATTGAAATTACTGAAAAGATGCAGGCGAATCCCGGCGATCTGCTGCTCTTCGCCAGCGATGAAAGACGAGTCGTATACGAGGTTCTCGGAGTGTTAAGAGAGACTATGGGTCGTCGTCTTGGATATAAAGATAAACCGGAGTTAGCCTTTACCTGGGTTCTAGATTTCCCATTATTCAAGCAAGATTTGGAGGATGGTCACTACGCGCCCAGCCATCATATGTTCACCGCGCCAAAGCGAGAATCCATTCCACGTCTTGATTCTGATCCAGCATCCGTTCTAAGCGAGCAGTACGATCTTATATGCAATGGCTACGAGGTAGGCGGTGGTAGCATTCGGATCCATGAAAGGGAGCTACAGCAAAAGATAATGAAACTGATCGGTCTGTCTATGGAGGAGGCGCGCGAGCAGTTTGGCCATCTGTTGGATGCGTTCGAGTACGGAACTCCTCCACACGGAGGCATCGCGCCGGGAGTGGATAGATTGGTGATGCTAATGGCGGGAGAGCCGAATCTCCAACAGGTTATTGCATTCCCTAAAAGTAATAGCGCTGCTGACCTCATGGCTGACGCGCCGGCTCCCGTTAGCCAGAAGCAGTTAGATGATCTTCATCTTTCAATCAAGCAAGGGAAGGGGAGTTCAGACAGCTTATACCTCTGATTGCTCCGGGATATCTGTGTTTTTCTCATCTGGTCGAAGCATAGATGCCCCGATCATGGCCAGGCCCGCGATAACGGCCGAGATCACAAACGTTTCGGCAAGGACGGCGACAGTCGTCGTAGTAAGTCCGTCTACCAGGGCTTGTTCGTATGATGGCTCGCTGATAGGCGGCAGATCGATATTTTGACGCAGAATGCTGAACCGGTGTAAGCCCCAGGCGGTTAAGCTTGATAGACCGACACTCATACCGATCAGTCGAAAGACGATGACCAAGCTAGAGGCTATCCCGCGCTGGCCTTCAGGCGCCGCGTTGATGACGGCCGCTCCGATCGGCGCCATAACAAGACCAAACCCCGTTCCCAAGATCGCCAGTTGCCAGATCATTTTCGAATAGGGGGTTCCGACTGCCCACGACAGGCCCATGAGGGCGAATCCGATCAGGATCGCCGCCAATCCCATCAAGGTGACAGGCCGGTAGCTAAAGCGTTCCGTAAGCCGGCCGCCGACATAGGCCGTAATCGCCATTGAAACAGTCATAGCGCTGAGTAATAAACCACTGGTCATTGCTGCCTGCTGGATATCGATTTCCAACACATTGATCAGCAGGGGCACGTTGACCATCGCGATTATCAATACCCAGCCAACCAGGAAGTTCACTGCGACGGCCGGGCTAAAGTTGCGTTTACGGAAGAGGTCGAGGTCGATCAGCGGGGGAACCTTCGAACTGGATTCAATCTTGGATCCGGTTGCCAGCGAGCGACCACGACTCAGCCGCATCTCTATCAGGATGAAGACCGCGAAGCTAACCAGGGCTAAGAGATATAAGGGCCAGGTACTCGGTGAGTCTTGACCTGTTAGTTCGGCCAGGCTTCCCACACTTTGTATATCGCTGCTATTGAGCAGGGCAATGTTAAGGGCCAGCAATCCGACAGTGAGAGTAGCCGTTCCCAACCAATCGATCCGGGGCCGGCCAATTGGACGGGGTAAATCTCGTAAGACCCACCATGAAGCGGCGATCCCGATTAAAGCCAAAGGGATATTCAAGTAGAATTGCCACTGCCAGCTCAGGAATCGTATTAGAAGCGCCCCATAGAGCGGACCCCACACCCATCCGGCCGTATCGATCGCTCCTAATGTGCCAAGGGCCGTCGGCCTCTTCTTCGCTTCATATACGTCACCGATGATAGCCATGCCCACAGGTACCATGGCTCCCCCGCCCAAAGCCGTCAAGACCCGGCCAAATATGAAGGAAGGTAGGTCTGGTGCCAAAGGAACCCAGATCGAACCAGCCAGAAACAGAGTAAACGCGGCAATGTAGACCGGTCGCCGGCCGAGAATATCGCTGATCCGGCCGACAAAGGGCATAACCACTACGTAAGCGATCAGGTATGCGTTAACGATCCACGCTGCGTCGTCAAGCCCGTCTGGAAGTGGGATCTCCAGGTCGAAGACGATCTGACGGAGCATCGTAGAGACCACTGTCAGATCGTCGGCAGCAACAAATACACCGAAGGCTAGAACGATCAGAATAGTTCTGGCGGCCGGTTTACGAGATGACATCGCCTGATAAATCGGAACGAAATAGGGATTGATAAAAGACAAGAGGGGATTTCAAGGCGCCGTAAAGAATTTTCATAGTCTATCGGGGTAGCGGACTCAGAGAAAAAATTCCTTCAAGGCGGCTGATAACTCGGAGGCAACTATGTGAGAAGGTATCGTTGGATCGTGTGATACCGCCATCTCCTTTCCTTCTATTATGAGCTTTCGAATTCCTTCAATCTGAGATAAAGATTGGGCCAGAGCCGATCCCTTCTCCATCGCCTTAGCCGTGAGATACCTTTCTTCCTCCAAGCCAGACAAGACAAGAATTGTGGTGACCAAAACTACATTCGCCTCGTGGTCAATTTCTGTTTTTATCTCAATGTATTCTGACAAAGCGATCCATCCTCAAACGTCGAGTTTAGCATTTTCGGCCTCTGTGAGCTACAACCTTCAGGCAATTAGAGACATCTGCTCTAATGGGCTATAATTCGCGATGGACGAACGCGTATCACATAGCGCAACAAGATAGGTTCTTCGCATTGGAGGTTATTGATACTCAAGATATCGAATACCTATCTTATTGATCTGAAAAGCACTATTTTGGAATTGATGACCAACTTTAACCCCGATGGAGGGCGTGGATGAATAAGATGTTCAGCTTCGTGGCCGGAGCTTTTTGTGGAGCAATTGTTGGAGCAACTGCTGCGTTACTTCTGGCGCCTGCATCTGGCGAAGACCTGCGTTCAGAAATGGTGAATCGGTGGGACGATGCTCTAGCCGAGGCAAAACAGGCGATGGAGCAAACACGCCTGGACCTTCAAACGCAATTTGAGCAGATGCAAAAGAGTAGCTATCAAGAGCAGACTACTGATTAGGCCAAGGCCAAGACCCGAAACTTCTACTGCTCTGCAGTCAACCAGTACGAAGCGGGTGTATCAATCATAGGATTTAAGGCGGATACGACCAGGATTCCACCGTCCTCCCCAAGTTCAAATGTCCAGCGTCCCTGATTTAGTTCGTTTAGAGCCAAAGGCGTTACCTGACGGTTAAGGCCCTCTTCAATCAGAATCACTGCCCAGGGCTGCGGTAGAAGCCGGCCTGTCTGAACAAAACCATTTGCCGACCAGCCAACCGCCTTGGAATCCGCATCCATCATGAATCCGAGCTCCGGTACTGCGATATTGTCGATGGCAAACCCTCCACCGCTGACTGCGGAATCGGTGAGAACCTCAAAGCGAATGGTCGCCATCTGACCGGTGTATTGGCTCAGATCAATCGATTCGCTAAGCCAACCACCGTCATTATTTGCCTCATCCTGACTTCTTCCGCCAAAAGCGGGACCATACTCTCCTGATGAGCTATGTTCCAGGTTCAGAATATCCCAAGAGACCCCACCGTCTATTGAGATGGTAACATAGGCGAAGTCGTACTCTTCTTCCAGATCATACCAGACTGAGAAATCGAGCGTTGCGCTATTAAGCCCGGTCAGGTCGATTTTTACCGCTAGTTGAGCATCCAGCTCATCTGCCATCGGTGCGTACCACATTTGGTCGCTGGTCAAGCTACTGGTTCTCATTAGCTCAGCTGTCGTATCTCCAACAAAGCTGATCGTGGTTGGACCGGAATGGTCAAGTTTGAGATAGTGGACACCGTACTGGTTAATTCTCTTTAAAGCCCCGTAATCTGATGATGAAATCTCCTCCTCATGAACGGGCCGATGAAGTCGCAAGTTAGCGTAGCCATATTCTGATCCGGCGGTCAAGTCATCCACGTAATTGGCGACAGCCCAATTACCTAGGAATTGTTCCAAAGTTACCTCGGGCCTGTATGTCGCCAGAATGGCCTGCACTCCGGCTAGCCCGTCGGCTGTCTGAGACGATAAATCAGATATCGCAGCCAATCCAAGCTGTTCCCAGAGATACACGGTAAAGAGAAAAGAAGCGCCATAATGGGCATATAGCGATTCCTCATCTTCGAAGTTCCACGAATTCAAAGGAATGCCTGGCTTGTGCAGATAGTCAGTCGCCGTATCGACGGTATCGAGTCCGGCATATAGCTCGGTTAGCTGAGCCAACCCCTCATTTATCCAGACAGCTTCATTGGCATCGTTGTGCCATTGGATGAGGTGTTGCACCTCATGGATGAGGGTGCCCTGATAGAGATCATCTCCCAGGCTTAGATTGGCCATATTAAGATAGACTAATTCCTGTTGATTGGAATCGATTACGACAGCCCAAGGGTATTCGTCGCCGCTGTTGAAGAATCCGAGCTCTCCGTCACCGTTATAGCCATCCAAATGCAAGACGCTGAAATGGGTGTCGTTGTCAACTCCGGGACGCCATTCTTCTCCAAACAGACGACTAACAACCGGATAGTATTCTGCCTCAAAGCGCTCGGCCGCAGCCGTCACCGACTCGAAATCGAATCCCAGGGCGGTCTCAACCCAAAAGTAAGCGTGGTCTGTGACTGCCAGCAGTTCTGCCTGAACACGACCTTCATCTGTCCTGAATACCTGGCGATCGCCGATATCATATGGCTCACGTTGGATGGTCCTTTCGCCAACGTAGCTAGATCCCAACCTGGCTGCACTTTCATAATAATCACGGGCTGGGTACCCTTCGTCCATCAAGGCCCTAAGATACATCCAATGGTGATCTTCGAGTGGGGTCTGCTCGATATCTGGTGGAGGAGCGAATAGAAGCTCGGCCGTATCCGTTTCGGTTGATTCAGCCGCTGGCGTTTGGGTAACCTGTACCTCGGCCGTAGCGATCCGAGTCTCAACGGTAGGCGATTCGGTAGGCGCCTCGGCAAGGGCCGGCGGTTTGGTGGCTGGTTCGCCGGTGCTGCTGTGCTCCGATTCTGTTGCTGAGCCATCGAATGGCAGCATTAGCAAGAACGCGACGCCGACAACTGCAATAGCAGCGCATACCGTGCATACCGACATGACGCCGCAACCTAAAACCAACCAATACCCTTTCTTTTCCGTTATCCGGCCAGGTTCAGGAGTCGCTGGTGTATTGATCGTCACAGACTTGTCCATGGGCTATTCGGTTACTCTGAACTGGTAACCCGCTGGCTGATTCGTTACAGGAGTGCTACCGGCAACGATAACAACAACTTCATCGAAATCCTCGTCAAATGAGAATAACCACTGACCTCTTTGTTTGGAATCGAGGTCGAGTGGCCTGATCTCATACGCTCCATCTTGAATCATAATCGCCTGAATTATGAAATGCTGGGGTAATTCGTTGCTGTGCCGGATAAACCCCTCAGAATTCCAATCCCCATCCTCCTGTTCGAAATCGTCGTAGAAACCGACCTCGGGTATTGAGATGTCGTCTATTACAAAACCCTGTCCATGAACCGTGTCGTCTGTAATTGTCTCGAATCGGAGCTGTATTTTCTGCCCGGTAAACGGTGACAGATCGGCCGTCTCCTCTATCCATATGGGTTTCTCACCACCACCGCTAACACCGGTATAGGCAGGACCATAACTGTTTCCTTGCGGATTGGAGGTGGTACTGGAACCCGTTTCCAGAGGTATCCATGTCGCGCCGTCATCAGTCGATACAACTACATAGGCATAATCCCAACCTTCCTCGAGTTCGTACCAGGTCCAGAAATTGAAAGCTGCCTGATCAACCTCGCTTAAATCAAGCTCCTTGGTGAGAGTCATATCGGAATCATCGGCTGGATAGCTGCTCCAGATAAATTGCCCGCTGCGAGGCTGTGTGTCAACCAGACGCACCTGCTGCGTCCCGGTAAAGACGAAGGATACTGGCTTCTCGCTCCTGATACGGAGATAGTCCGCGCCATATTGTTGAATAGTCGCCTGTCCACTTTCAGGGAAGCGCCTGAAATCTGCAGCATCATCCATTTCCGGAAGATCAAGATCCCGATAGAAATAGACGCCCTCGTCAGCCAGACTGCTATCGAGGTAGTTGGCAACAAGCCACTGGGCAATGAAATCGTTAAAGCTCGTGCCAGGATTGAGATCCAACAATACCTGCTCAACGCTCATGATGCCATTATCGGGACGAGATACCAGCGATCGCGTCGCCTGCTCCCCAAATTGCTCAAGAAAATAGGCGAAAAAGAGAAATGACGCACCGTAGTGAGCGTCCGCTTCCTCCCCTTCATAATGGAAATCGTTAAGTTGTACATCCGGCTGTCTTGAGAAGGCTTCTAGGTATGCCGACTCGCTGTATCCATTTAGGTAGCTAGACAGCTCAGAAAGACCTTCGTTTATCCATACCTC
>JBARZW010000322.1:0-1847 GCA_049650305.1 Promineifilaceae bacterium (SeqCode)
TCTTTGCGCATATTATATTAAGAGGCGCTCGATGCTTACTTTTCAGGAACTATACGAGACCTACGCAGCCGATGTCTACCGTTTTGCCCTCTGGCTCACGGGCGACGCATTCGATGCAGAGGACATCACCTCTGATACATTCGTTCGTGCGTGGACGCGCAACAGTACCATCCGCACTGAGACCCTGAAAGCTTATCTATTCACCATTGCTCGTAACTCGTTTCGAGAACGGCAGAGAAAGGGACAACGCCAGGTCGTCCTTGAAGATACCTATCCTGATCCTTCCCCAGGTCCAGAAAAAATTCTTCAGGCGCAACAGGAATTAGGCGAGGTCCGGCTGATCCTTTGGTCGCTCTCGGAAGTTGATAGAACAGCCTTTATCCTGCGCGTCCAGCACGAGCTTCGCTATGCAGAGATCGCCCGAATCCTGGATCTATCAATCTCGGCCGCCAAAGTAAAGGTGCATCGCGTTCGCAGAAAGTTACTCTTATCTTCTCTCGACAAGGAGGTGATTTGAAAATGGAGATCACTCGAAACGTAATCATTGATCTTTTGCCCCTGTATATGGCCGGCGAAGTGAGCGAGGACTCGCGTCTTCTTGTCGAGAAGTATCTGCGTACTGATCCAGAACTTGCCGCGATCGCCAGCCAGCCAATGACCGTTGAGTTGGCGGATGATATTCCTGTTTCTCTTAACGAGGAGGATAAAATGGAAGCTTATAAGGAAGCCAAGAGGCTGATGTTTTGGCGTACGATAATCGTTGCCGTTGTGATCGCTTTCCTTGTTCTTGCTCTGCTGGCATTTGCTGGAGTGGTCTGGTTATTCTTGATACCTGCTTAGAAAGGACGATGCTACCGGGGTAGCAGTGTGGTTAGCGGATTAGCTCATATCGCTACCGGTAATCCTCACGAACCGGATAGAAAATATCGATGAGATGACACTCTGTTATGGCTATTCCTGAGTGTTCGACATCTGGTGGGATGACAGCCACGACTCCCGGTTTGAGTGCCATCGTCTCGCCGGCGATCGTTAGCTCAAACTCCCCCTCAACGACCATGGTTACCTGCTCGTGCGGATGCGCGTGTAGCGGGGCCATCGCATTGACCGCGATCCGCCAATGTGCCACAGACATGTTATCCGAATGAACGAATTTTCCTTTGAAGCCCGACATAGGTTCTTTCGTTGGCAAATCTTCAACAATGAATTGGGGCATGATATTCTCCAAGGAGGCCTTTTAGGTCGATCGGTGACGATATATGCAGACCGGCACCTATTCTCCCCCAAGGTCGTCGAAATTGTAAGTACAACAAGTTTCCTAAAGGAAAGATAACCAGCAGAGGATCAGACGGATTATCACCGGCTATCTGCTTTCCCTCAGCAGGAACGGTAGGCAGAATGAAATCTGTTCCGGAAAACGATGATGTAGTCGCGGTCTGACAAGCCTCGCAAAGTAACCTCATTACATTCCAGCCATGATGTGGGACACGCTCATGATCAGACGCGTCCTCTGCTGCTAAATCACTCGCCAATCGGAACGACGCACCGGAACCCAACAGCCAAATATTCCGCTTCGGGTTCAACAACGTAACGATATGATGAACGCACGAAGGTGGGACAATATCCCCAGCTGCCACCCCGTAATACCCTCGGCTCCGATGGGAAATTGATACTGGCACTCAACCCATAGAATAGGGACGAGGTATCATACTCGTCTGCAACTCACTCCCAGACGTTGCCAGCCATATCCAGCGCGCCGGCCCAACTTGCACCCGAAGGGAAACTTCCGACGGGTGCCGGACCAGAGTATCCATCATCACAAGGCGTGCAATCCTCCCAGAAACTACCTC
>JBARZW010000323.1:0-2159 GCA_049650305.1 Promineifilaceae bacterium (SeqCode)
TGGAGGCTTCATCGAGATGGGTAAGATATTTACCCCCATCTTGATACGTGTACGAATCGAATTTCAGAAAGTCTGACTGCGGGTCGTATCTGTATTCGTGAACACCATGCACCTTCAGCGCCGGGAGACGAATGACTTCATAATTTGTATTGAATTCTCCGTATATCGCCCTGGTTTCGCCTTCGGCATCAATAATCTGGTAAGCTCTGACCTCATGCGCCGACAATTCAAAGCTGGTAGCATTCAACAGGTTTGTGACGGCCTTATCGAGAATTTCGCCCTCGTTGCTCGAAATCGTCGGCTCAGATTTGGTTGCGGGGATCGTTACGGTTGGCAGTTGCCTGGATTCAGTTTTCTTTGGCGTAGGCAGAGGTGCTTGCGCCGTGGGTGTTTGCGCCGCCGGTGTTTGCGCCGTGGGGATCATGGTAATTGCTGGCGCGGTGGCCTTGGTACCGTCGCTACAACCAACCAAAAAGACGCCCGCAAAAACGTAAGCGATTATCGAAAATTTCGGCATTTCAAGGGTTACAGTTTCCGATTTCGTAAATACTCACAGGGTATCCATAGCCTGCCACGCTCAACATTAATCAGTCCCTGAGATATTGGGCGATATTTCCCGATACATCGTAACTTCTCGAGCGAGAACAATCAACACCGGTTAATGATCATTTCAGGGAGAAAGTTTGAACCAACCCTGATGGAATGTAGCAAAGGACGGCCGGCGATTCCCATACCGGTATGGCAAAGAGGGGGAAAAAATAAGCGAATTGGGAAACGGGGGAGAACGCATCTTTAGCTACTGTTCACCGCTTAGGCAATTGTTCAGGCGGCGCGTGCATCATCGGTCAGCCTTCCGGAGATAATGCCGAGGAGAAGAAAAAGGACGAATAACGCTTTGACCAAAAGACCCTCAGCTATGGGTGAGGTCCCCAATTTGCGCGTGCGCAGCGGGGTCAGGTGCAACCGTTTGTTGGATGGCGTTTTACTTCAAACAAACTGATTACCTATTCATCATCCGGCAGATGCTGAATGAAGAGGCAATAATCGTCACCTTGCATCAATGTCTTAGGTTGCTCGAATCGCACGTTTGAATTCCAGGCGGGGCGGTCCCACCAGGCACTATCGGTATGACAATGGATCTGATATCCAAAATCAGGATGACCATGCTCTTTCCACAGATCAGCGTATAGACAGCGTATTACCTTGTGGACGTAGCGGTGTTCCGTTGCTTCGACCAGTTCAATGTCCTGCAACCCATAAGCGGGGTTGTCTTCCCAATCTTCTTCCCGCAATAATTCATCCCATTTTGCTACGTCTCTTAAATCTGTGGGGTTAAGACCGTACTTTGTAAACGATTCCAGGTCTTCATTTGCTCTGGCTTCTCGTGAATTCTCTGCCATTTCAAGCACAGCTTCAAAGAAAGCTTTCCATAATTCCTCTCCAAAACTGGAAAGGAAAAGGGGACACACGCGCGCAAGACCCTCAACTTTTCCCCTTAGATGGACCTCATTTTCCTTGATTTTTAGCTGCCGATGGTATGCGACGATGCGTTGAGCAACTACACCCCACCTCCCTTCAAATTCCTGCAATATAATACTTAAGCACCCAATCTCAGAATGCAACTCATTGTCATCCCACCGGTCACCAATACCAGCGATGAAATCGAACTCCTCGCAGATGCCTCTCACCAAGGAAAGCCTGTCTGTGTGAGTCTCTGCCAAGAAAACCGGCCCTTTTGGAAGACCTGATTTTTTCAACCATTCTTCAGTGGAGGGAAGCGTGAAACCAGGCCTTGCACCGATGTAGACAATTTCGTGTCGTTGAGCAAGTTCTAGCAAGCACTGGACGCTGCCCGGCACCGCAAGGTCTCTGAGTATCTCTTCGTGCCGATAGAAGTTAGGTGTTCCAATAAGATAGTGTCGTGGTCGAGTGTCGCAGATCGTGCCGTCAATGAACACAAGGAGTGCTTTCATAGGTTTTCTCCAATAACCCTCGTTTGTTTTGCGCTGTACTGCCGCCCAACATAAATTAGCCAGTCAGGATATATTGCAAGATATTCTGACAGATCGCAACCTTTAGCACATGAAGAATCAACGCCAATTTATGATCAATGTGAGGAGGAAGTCTGAAAACACATTGATGGAATGAAGCAGAAACGG
>JBARZW010000324.1:0-19490 GCA_049650305.1 Promineifilaceae bacterium (SeqCode)
TCTTCCGCAATGAGTCTTGTGGTCTCCAGGGCAGTCCGGCCGGCGCTGCTGTCTGCGCCCATGCTCATCACCAGGGGATCTACGACGATATCCTCCAGGGCTATACCATTTTGAGCGGCACGCTCGACGATCTTCGCTGCGACTGCTAAGCGTTTATCGGGTGTATCAGGAATACCGTCATCATCCATGCAGAGAGCGATGACGGCTGCACCATGTTCACCAACCACCGGCAGTATGGCATTCAACGATTTCTCTTCGCCGTTGACTGAATTTACCAGGGCTTTGCCCTCGTATATTTCCATCGCGGTCTCAAGTGCTTCCGGATCCGCGGTGTCGATACAGAGAGGTACATCGACGACCGCCGAAACCTCTCGCACTAGACGTTGCAGCAGCGCCGATTCGTCAATTCCTGGCACACCGGCGTTCACGTCGAGGATCGCTGCCCCGGCCGCCACCTGGGAGATGGCATCCTGTCGAACCATTTCGAAGTCTCCCTCGAGTATGGCCGCCTGCATCTTCTTTCGTCCGGTAGGATTGATTCGTTCGCCGATTATCACCGTCGGTCGGTCCCGGCTAATACGCACCAGCTGTCCTTTGAAAGACACTGTTGTGATCATCTTATTCATTGATATTCTCTCTTTATGGTATTTCACTGAATCTCGGAAAAAACGACGACATTACCATCACTTACAGGTGTGGGTCCGCCCAGCAGCTGGTCTTGCCGATGCCTCAATCAGAGGCTGATACGCCTGTATCGTTATTCTCATTTAGGAGATCAACGGCGCGTCGGAACGGCCGGTATTGACTTTAATGTCTCCTTGTCAAGCTTCAAATAGACCGTGTCTTGCTCAATGCGATCGATCTCCGAGATTGGAATGGCCACCGTCTTTTTGCCCCAGAGGTGGCCTTCCAGAAGCACGAGATGGGTAACATGGTTGTTTTCGGGATTTACGATGAATTCGTCGACACGACCGATATGACCGTCGCTGGCTTCCACATGCGCACCTCTGTGAATAGCCAGCTCGTCGTGAGGTATCTGCTCGACTTGGTGATACATTTCAAGGTAGCTGTCGTCGAGCGAATTGTAAGGCCACATAACAGTGTCCATCTCGGCCGCGACCGTAGCAGCGTCGTACTCCTGATCCAACATCTCCTGGCCAAGGAACTGGGTTCTTATGAATGGCTCTTGCTGAGCTAACTCCTCTCGGCTTAACTGAAGCTTCAACAAGTCGGCCGAGCTTTCCGAGATTTGCCCAAGAGGGACCATATACTCCTGGTGGCGATCTTTCACAACCACATGAGTAACCTCTGTCGTAACAGGGTTCAAGATGATTGTCGTGGTCTTGCCACACTCCCCATCAACACATTGCACCTTGACGTCAAGCGGAATGTCCATTCTTGGCACCTCAGCCATCTCCTAACCTGGAAACATACCTAGATGTAATGAGCGAAAGCCAATCGATCTATGTCCGATTATACACCTAGTTGTCGCTCGTTTCTATCAGAGATAGATGTCACGTCGAAGAGATTACTTTCTATAGTCCTTGTAGCATAACCGGGGGCGAGAATTAGGATGCATGCTTAGCCAGCTCATGACTTCCAGTCCTTACAAAGGCCAGATTATTGGCACTAAAATCAGGCTGATGATCATAAACAGCACGACTAGAGGAATGCCAACGCGCAGAAAATCTTGGAATCTGTAATCACCAGGCGTGGTTACCATCAGGTTTGTCGTCGTGCCGATGGGTGTCAGAAAAGCAGTGGAAGCACTAACTGCAACAATCATCAGCAACGGCCGGACTGAAAGACCCATATCTAGTCCGACTTGAAGGACAATTGGAGCCATAAGGATGGTCGTGGCCGAATTGTTAACCACCTGGCTCAGGGCGGTTGTTGCCAGAAAGATACCGGCCATGAGAGCAATTGGGCTGATGGATCCAAGGGTGTCTATCAGGCCATTGGCCACGAATTCAGCGCCGCCGGTAACCTGCAAAGCGATACTCATGGGGATCATCGCGGCGATGAGCACGACGCTGTTCCAGCTGATCGTCCTGTAAGCTTGGGGCATACTAAGGCACCTGCCCAATACCATGGCTCCGGCAGCGAGCAGAGCAGCTATCACAACAGGAACCAAACCTGAAACCATGAGGGCGATCATACCAGCCAGGGCTAATACAGCGATCACGGCTTGGGGACTTAGTTCAACCACCTGGCGAACCATCTCCTCTGGGCTTCCCACCACCACAAAATTCCTGTGCTCGTCCTTTAGAAGTTCAATATCCTCCCACGTTCCCCGAACCAGCAGCGCATCACCAACAGCAAGTCGTTCGTTTTTGAGGTCGACCGATTGATCTCCCCGCCTAAGGCTGAGAACTTGTACTCTGTACTTCTCTGCGAAATTCCCTTGAGCCACAGTACGCCTTCTATACGTAGAACGCGGGGCAATCACAACCTCCGCCAATCCGATCTCGTGTGATATGAGATCGGATGTCAATTGTTCTTGTCCGCTGTCGACGGGCTGCACCGCGACATTGAATCGCATCATCACCGCCTGCAGAGCTTCCGATGTGCCTTTAACCAAAAGGATGTCGTTTACACGTACGATGGTCTCTGGCCCTGGCACATCGTCGGTCGGATCCGACTGGAGCTTCTCAATTCCTTCCCGAACAATCTGACGGCTACGTTCCAGGCTTGATTGCTCCGTCGTTCCCGTTCCTTGCCTACTTAAACGAAGAACGGATACGCTGTAATCACGGCCCAGTGCGGCTTGCTCAAGGCTTTGCCCAATCAATCCTGATCCGTTTCGCACGCGCAGGCGGTAGATATTCCCGGGAAGCACGTAGTCCTCGGCCAGTTCTCCCATTGATTCGATTAACTCCAGTGGTCGCTCATCCGTCCTTCGTGCTGGTAAAAGCCTTCGGCCAATCGAGACCATGTAGATAATGGCGACTAACAGCAAAGGCAGGCCGATGAGAGCGAATTCGAAGTAACCGAACGGTTCTCCACCGGAAGCAGCAATAACGTCGTTGACGAGGATATTCGGTGCAGTCCCGGTTAAAGTAAGCAGACCTCCGGAGTTGGCGGCGAAAGCCATCGGCATTAGAAACTTTGATGGGATACTTCCTACACGCCAAGCAACGCCTGTGACGGCTGGTAAAAGGGTAGCTACAGTTCCTGTATTGCTGATGAAGGCGGACAGTAGGGCTGTCCCGGCCATAATGACCACTAAGAGCCTGATCTTGCGGCTACCGGCTACAGAGAGCATCTTCTGCCCAAGCCAGGCCGTGACCCCTGTTCGTGATAGCCCATCTCCGACGACGAAGAGGGCAGCGATCATGATCACGGTTGGGCTTGCGAATCCTGACAGAGCTTGCTCCAGGTCTAAGATTCCCCCCAGAAACAGTGCCAGTACTGACGCGAGGGCGACAAGATCGGCCGGCCAGCGCCCAAAGATAAAAAGAATTATAGTGATTCCCAAGATCGCAAAGGTAAAGGCCATGATAGATTGGCGAGTTTCGTAGTATGAGTCCCGATTCGCTTACCGGAGTCTTTTGGACGGGACACAGTGGCTAACAATCGTCTTTTCAGCGAGAGTCGTCGGGCCAGATGATACGCGCGAGCTGCATATACCTAATAAATGTTGACCTGATCGAAGATCAAACTTAATCAGTCGCAAAAGCCTATTTCTCCTCCCTGATCTCTTCCATGATGGTCACGCTAGCACTTGTCCCTATCCGGTTGGCGCCGGCTGAAACCATTTCCTTGAGGCGGTCATAAGTGCGAATCCCTCCGGCGGCTTTGACGCCCATGTGGGGTCCGACCGTCTGACGCATCAGCCTGACATCTTCCGCAGTTGCACCCCCAGCAGTGAATCCTGTTGATGTCTTTACATAATCTGCTCCGGCGTTCTTAGCCAACAGGGAGATACGCTGTTTCTCTTCGTTTTCCAATAGACCCGCCTCGATGATAACTTTGCAGAGTACGCCTCTACTGTGTGCTGTATTAACTACGCTCGCTATCTCGCGTTCAACTAACGCGTCATTGCCTTCTTTGACCGCGCCAATGTTGATGACCATGTCAACCTCCGTCGCGCCGTCGTCTATCGCTTGCTTTGCCTCACGGATCTTGTCCTCAACAGTCACCGCACCGAGGGGAAATCCGACGACGGTGCCAACTTTTACCGGCGAGTCTGCCAGGATGCTCACGGCGTAGCGAACATGAATAGGGTTGATGCAGATTGAAGCGAATCCATATTCCAGCGCTTCCTCGCAGAGCTGTTTGATTTGCTGGCTGGTCGCGTCAGGCTTTAGCAGAGTATGGTCGATGACCTCGGCGATCATGCCCGGTTCGCGAGCTATCAACTCGACCAGGTCAGCGGGATTCATGTACTCAAGTACAGGCACAGCGTTTATCACGCTTCGAACGAGTTGCACAAGCTTCTTTCCCGCTACCTGGGCCATGGCCAAGACGTCCTCGTGGTTGTCTGGTTCCTGGTCGACATCACCCGTCGCTTTGTTAGTGATGGCCGATAGACCCAGAATGCGCATGCCGGCATGGTTGGCAGCCGTTACCTCGGGAACCGTGGACATACCAACGGCGTCGCCACCAATGATGCGAAGATAGCGACGCTCGGCGCGCGTCTCATAGGTTGGTCCAGACACGGCCGCGTATACGCCCTGGCGCAGAGGAATTCCCATCCGGTTGGCAATATGTTTTGTTAACGCTTGAAGATCCTGGGCGTACGGATGAGTCATATCCGGAAATCGTGGTCCGATGGCGTCTTCGTTGGGACCTATAAGCGCATTCGTGCCCATCACGTTGATATGATCGGAAATGAGCATCACATCACCAGGCTCGAAATCGGGATTCAGCCCACCCGCCGAATTGGTGACAATCAGCATTCTCGCCCCGAGAGCAACTAACACTCTTATAGGGAACACGATCTTAGGCATGGGATGACCCTCGTAGTAGTGGAATCTACCCTGCATCATGACTACGTTCTTGCCTTCCAACCTTCCAAGTACGAGCTGTCCTGCATGTCCGGTGACGGTAGATTGAGGAAATCCCGGTATATCACCATAGGGAATGACGAGGTCTACCTCGAGTTCGTCTGCAAGATTTCCGAGACCTGAGCCAAGGATGGCTGCCAGTTGGGGACGAATTGTCGTACGTGACCAGATATAATCGCGGGCTAGAATGATTTGTTCTAGATGGTCGCTCATACCTCACTCCCTAGATAAAAATCACGAATTTCACGAGAATGGGATTATGTAAAGTGTTCAAGGCGGCAGCCAGCCGTTTGTGACAGGCACGGACAATCACCGGCACCTGTTGGACAGATTAACCCACGGTTTGATTCTATCAGTTTATGTTAAGCCATACCACATGACGAGATTGTCTATCAACGGTTAGGGGATTGAGATCGCAGAGGCAGCTATTCGTGACAAGCGAAGATCAGATCGGGTCAGTTAGTCGCTCCCACCGGTGACCAGGATAACCACCGAGCGCGGATGAACGATATAGGTGGAGTCCGCCACTCGGGGCGCTGTAACGCCATCGAAGATGTCAGACGGTGAAGGCAGGAAAGTATCAACCATACGACGCCAACTTCTCCCGTTGGTGGGGGTTTTAGGGAGCTCGAAAGTTAGGGTATCCCAATAGGCGTTCAGCATCACGTGGAAAATGCGGCCCGTGCCTTCTCGCTGTACGGTGAAGGCGAGGCTCTTCGACTCCTGTCCCCAGTCCGGGCGATTTAGTTCGACTCCGTGCCATTGGATCTGGGAGTGCTCAAGAAATTGATTTAGGCTCATTCGCCGATCTTCCCGATAAACGCCAAGATTCAGACGTAATCGAATCATCCGCTTAACGAAACTATGGATGTCGCGATGTTTGTCCAACAGCGACCAGTCGAACCAGCTAATTGCATTGTCCTGGCAGTAGGCGTTATTGTTTCCCCCCTGAGTGCGTCGCACTTCATCACCCATTGAGATCATCGGCGTACCCAGGGCCATCAAGGTGAGAGCAATAAAGTTCTTCACCTGCCGGTTTCGAATCTCTTCTAAAATGGCATCATCGGTCGGTCCCTCGACGCCATGGTTCCAGCTCAGGTTGTGATCCAAACCGTCATGATTATCTTGGTTATTGGCTTCGTTGTGCTTCTCATTGTAGGAAACAAGGTCATTTAAGGTGAAGCCATCGTGGCAAGTAACGAAATTGATGCTCTGTTCCGGCTCTCGCTCCTCGTGAGAATAAATATCGGGACTGGCGAGAAGTCGGGCTGGTAGTCGGGCTACCGCCCCCCGGTCGCCTTTAAGGAAACTTCGAATGTCGTCCCTGAACCGGCCGTTCCATTCATTCCACCGATCGCCTATGAAACTACCCACCTGATAGAGACCGGCCGCATCCCAGGCCTCCGCTATCAGCTTGGTGCTCGCTAAGCGCGGATCTGATTCAATATCCCAGATTGTGGATGGGCTCTCTAGGGGTTTTCCCTTTTCATCGCGGTACAAGATGGAGGCAAGATCAAAGCGAAATCCATCTACATGCATCTCTTCGACCCAGAAGTGCAGGCTGTCCAAAATCAGCCGGCGAACGACCGTATTGCTGGCGTTTAGGGTATTGCCTGTTCCACTGTAATTGGCGTATCTGGAACCGATCCCCTCCAACATGTAGTATACGCTGTTATCCAGACCTTTAAGTGAAAGTGTTGGGCCGTCCTGATCTCCCTCGGCCGTGTGGTTGTAGACGACGTCTAGGATGACTTCAATACCGGCCCTATGCATGGCCTTGATCATGTCCCGGAATTCGTCCAACCCAAGCAGCGGATCTCGCCCCGTGCTATAACCACAATGGGGGGCAAAGAAGGAGACCGGTGAATATCCCCAATAATTAGACAGACCACTTGGGGCGTCTTGTTCATCAAACTGGAAAACAGGCAGCAGCTCAATAGCCGTTATGCCAAGCTCCTTGAGGTACGGGATTTTCTCAATCAATCCAACATAGGTGCCACGTCTACGCGCATCTACGCCCGAGTTTGGGTGCCGGGTGAAACCCCCTACATGTAATTCGTAAATGACCGTTTGGGCGTACGGGCGTCCCAGGGGTTCATCGCCTTCCCAGTCGTAGGTGCTTAGCTCAGCCACCACGCTCTTCATGGCCGTGGCGGTGTTGTCCCCAGGTTGGAAAGCCGACATGCGGCTATACCGTTCTGGCACAGCTACCGCCTTCCCATAAGGATCGAGAAGAACTTTATTTCCGTCGAAGCGGTGCCCCTTTCTTGGATCATTCGGGCCGAAGGCTCGCCAGGCATAAATCTGACCAGGTTTGACTTCAGGAACGAATACGTGCCAGTAATAGAACGTGCGATTCTGCTTGGGATCTAGCCGGATAACATGAGTTGGCGTGGGATCGTCGGCGTGCGCAAAGAATAGCAGGGACATCCCTGTACTGTTCCGGGAAAAAATGCTGAAATTTACTCCATCCGGGTTGACAGTGGCTCCTAAAGGATAGCAATACCCGCTTGTCTGGCTTTCACGCTTGATGTTATTCATGATCGAAGCCACCTCATGCCTTGAAATGGGATCCTATGGAGTTGGTCGCCTTGCTTACAGGAAGTGGCTGGCTGGCGTTGCCCGCTCGTATGTAGAATCGTTCGTCCCCCTTGTACTGTAAGTACGCGAGTTCATTAGAGGGAAAAACGGTTGCGCGGCAGATGATCGCATCGTCTATCTCAGGGAAAGTAACCGTCACGAACTGTCGAAACTCTACGCCTATCATCTTGTTGAATGCCATATTATAGATGTTCTCAAAACTATCAGCATTTTGTTTCTGCCTTGATACAGGTCCCCTCGCTTATAGATGATCTCTTGCTGGTCGATATGGTACGCCGGGAAGTACCAAGCGACAAAGGTTAAGGTCAGGATAAGAACTTGGAGGGTTGTCATGATGATTGTGATCAGCCAGCCATAAGGGAGTGTTTGTGCGAGACCGACGGTCTCGTAGCTATCTTGAGCACCAAGCAACTGAAAGGCAAGAAGAGGAAGGAAGGCGAAGAAGAATTCGATGACTACGATGTATTTGATGAATATTAAAGGGCTCTGTTTGATAACAATTTCTTCTTGTTTCATCTAGATGGAAAATTAATTTGAGGTGTGTCTGAGGCTGGCGATCCATTTTCCGACGCGATTCAGTAGAGTCGGACTTGAAGCCCGATATTCGACCTCCTCGTCCACCGGGAATGGAGGTAGATCGAACATCTTTCTCCAGGCATATGTTCCGAGCAATTTCACCGTAGCCAATAATGGAGCGGCAAGGATCGCACCGATTAGACCCGCCATCGCACCGCCGACGAAGACCCCGACGATTATGATCAGCGGGTGTAAATCTAGCGCACCTCCCACAATTCGAGGAACAAGAAGATTGTTCTCAATCTGTTGGATTAGAATCATGACACCGATAACAACTAGAGCGAAGGCCACCGGGCTCAATCCAATATAGTTTGTAGGTTGCAGAAACGCGACGATGGCAGCCGCGGCCGTTCCAATAAGAGGACCAAGGATAGGAAGAAACTCTAAGAGACCGGAGAGCACACCTAGGCCAAAAGAGTTTTGAACGCCGAGGATGGTCAGTGAAATCCAAACGGCTCCACCGATAATCAATCCCAGGATCACTTGCCCACGAAGATATGCCCGCCAAATTCGGCCGAAATCCCGAATCAAGACTCTGGCATCGCGACCATAACCGGGTCGATGAGCAGCACGCTCTACGTAACTGCCCAAATTGGGAATCTCAAAGGCCAAGTAAATAGAGATTACGATGGTAAACAGCACTTGTGTGCCAATCTGAACTCCAGAGCCCAGCAATTGCAGCAACGTGCCTCCAGTCTGACGGACGATTGATCCGATAGATGGGATGAGTTGCTCTTGAATGAGCTCCTGGTCTAACCTACCCCAGAAGGCTCCTACGTCGAGATGATAGGGCCCGATGCTTATCTCCTCGGTCGTCGACAACCACTCTACCGAACCTTCAACAATGTCGGGAACCGTGTATACCAGGTTTAAAGCTTGGTTAAAGACCGTGGTTCCAAAGGCGATAAAAACCGTCGTGATGAGGATTAAGACGATGACATAGGTAATGAGGATGGAGGTACCTCTGGCCAATGGGGTTTTCTTAGCCAGCATATCGATGAAGGGGGTGGCTACGTAGGCGATGATCGCTGCAGCAGCGATTTGCAGGATGAGGTTCTGGAAGCGCATGGCAAATACCACCAGCACGATCACCGAAGCTGCCGCCACGAATATTTTTAGTGTGCGATCCCACTGCGGTGACTCTGGATCCGCAGGTGGTATCGGCTGTTGAACCTCTACCTCAGACATGTCAAATCAAGACTGACTTACGAACCAGTGCACATCTCTACTGGGTTATGCTCATTAACCAAAGCCGTGATCTACTCGAAAAATCGATACTTATTCTGCATTGAAAGGATGTAAGCCAGTATCGCAGGACCTACGATATCGTGAAATGCTACCAGTGGACCGAGGACGAGTGTATGCAGAACAATACCGGCAACAGTCGATATACCGAACAAATATAGTCCCCATTTTTTCCACTTCCACATGCCAAGGCCGGAGATGACATCGGTCAGTGCCACAAGAACCAATAATATGGTCATGAAAGTTGTGGTGGTAACGTTGTCGTTTTTTCCTTGCGTAAATATCCAGATGGCTACCACGGAATTTCGTATGATAATGAGCAGCAGGGCGGCTGTCAGCCAACCACCGCGCTCCTTCTCGATCTCTTTTGTTTGGGGGGGTCCAGTTGCGCGCTTTGTCATATTGGGTTCTGCTTTCCTTTATGCGTGTTGATTCTTAATTACAAATCTGAAGGCACACTCAAACGGAGCCTGTCAATTAACGGTTCGTGACTGACCGTTTGTTAGAGCTTAGATATGGCTTGGACTGACATGAAATGCCCAGTTCCATCTTCCAGTTAGCTCTCAAAGCTGATCAAATGGCAGATGAATGAGCCATCACTCTGATGACTCCAGGCTTCTCTGGTCCTCTTCGGTCTTGATCATGTCCTTTAAAAAAACCAAGCCCACGAGTAGAGTCAAGAAGATCAGGCCGATAATAACGCGCTGCACATTACTAGGTAGCTGTCGAATTCGGTTCATAAACTGCGTTGTTTCCAGTCCTACGCCTTCTCCAGATTGTTGAGATGCCGCTGACATTTTTGCTTCTCCATCTTTCCGCTCTATCTTGCCCAATGCCCGAGCCGGCTAAGAACTTGTAGCTTAGCCAGATTCTGTTTTGGAATCGCTCACTTATCTGACCTTCCGGCTAAAACGACTCTTGGCGGGCATATGTGATGCAGTTATTTTCGACTTGCCGAGCCTGTATCTGAAAATGTTTTCTCCTGAATGCCCTACCTTCACTTCGTGTTCAACGAAAGAGCACCCCGCAATCCAACAAACTCAAGCTACTGGATCGAGCCTACATATCTAGTCCATCGATAATTATCGATTCATATTATAGCTGAGCAGAGTTAAGTCGGCAGGTCAATTACTAGATATTAAAGCAAGGGTGACAGTCACACGGATCTAATGAATCATTGAAGTGCAATCGTTTCCGTCGCGCTTGGCTGATATTCAGTGAAATGGCAGTCTACAAAGATTGTACGATCAACGATCGGCGAATGAGAAATGAAAATGAATGAGAACTCTGAGAATGAGCTTTCCGCTGAATGTCTCTTTCTTTATTCCTTAGGCGGCAAGATGCGTGGTTAAAGAACGTGCAGATATTTAACTACCCCCGGGGAAGAACCGCGCGGCAGGTCTTGTGACCTGCCACGCAGGGGAATTGTTATTTCTCCAATCGCTTGCTGAGAACTCTACGAAGCGTTTCTTCATCTTCAGAAGTAAGCGTATCTTGATATATCTCGCCCTTATATGGCCGTAGGACACCAACGATTGCGTTGGGGTTACCATCTCTAATGACGAAGAAGATAGCCGATGTTCCTGGCTGCAGAGATTCAGTCACCTCTTTGACGAATTTTTTGCTTATTCCGATATCGGTGCTGGCCCCGACTAGCGCACCTCCAAGGATACCAAGGACTATCGCGCCCAGCGGAAAGAATATAAATCCGATGAATAGACCTAGGAGTCCACCGCCAACGGCGCCTACCTTGACGCCCCTATCCATCTCGTCCTTAACGTGAACTTTTCCATCCTCTTCCCGGACTACGATCGCTGAGTCATCCAAGCGTAGTAGCCCTTCGCGTTCAATCGAACGGAGAGATTCGCGAACTTTCGCAGCCTCATCCACATTGTCAAACGTAATCACAATTAAATCAGACATCATTTTTCCCTTTGCCGGAATCGGCCCATCACCACTCGAATATCGTGCATAGTGCTTATTAATTGAAGATCAATTATCTCAGACAAGATCGCTGAATCTTTGTAGCACCACCATTAATGCTTGTCAAGGAGTTAGCCACCGGCCGCGTCCTCGTCAGAATCGACATCTAGTTTCGCTTCTATTTCGTTTAGCCTCTCGATAATTTCATCGGCTAAGGTGTGCCTCAAGACAACATCCGTATTCTCGCTCAGCGCTTCGGCGACATCATCAGCATGCTGAAACTCAACCAGGACAAGCAATCCTGAGCTGCCTGGCTGTAGAAGCTCTTGCAGTCTTTTTAGGAATTCTTCTGAGAATCCCATATCAACATGTTTGGCGACGATTCCACCTGTAAACGCACCTGCAAGCGCTCCGACGATGACACCTGCCGGGCCACCGATAAGGCCAATCAATCCTCCGGAAACGGCGCCGAATATCCGGCCGTGTTTTGCGTCGACATCTTGTGTTTCGGTGAAATTCGTCTTGCCATCCTTATCTTTGACGACGATGGCAGCGTTGCGCACCGTATCACCTGTCGTATCCTTTAGAGCCTTTAGTGACATTGAAGCTTTTTCGAATTGGTCATAAACAGCAACGATCAACTCTAGCTCACCCGACTTGCCGGGTTTCCTATAATGCCTACGTAATGGAATTGTCGGCAGGTAGCTAATCTCTTTTTTGTCGAGGTTAAGGAATATCGTGTTCTCGATAGAATGATCGATGGCCGAAAGCGGGATGGTGATCTCTTGCTTTCCCCACATATGACCCTCTTCCAGAATCAAGTGGCTTATCTCCCCACTCTCTGGATCGACCAAAAACTCGCCCAAGCGACCGACATAACCGTCGGATGCTTCGATGAGGGCGCCACGGCGAACCGCCAGTTCGCCCTGAGGTATCCGCTCGACCGCCACGGGGACATAATCGGTTCTAAGGGGGGAAACAAATGGAGAAAGATAATAAGCGTCCGCCGGGTAACCCGCCTCTTCGTGCGAGACTTCTACATAGTGCAGATCTTCGAACGGATCCATGCTGGCAAGCTCGTCTTTCGTGCAGCTAAGGCGAATAAGATCATGGGTGCTTTCAGAGACAAGGTCGATCGATACCAGCCAATTCCGAGCGTCAATGGCCTCTTCATTGCTTACTACGATGTGGGTGATCTTTCGCGATGTGGGATCGATAATGACGTGAGTTGAGATACCTACCTTGCCATCTGTGCACTCGACTGGGGCGGATATGGGGATTTCTACCATAAAAACCTCCTAAGGATTATTGAAGTTGGCTGTCCTCGGTTGATGAGTTCTATTATCCTGTTGCAGTGCTCTCTTTCACCGGAAATGTTGAGGACCGTGTCTACGCAGAGAACGGACCACCGGTCACCTGCGCTGAAATGCTCGATTATGACAGACCAAACAGCACAAGAAGATTTCAACCGTTCAGCCTTGTTTTCCCCTTATAAGTTCCGGAAGCGAAATTAATATTAGGATAGCACCGCCAGCCGCGGCTATGACACCAAAAGCAAGCGGTAGCACTATACCGGCCTTAAGCGGACGAGTGAGAAGAATGATACCTAAGATCAGACTTACGACTCCGAGCAGAGCGACCGCCCAGCCATCCCCTCTTAAACCGAAGGCCAAGTTCATTATTCCTACGATCAGGAGTGCGCTGGCTTATAGGATTCTGATAGTGGTCAAAGTCAGAGCACCGCCAATTATTGTATGAGTGAGCATGAATAGTCCGCTGATAATAGCCACAATTGCCAACAAAACGTGAAAACCGCGCCTCTCTTTGTATTCGCCCATCAGCAGCTCTAAGAAGGTTAGCGAACCAAAGAATAACAGGGATGCTCCCACAAGTCGGATGCTCACATTTGCAGATACTCGCGGCGAGTAAATAAAGACGATGCCCATCGATAGAAAAACGATGCCACGCAAAAGAGTGGCCCACAAGGGGCCTGAGGTAAGTTTGCCAACACTTGACACCAGGCTACTCCTTGTATGTGTTTGAGCTAGTCTATTAGATACTATAAGGGGCGACCATCTGGTCGCCCCTTACGGTGTTTTTCACTGGTTCCGAATCGCAATCCTGTGTTGAAAATTGCGAGCCAGAGTTAAATTGGGCATGTTGCGACCCACCTTTCGGTGGAGGCAATTACTCGGCTGCCTCTTCCTCTTCTTCGTGATGGAAAGCTTCGCGGAGCCTATCTTCTTGTTCCTGATCCAGGGAAGTCTGAAGAACTGTTGGTTCGAATCCTTGCAGGCCTTCCAGTACCTTATCAGGGGTAACATCGCGAACCAACAAGAATAGAGCGGAGTGACCCGGTTCGATTGTGTTTCCAACTTCTTTGATGAAGTCATCATCAATACCAACATCAGTCAGACCACCAGCAACAGCACCGCTAATGGCGCCAATCGCGAGGCCTAACCAGGGTGCCCAGAACAGCAAGCCAATGAGCAAGCCCCAGAAGCTACCTCCCAAAGCGCCTGCACCAACAAGGCTCACTGCCTGTTTAACTTTTACTTTTCCATCCTGTCGTCGAATTACGACAGCCGCGTCCTCTAGCTCAATGAGCTGCTGTTTCTGCATTTTGCTTAATGCATCGCGCATCTCGCCAGCACCGCTCTCGGTGTCGAACGCAAATACAATCATGTCAGCCATTTACATCTCCTTATTGTGTAAAATATCGTTTGAAAGCTCCCCCATATGGACAATACTTAATTATCGTAGGAAACGAAATTTTGGCAAGTCAGATTTCGAGATACGGAACCCGGTTTTGAATACGCGTGTTGAAGATAAACTCAAGCCAGAACGCATTGCTAAGTCTGTCACAAATTCGGTTTCCGCAAGGAAAAGAACACCGGATCTACTCCATGCAGGATCAAAGTACTCCTAGCTCGATAAAGAGAGCGTGTCGACCTTGACAGAGAGGAAAACAGATCTAGGCCAAGACCGCCGCAAAAGAACAGTTTTCGAGATGATCTGAAGAGTATCTATGTTGGTGCCGCTTGTGTGTTGATCGGCGTAGGTGTAGAGTTAGGCGGAGGGGGAGGTGCAGGGGTATTTGTGGGCAGCGGTGGCAGTACTGGCGTATTGGGCGGCGGTGGAGGATTCGTCGGCGGAAGAGGTGGCGGTTGCGGCGTATCAGTTGGACCAACAGTGGGGATTAAAACGCGCGTGTTGGTTGCGTTCGGCGTGATCTCAATGGGTGTTGCCCTAAGGGTTGGCAGTATACATGGCGCATTCACTGTCACGACATCGACCGGTTTCATCGCCGTGGGTTGCCGGGTAGGATGATGGCCGCCGCTGCCGGTCATCTTAGGGTCATGGGCGGCTCGATCTTGATTTCAGGCGTATCGGTCACTCGCACCCTTGTCTGGGATTAAACATGAACTCGCGAGGGAGTATCTTCAAGGCGACAGCCCGGCCGAGCCTGGGATCTCGAGCCAGATAAACCACAGCCATGCCACCACGATCGATTTCGCGCTGTAATTAGAATCGGCCGATCTTCGGAGCAGTCATTAGCAAACCCGCGATTCTTTAAGGTTGACGGAAATGCTCTTCACATCAATTCGGCTCCATTCGCGGAATCAGATTGCCGCTGGATCGCATCCGTCCACCATGTCGCAAAAGCCATGGATCGGTCCGAACTATCAGCGACTCGAGAATAACAGTTCCTGATAACCATTCCCAGATCATAAAAAAGAGGGGCATCCGCCGTTCGACATACAACTTGGGCGTAGCCCTTTTCTCTCAGGGGGCTATTATCCAATTCACCATCAGCAGAATCCCTCGAAGATTCTTTTACAAGATGTTATAGCTCCATTATGCATGTTCTCATTAATACAGAAACTCCTCGGGGCCGATCGTCGTCCCGAGATCCGTTTAGTATTACCTCAGACCAACCCCCCGGTTTGACCAGGTTTAGCAGCGGCCTGGGTTTGCTTAGGAATCCTTCCAGTGAGACGCTGCGAGAAGGTGGATAATTCTTGTTGCCTCAAAGTTCGAAGTCATGGCTAACAGACACTTCAGCGGCCGAGTTATTAGTCAAAAGAGCAAGGTCAGACGAAATTCAGCTTGTCGGGAATTATCAATTCCAGATTCACGCTGTGCAAAATAATGGTCCTGAGTACTATAGGGATGGGCTTCGTCTTTCGAGCAGGATGACATCGCGCCAAACACCATTTATCTGGCCAATTCGTTCTCTTTTACCGACGATCCGGAAGTCACATGACAGGTGTAGGGCGATGCTGGCTTCGTTCTCGGGGAAGATACCTGCCTGGAGCGTCCATATTCCGGCCGTTTCAGACTCTTTGATTAGGGCATTTAGCAACTCCTTGCCAAGACCTCGGCGTTGATATTCCTTGGCCACGTAGACGCTGACCTCGGCCACACCGGCATATACACAGCGTCCGGACACGGGGCTGAGAGCAGCCCAACCCGCTATAACGCTGTTTATGACGGCTACCAGCCGGCAACAAGATAGATGCTCCTTCTCCCATTCTCCCCACCCAGGTGCGGCCGTTTCAAATGTTGCATCACCTTTGGATATGCCTTCGTCATAGATGGCCTTGACTCTTGGCCAATTTTCAAATTCAAGATATTCGAGCGAAAAAGAATAATCTGGATCCATCAGATACGAAGGAAGATTGGACATGATATTCCTGCCTGTTTTGAGCCGGCGTTTCCAGAACTAAAGAGGTTGATGAGAACAGCCATCACTTTTATGCTGAGAACAACGAACTCGTTAGAGCTTTCGTTGCTGCAGATCATCTTTCTACTTTGGTTAGCTGAACGTCCAATTATACGTCTTGGTCTATCCAGATGGCCTACACTAATATGGTCCACCTGTCCAGATATAGATTAGCCTTTGGGCTGATGTATTCCCTGAGCTTCTATGCAACACTTATTACTAACGGATGAGGTTTCCCTAACAAGTTAACCGATCCAATTAATGACCGGATTTTGTAAAGGATCGCCGCTTCATGCTCATTAGTAGAAAAACGGGGAGCGCAACTCGACTCGCCAGTCGTACGAGCAAGAAAACGGCATCAAGTCCGGTCCGCGTCTGGAGACCCTGGATTCTTGTTGAGATCGGTTTCCTCCTCGCCGTAATAGCCCTCTTCAACCTCTTTCCCCAACTGATCGGCATCGACAGGTCTCCAGACGCGGCTTCCGAACCCATGCCATTCATTGCGCCCGGATTCATTGAGACAATGCCCTGGCTCAATCTCTGGTGGGGCCTTGCTTTGGGTCTGAATTTGGTGATCCTCTTTCTTAACTTCCGCCAACCATTGGTACGATGGGCACGGCTGGGTATCAATATCTTCGGTCTATTTCTACTTCTTAGACTAGTGTTTGCCGGACCGATAATCGGCCTCAACCCGGCTTGGTTGTCCGTTCAGTCAGCGGACGCGGCGACGCTGGGACGCGTGGCAAACGAATTGGCACCAATTCTCTCCCTAACTGTCACTGTTGCCATCTCAGTCGCGATAGTTGCCCTAGGTTACTCTTCTCTTGCGAAGTTACGATACCTTAGTTTGTCACCGATCAAGAACATTAGAAGTGATCTGGATGGCGTCGATCCGCTGTAATATCTCCATATTCCCCTTACAGAACCCACAAGTCGCACTGCAGAGTTTTTTCCTGCCTCGCGGATGAGCAAAGCCCCCTTTCTAAGGGGCTCTGTCAGGGAGGATTAAGAAGGAGGAGGGAACCTTCTATCTACGTCGACTGCAGCCATTATAATGGAAGTCGTTTGATTGATTACGTGTATGTGTTTACATTACGCCACCGCTCGCGTTCAAAGAAGGGTTTCTAGATCGGCAAACCAGGGCGATCGACGTCAAGAACATCCTCCATAACTGAAAAAAGACGATCAACGATATGGTTCAAAAAGAGATGATCGTATTAGGTCCAGATTGTTGATGCCCCTGAAACGAGATGACTACACCTATCCTAAATCACCGTCCATCTTCAGCTTTGGCAAGACCAGCAGACCAATCTACGACTTCCATCAAATCATTCTGCTAGAAATATTATTGGGGCGTCCACAGGTAGCGGCTAAATTTGCAGTACTCATTGAAACCTAACTTCGAGTAAAGACCAAATCCCATATCGCTCGATTGAAGGACGCCAACTCGATACCCAAGATCTCGCGCCTCCAGGAGAGGCGCCAAAGTTATAGCGCGGCCGAATCCCCGGTGACGAACTTCGGGAAGCGTGCCGACATTGTAAATCCCAGCCACCCCTCACGCGAGAAGCACAGATGATACCGCCACTAATTTTCCATTCTCAAAGCCCATGTAATTCTTTACCGGGGCATCCTGGTCATAGCCGGGCATCTCCAGAAAGTTGAACAAGGCATGGCTAACGAACGCCGGAAACTTAAAAATCCCGATGAGAGCATCACACCACGAACTCAGCTCAGCACTGTTTTGCACGAGTCGAATAGAGAGGCCATTCTGTTCATCGCTTTCCTCTGAGACGGCAAAGAGGTCAACGGCTATGGAAGGTAAGTCACCCCCATGTCGCAAACCATGGGCCTCAAGACGTTTCCCGAGATCGCGGGGCCTGCTATCCGGGGTAACCGACCAAATCATAGGCATATTCCTTTCCTGGAATTTGCCAAGGATCTCGCTGATAACGAAATCGGCCCGGTCATTGGTTAGATTTGTCCTGAAAACACCATTGAAAAGAGGGAAGGGAATGCCCGTGAGGAACCAGGATACGTCACCCTCAAATGAAGCTCGCACGTCAGGCGCGTTCTTGAATAACCCTATGAAATCAAGGTTATTGGCTACCATGGCCTCCATAACCAGCTGTTTGGACAGATCTCTCAGAATTTCGGTCATGGGTTCAATCCCTCATAGAAAATTGTGGATTTGCTGATAAGAAGTGGTTTGACAGCCTTGGACGAAGAAGCACGCTGTCTCGAGAAATGCTGGCTAATCAGATTGCCGGTTTTGCTCTTGGAGTCGCTTGCGAATCACTAGCCGGAATCCAATCTACCCGTAGATGAAAATATTTGAAGTCGCTAACAAGAACGTCCAGTTACCTGCATCTTACCTGATCGATAGAATTTAACGGAAGATTATTGTACCTTAACGGCAAAAGATCCCGGAATCTCCTCGTCGCCATGAAAGAAAGCGGCTGGTGCAAGGCCAAATCCGAGCCCTTGCCACATAGGTATGGCCTCAAACTTATCCTCTGAACTCCAAGCTCTAAGTTGATAGGCGCCGCATGTAGTTGCCTTTTGTTCAGCCCGATAGATCAGTCCGCTCGCAATTCCGCGTCTTCGGTATTCCCGAGCAATTTAGATTATGTCAATATAGCCTTCGCGACATTCTGCTTGGGGTTTCGGCAACATGCGCCAGTACACGGAAATCATACCGGCCAGTTTGTTTTTTTGGGTAGCATAACGGTGAACCCATCCTCGAAGTGCATACGACACGCTGCCTTTTATCCCCTTTCCTCTTTCAGGCGATCAAGCCAATCACCTTCTACTTCGAAGTAATCTACAAAGAAATCCATGAGGTTCTTATTAGACACCATTGAACAGCCGCTTGTCTATCACGGGACTTGCGGAACTGGCAGCCAAATTTTCAGTAATTCTCGGAGGGCGCTTTTTATGGTCAGAAAGGGAAAATTACTGGCCCTTCTCCGGGCCAGCCTGTATGATAGAAAGGCCACTTGCATGGAAATACGATAAAAGCATTGAAACGGTCTTTCTAGAGCGATAATTCCAAATTGGGAACATAATCCTAGGATATCTGCCGGATCTGGTATGGGGCCGGGCTCAGGTGGCCATGATATTCCGGGCGTCGCAGCGGGTTTGTTTTACCGGACCTGACTAGAATCAAAGCAATATTAACAGGATTTGCTATCGGTCGTATCGATAACTTTTGGATCGTTTTAGCGGCAGTCATAATTTTAGGAGGTAAGATATGACGTCACCGATTATCGTTGGAGGAATACATCATTTCACGCTGACGGTAAATGATTTGCAGCGAAGTGTTGACTTTTACACGAAGGTCTTGGGTTTTGAACAGGTTGCCGACCTGGGGACAGCAATAGCTCTACACAATGGCTCGTTCTTGATGG
>JBARZW010000325.1:0-9351 GCA_049650305.1 Promineifilaceae bacterium (SeqCode)
TCTATGCCCATCTGCGTGGCGCCGTCTTTGCCTAACGTTATGCCACCATGACTGCCGAGGATCTTGGCGTTTAGATTCGACATGGCGATAGATAGCCGGATCTGGTCATAGGCGTTGC
The DNA here is from genome assembly GCA_049650305.1 of Promineifilaceae bacterium (SeqCode). GTDB lineage: Bacteria > Chloroflexota > Anaerolineae > Promineifilales > Promineifilaceae > UBA11865. The sequence continues at coordinate 119 of JBARZW010000325.1, forward strand.
ATAGCAAAAAGGAAGAGAAACTTGTTATCCAGGGGATGTAACCGGCCCCGGCCATCCCCGCCCCGATCCCGACAAGATTGCTCTCCGCGATACCTATATTGAAAAAACGATCGGGAAAACGCTGCCTTACCTTATCAGCCTTGGTAGAGTTGCCGAGATCACCGTCCAAAACGACGACCTTCGGATTCTCCGTTGCTACAGCCAGTAACGCGTCGCCGAACACATCGCGCATGGGCTTGCTAGATTTCAGTCCTGCTTTTTCACCTAATTGCATCGGATTTCCTCCCGCGCCTTGTCGGCCAGATCCCCGACGATCGGTCTTCCATGATAAGTAAAGTCGGCTTCCACAAAAGAGACACCCTTTCCTTTGATCGTATGGGCGATCAAGATAGACGGCTGTCCTTCGATCTCTTGAAGAAGTTTGAGTTCCTTGACGATCGCGCCGACATCGTGCCCGTCTACCTCGCGAACGTACCAGCCAAAAGACCGCCATTTTTCAGCCAACGGTTCTAGCGCCATTTCGCGGCTTATCGGTCCCGTTTCCTGGTATTTGTTGTAATCAAGGATGGCGATCAAGTTGTCCGCCCCGAAGTGGGCTCCGGCCATCGCCGCCTCCCAAATCTGCCCGGCTTCACATTCCCCGTCGCCCAGCAGCACGTAGACGCGAAAGTCGTCCTCGCTTAATCGGCCGCCCAATACGTGGCCGAGCCCGACTGAAAGGCCTTGCCCTAACGATCCGGTGGTTGCCTCAACACCGGGTAACATGCCTTGTATAGGGTGACCTTGTACCGGGCTATCTACCTGGCGTAAGGTCCACAACAATGAACGGTCGAAGTAGCCCGCGCGGGCTAGAGCGGCGTAGAGTAGCGGCGCCGCGTGACCTTTACTCATGATAAAGCGATCTCGCTTTGGCCACCACGGCTCATCCGGCCGGTAGTTCAGCAGGCCACCAAAGAAGAGGGCTGTGACGATCTCGACAGCCGAAAAAGAGCTAGAAGGGTGACCTGAAGCTGCTATCCTGGTCATCTCCAGGATATCAAGGCGCAGGTCACGAGCTTGTTCTTTTAGTTCCTCTACGCTGAGGATATGCGGTTTGTCCATATTTCAACACTCCAAACAGTGAACGAAGGACAGCTTTTCCAGACGTGTAGCCACCTTCATCCGTCAGGGATTTCACTGGTCCGGGCCAGGAAATCTTCTACCATGATCGCGGTTGGTAATGCCGGAATAACCCCCTGCGATTGGGCAGTGAGGGCGCCGACCGCGTTGGCGTAGGTCAGGTGCCGGGTCATCTTTTCGACGGTAAGTTGTTCAGGCCATGGACCTTGGGTTAACAACCCTGTAAGCAGACCGGCAACGAAGCCATCGCCGCACCCAGTGGCGTCTACCGTCTTGACTTGGTAGGCCGGCACGAACCCATCTCCTTCGGCGACACGGAAATAGCTCCCCTCTTTCCCCATGGTGATGACGCAGATTTCTGGCCCCTGGCTGATGAGACGCCGGCTTCCAGCATCTGGTTCTTCTTCGCCGGTCAGGAGCGCCAACTCAACCTCATTTACCTTGACCAGGTTTACCCGGGGCAACAGAGCCATGACCGCGTCGTAGGCTAATTCCGGGGTCGGCCACAAGGTCGGCCGGTAGTTGACGTCAAGGGATATCATCCCACCTTGACCGCTGACCAACTTCACGGCCTCATAGGCGGACTGCTTTATTGGATCATCGACCAGGCTAAGCGAGCCGATATGCAGCGCTTTGGTTTCTTTTAAGAGTTTTATATCCAACTCATCAGGACGCAGGAGCATGTCCGCTCCCGGATTACGGTAGAAGACGAACTCGGCCGTGTCAGGATCAGGGCTGGCGATGAAGGCCATTGTTGTCCTGGCGTAATCATCAAATCTCATTCCCCTGGTCTCCACACCAGCGTTGTCCAATACTTCGACCAGGTGATGGCCGAAGGCGTCGTCGCCAACCTTTCCAATGAAGGCGCTACGGGTTCCCAGTCGTGCTAATCCGACGGACACATTCGCCGGCGCGCCTCCCGGCTTCGGCCGGAACGCTGAGACATCCACGAGCCGGCGACCCACCTCGGCTGGAAACATATCAACCAACAACTCGCCAAGACATACGACGTCCATACTATGTGCTCACACCTTCAACCTGGTCCGTAGAGAACGGTACGCCACGCCCACATCTAACCTCCCAGCATCTGGCGCATGAGTTGGGTTACCCTAATCGCGTCAGAACTCTGGAAGCATCCACGCAACTCGTCCCTGTCGACCCGCTCTATCATCTCATAGCCAAAGCGGATGTTTCGAATGCTCTCTTCAATAGCCTTGTCAGGCTCCTCTCTATAGGGAAACAGATCGAAGCCAAACCATCCATCGTATCCCCACTCCTCCAGCCAAAAGAGGGCTTCGAGTGTCTCCCACAGGTTGACCGTTCCGACAATTAGATCGTCGTCAAAGAGTTTCCAGTTGTCATTCCAATGAGTGTGGAAAAGCTTGCCATATCTACAGCAGAGAGCGATGGATTCGGCCAGGTTCTCCTTCATGATGAAGGCATGGCCCATGTCGATGTTTATACCCAGATTTGACCGGTTAATTTCGTTAATGACCGTCATGCAGTGACCGATGGTGGGGAGCATAATATGGGTGCGTGGTTCGAAAGCCTTGTATTCTACTACGATCTTTTGCTGAGGATTGTGGTCGGCCCATTCGGCCAATCCCTCGACTAAATCGTCCAACCGGCGCCGGTGATCGATCTGGAATGGATAGTCATAGCCGTCTTGAGCGGGCCAATATACCATGATCTCAGCTTCCATGAACTGGGCGACGTCCATGGTACGCTTCGCTAAATCCAGAGCCTGGCGTCTCAACTTCGGATCCGGATTGGTAAACTGTCCATACTTCCATTTCGCATCCACCCAAAGATGGGGACAGAACTGGACGATCTTGAGGTCAAGATCGTCCGCCAAGGACTTCAGACTCCCCATATTGTCGTCGGTGACTTCGGTGGGATAATGCATCTCGAGGCCGCTGATGCCTTCTATCGATGCAGCTAACCGGAAGCGTTCTTCTATGGTCCTGTCTTCCCGGTAGCCAGATTTAACAAAACGATCTCCGGTGGCCCCCAAAAACCATACGCCAGCGGCAAACTTCAGATTTCGCATTTTGTTACTCCTATAGAGACTCACGGCACTCAGGCCGAGTTAACTGGCTAATCATGGCTATTTCAACTTGAAAGATAGGCAATAGATCTGTTTTCCGAACTATTAGGCCGTGTTCAGTAGCGCCTACTCCTGGATCACGAGCCCGCCGGAATGAGATCAACCCTGCAGTTCTGCGTGTAAGACATAGCGGTCTGATCTGTAAAATATTTGCAGCCATTCGATCGGTAAGTTGGCTTGCGAGTATGATACGCGCTCGATTGACAGCAAGGCATCGTTCTGTTCAATGGATAACAATTCGGCTTGGCTCTTGTCCGCTTTTAGGGCGCGAATGCTTTCTACTGCGCGCACAAGTTGTATTCCGTAATCTCGATACAGTGTTTCCCGCAGAGAGTTCTTCTCATAATTCTCGTTAAGCACACCCGGACAGTAGCGATGCACTAGACTTGCCTGTTCGATACTTAGCGGCTCTTCGTCCGCAAACCGTAGACGATTTAGCTGGGCAAGCTCATCTCCAGTGTCTATCTCTAGCTTTTCAGCGATCGACGGAGTTGCCGGAACCAATCCGGTCATGATCATCCGGCTGCTTGGCTGATAGCCTCGTTGGTGCATGTCCTCGGTGAAACTTATAATGCGGGTGAGGGTGGTTTGAATGGCAGGCTGGGAGACAAAGCTGCCACGGCCGCGTTGGCGATAAATCAAGCCGTCACTGACGAGATTATCAAGGGCTTGGCGTACGGTGATCTGGCTAACCTGGTATGTTTCCTGTAACTCAGATTCGGCCGGGAGTAAGGTCTCGGGTGGCCACTCCCCATCCAGGATCATGGCCCGAAGCAATTCATACAGTTGATGGTATAAGGGGATCTTACTTTCGCGGTTGAGTCCAATGACAGGAAAGCGATTCATTTCAGTGATTGTGGCCAAGATTCCGGAAGACAATAAAGTTCGTTATCATCTTATGAAACATTGATCTTGAAAGCTAATATGATTATAATATTATAATATTTGCGTGTCAACAACAATGCCCTGAGACCTGGGTGATTTTGACAAGGAATGATTTGGAGAAACCGGGCTATATTCTTTGGGGCATTTGTCTGGATTTGTGCAGGTAAGGCCTATGAACGAGAGCTATCAATTATCCGGTATGGGTACGCAGCCATCTGATGGGACGCGAGATATGCGGGCCGAAGCTGAACGCCTTGGTCTCTCAGATGACAAGTTGATAGAGATGTTCGCAACAATGTGCCGCATTCGCCGGTTCGAGCAGATGGCTGACCGCCTCTATGCGGCCGGTAAAGTCCATGGAACAATGCACCTTTCTGCTGGACAAGAAGCGGTTGCGGTGGGTGCGGGCGCGGCCATACTCCCAGATGATTATCTCCTAAACCATCACCGGGGTCATGGCCATTTCATCGCCAAGGGCGCAGACATCGACCGTATGATGGCTGAATTCTTAGGAAAGGAAACTGGCTACTGTAAAGGTCGGGGCGGCTCCATGCATATCGCCGATTTTGAGGCCAACAATCTGGGAGCCAATGGCATTGTTGGTGGAGGGATATCTTTGGCTGTCGGCGTCGGGCTCGCCGTAAATATGCGAAATGCGTCGCAAGTTGTCCTATGCGTATTCGGCGACGGGGCAGCCAATCAAGGCATCTTCCACGAATCCTTGAACATGGCCGCCCTCTGGGATCTAGGCGTCATATTTCTATGCGAGAATAACCAATATGGCATGTCGATGGCTGTTGATAGGGCCACATCGAAGTTGCCCATCGCCGGTCGGGCGGAGATTTATGGTATGCCCGGTCATCTCGTCGATGGGAATGATTTACTTGCCGTTTATGACACGATGGTTCAGGCGGTCGCCCATGCGCGCCAAGGAAACGGTCCGGTGTTGGTGGAAGCGGTTACATACCGCTATTTCGGACATTCGAAGAGTGACAGGAACCTATATCGCACCAAAGACGAGATCGAGAACTGGAAGAAGCACGATCCAATAAGCCGTTTCCGAGAGCGACTACTCGACGCTGGCATCCTGTCCGAGGAGCGATCAGAGCAAATAGACGTGGAGGCCCAACAGGAGATCGAGGATGCGGTTACCTATGCAGAAGCCTCTCCAGATCCGGATCCTAATCAAGTAACGGAGTACGTCTATGCCTGAGATGACCTACGCTGAAGCGCTACGCTCCGCCCTTCGCGAGGAGATGATTCGTGATGAGCGCGTCTTTCTATTTGGTGAGGATATCGGCCGCTACGGGGGCGCCTTTGGTGTTACCTTCGGAATGCTGGACGAATTCGGGCCAGAACGAGTTCGGGAGACACCGATCTCTGAGGCGGCTATCGTCGGGGCGGCAACTGGCGCAGCCATGGCAGGTATGCGCCCGGTCGCCGAGTTGATGTTCATGGATTTCATCTTGCTTACCATGGAGCAGCTGGTTAACCAGGCGGCGAAAGCCCGGTATATGTTCGGCGGCAAGGCGACCGTACCCATGGTTATTCGCATGGCGGGTGGTTCTGGCTCTGGCGCGGCAGCCCAGCATTCCCAATCTCTGGAAAGCCTCTTGTGCCATATTCCCGGGCTGATTGTTGTGAATCCAAGCACTCCTTATGACGCAAAAGGACTACTACTCAGCGCCATCCGGGATCCCAATCCCGTGTGCTTCGTCGAACATAAATTGCTATACAAGACAAAAGGCGATGTGCCAGACGGGGAATACACGCTTCCGATAGGAGTAGCAGATATAAAACGCCAGGGAACCGACATTTCCGTCGTAGCTGCAAACATCATGATACCTCGAGCTTTGAAGGTGGCGGAGCGCTTGTCACAGGATGGCATCGACGTGGAGGTCGTCGACCCCCGTACCTTGCGTCCCTTGGATACGGAAGTCATTATAAAGTCGGTAATGAAAACCGGACGGCTTCTTGTGATACACGAAGCCTGCCAGACTGGCGGCTGGGGAGGTGAGGTAATCGCTTCAGTTGTATCCAGCCGGGCTTTTGACTACTTGGATGCGCCTGCCCGGCGTTTGGCAGGAGCAGATGTTCCTATTCCATACAACCGCGAACTTGAGAAGGCGGCCGTCCCACAGGAAGCAGACATTGAGCGCGAGATCAGGGCCATCGTCGGAAATAGATATTAATCCGGTGAGTCTTTTTAATCCTCTTGTGGACTGACTATGCACATGTGTTTATCGGTAGAATATGAGCAAGCATGCTTGCTCTTTGCTTTACTCGTTTTACATCTGCCTACTCAATATTGAGGTGACCGTTGATAGGTTCCTTATACAGGATACTCTACCGTCGTCTGGATCGATACTCGTCGATGATTGTATACTCCTGAAACCATGTGGATGTTTGATAGTCGCTTGAATGGGCTTCCTATTAGGTAATCGATCATGCCAACGCCTTTCATCATGCCCAAATTCGACATGGATCAGACCTCGGCGACCGTTGTCGAATGGCTAAAAGCGGAGGGAGATTTCGTTCTCTATGACGAGGAGGTATTGGTCGTAGAAACGGAGAAAGTGGCCATGGAGGTTACGGCTCCGGCGAGCGGTATCCTGGCCGGAATACGGGCAAAGCAGGGCGACAAGGTTCCGGTGACGGAGATCATCGCCTATATTCTGGCTGAGGACGAGACTGCGGCCGATATCCCGAAAGATGAATCCGCAACAGCCTTGGATACGCATCCGGTCGTAACGCCCCCCACCCTGTCTGCGACACCTGTCGCTGCTCGAATGGCCAGGGAATTGGGTATTGATCTTGAAGAGGTGACAGTCACTAGCGGCCGAATCAGAAAAGCCGACGTGAAGAGATACGCCGCGGAAAAACCCCGGAAATGGACACCATCCAAGATAGCCGCAACCCCGGCTGCGCGGCGTCTGGCCCGGGAATTGGGCGTGGACTTGAGTCAAATCAGCGGAAGCGGTCCGCGCGGACGAGTCCAAGAAGAAGATGTCAAAGCGCAAGGGCACTTGACCAGTGAAACAACGAGCTTCGTTGATCGGCCTGTCGTGATCCAACCCCTGAGTTCCATGCGCCGGACGATCGCCGAGCGCATGCTGAGCAGTTCTCAGACCGCTCCCCATATCGCCCTCAGCATCGACGTCGACGTTGCTCAATTTGAAGAGGAACGCAGTCGCCTGAACTCGACCCGCGCCCAGAACGAAGCTGAAAACATCTCAATGACGGCTCTCCTCGTCTATATGACAGCCCAGGCCCTGTCTCGCCATCCCGAGGTCAATGCCTCATATTTGAACGACCAGATTTATATGTGGGAAGATATCAATATAGGCGTTGCCACCTCTGTTGATGATGGGTTGGTTGTGCCGGTCGTCCACAACGCTGGAGAGTTGCCGCCGGGGGCGATTAACCAACAGCTCCGCGATCTCGTCAATCGAGCCAGATTGGGACGTCTCTCGCTCTCAGATGTACGCGGTGGATCATTTACAATCACAAATCTCGGAATGTTCAGCATACACCAATTCCGGGCCATCATCAATCCCCCAGAGAGCGCCATTCTGGCCATCGGGGCAATTGTGCGCAGACCGGTAGTTATCAGCGACCAGGACGAAATCGGCGTCCGGCCGATCATGAACCTGACCCTGTCCGCCGATCACCGTGTACTAGACGGAGTATCGGCCGCTCGATTCTTGAACGATTTAGCGCAGAACATCCAGAATCCCGGATCTTTGCCGGAGTAGCCACGATATCGTACAGCTCCCGCTTGCCCGCACTCGAATAATCCTGAGATTGGAGTCTGAGTTAATCAGTGGTATTTTCCTTCATCCGGAATGGTCTAAATAACTGGTACCTTTTCCTATATCATAGGTCGATACAGCAACTGTACGGGCGCAGATGGAATTGCCCTCAGATAGAATCACATCCTGCTCGTTTGAAAACTAATAGCGGAGGTTCTGAACAATGAGTGAGTTTCGCCCTTTTAAACTAGCTGCCATTCAGGCCGCTCCGGTCTACTTCGATCCGGTCGCCTCGGCTGAGAAGGCTTGCCGGCTGATAAGCGAAGCAGGAGCGATGGGTGCTACGATAGCCGCCTTCAGCGAGACATGGTTACCTGGTTACCCGTTCTTTGTCTGGCGGTCCGATCCAGAACTACCTTCCCGCCGATCAGGCGCGGATTACCTGGCGGGCGCTGTCGAAATTCCGAGCGCGATCACCGATCAGTTGTGCGAAGCGGCTCTGGAGACGAATATCGATGTCGTGATAGGAGTGGCCGAGCTCGATTCAAACTCCCTGGGAACGGTCTATTGCACTCTATTGTTTATATCTAATGAAGGGAAGATCCTCGGTCGACACCGGAAGCTGAAGCCAACGCATGAGGAACGAACCGCCTGGGGTGAAGGCGATGGCAGCAGCCTGACCGTCTACCAGAGATCCTACGGAAGAATCAGCGGCCTGAACTGTTGGGAGCATAACATGGTTCTTCCGGGTTATGCGTTGATGGCCCAAGGCACTCAGATTCATATCGCATCCTGGCCTGGGAGCAGCACTTCGCGTCACTTGCTGTTGTCCAGGGCCTTTGCCTCCCAGGCGGCCGCATACGTGATCGATGTCGGCGCTCTCTTAGCTCCAGAACTGGTCCCCGATGCCTATAAGAACGTAGCCTATATAATGCCGGGCCAGAGCTCCATTATCGATCCTTGGGGGGAGGTAATCGCTGGTCCGGCTGAAGGGGAGACCATCTTGATGGCGGAGGGCACGATGGATCAAATACGTGCCGCTAAGTCCATGTGCGATGTGGGCGGGCATTATTCCAGACCAGATGTGTTTCAACTACAGGTCATCAAGAAACCCTTCCAGCGCGTTGTAGATGTCATTGAACCTGTAGAGGCCGAAACCGACGTCTCTATAGAGATCTAGAGACAGAGTATTTCTGTTAGCCGAATGGCATCTGAAAGGCTGCGTAATTGAGTCCGAACAGTGAACCGTTTTCGGACTCCCACTAAATTCAACAAATTCGGACTACCTATGGGAAAGGAAGCTCGGTTCAGCGGTGAAAAGGAAAATTCGTCTCCGCAAGAAAAATACGCAAAATGTCCCGTTTCCGGGA
>JBARZW010000326.1:0-7391 GCA_049650305.1 Promineifilaceae bacterium (SeqCode)
GGACTGGGCTTGGCCGATAGGAAATCGGCGGCAGGCAGGCAGCAGGTAGCAAGTAGCAGGTAGCATGTGGCTGGCCCATAGGAATGGGCTTGGCCGAGAGGAACTCGGCGGGATGGGGGAACAGGTGGCAAGTAGCAGGTGGCAAGTAGCATGTGGCTGGCCCATAGGAATGGGCTTGGCCGAGAGGAACTCGGTGGCAGGCAGGCAGCAGGTGGCAAGTAGCAGGTAGCAGGTAGCATGTGGCTGGCCCAGAGGAATGGGCTTGGCCGAGAGGAACTCGGCGGGATGGGGGAACAGGTGGCAAGTAGCATGAGGCTGGCCCATAGGAATGGGCTTGGCCGAGAGGAACTCGGTTGGGGCGGGGAAAACAGGGCCTATACGGAGATCCCGGTTTTGATTACACTGTATGGTGGATTAGCAGGGTTTTGCGGTTTCTCGCTAGTGATAGGCGCTTTTCTGTAACATCGGAGAGAAATGGCGAGGCACGCCTCGCCCGTACCAGTAAGGCAAGAATTTGTATAGGCGATATGCATGTGGTTCCAACCAATGGTGCAGCTTTGTGTAGGGGCGACGCTTGCGTCGCCCAATTGTGCGGGCCATGATGAGTAGAACGGATGCACTGAGTCGTCCAAGGCGATCGATCCGGCTAAAGGGGTATGATTACCGGCTGGCAGGGGGTTATTTTGTGACGATCTGTGTCAAGGGAGGGAAGTGTCTATTGGGTGATGTGGTTGAGGGGGAGATGGTGTTAAACGACTTCGGCTGGATTGTTGATGAAGAATGGAGTAATACCGGCGAGCTTAGGAAACCGGTTGCATTGGATGTTTATAGGGTAATGCCGAATCATTTTCATGGGATTGTATGGCTGACAAACGAACCCGAAAAGCAGGCGAGGCAAGCCTCGCCCCTACCGAAACCTCTGAAAGGGCCTGAACCGGGATCGTTGGGCGCTGTAGTCGGGGGGGTCAAATCGGCATCGACTCGGCGAATCAATCAGGAAAGGGGGACGGCCGGGGTAGTTTTTTGGCAGAGGAATTATTGGGAGCGGATTATCCGGAATGAGAGGGAACTGGAGGCGATTCGAAGGTATATTTGGAATAATCCAGCAAATTGGAGGAGGGATCAGTTGCACCCTGGGGATCCTGCACGAGCGAGATAAATGTGTTAGAGAGTGGCGGTGCAAGCGTCGCCCGTACAAATAGCTGATGGGTTAGGAAGAGGGCGAGGCACGCCTCGCCCGTACAGATAGGTGTTGGGTTAGGAAGAGGGCGAGGCACACCTGGCCCGTACAGATAGGTGTTGGGTTGGGAAGAGGGCGGTGCACGCCTCGCCCGTACAGATAGGTGTTGGGTTGGGAAGAGGGCGAGGCACGCCTAGCCCGTACAGATAGGTGTTGGGATGGGAAGAGGGCGAGGCACGCCTAGCCCGTACAGATAGGTGTTGAGTTAGGAAGAGGGCGAGGCACGCCTCGCCCGTACAGGCGGACGGGATGGATGGTTAAGATGGATCACCCGTGGGAAAAGATCTATAGGACGGAGGGGCGCGTTTTTGGGGAGCCGTTCCCGCGCTTTTACGAGACGGTACGGACTTTTAAGGAGTATGGCTGCTCGACTATCCTCGACTTAGGCTGCGGCAACGGCCGGCACGTGGTCGGACTGGCCAGAGAGGGGTTTGCCGCTACCGGGTTGGATATCTCCCCGACCGGCCTGGGTTTGACCCAGAACTGGTTGAACGAGGAAAACCAACGCGCTCAGCTCGTGCTGGCCGACATGAGGCATCCCCTGCCGATCAGGGACGAGTTTTTTGACGGTCTCTTTTCGACGCAGGTGATCCACCACGCTTTGCTGGCCGATGTGCGCAGGACTATCGGCGAGATCTGGCGGATCTTGGTTCCCGGTGGGGTGGCTTTTGTCACCGTGGCCGGCCGGATCCATAACGACACCGAATACGTGGAGATCGAGCCGGGCACTTATCTGCCGCAGACGGGATCTGAAGCGGGGTTGCCGCACCATATCTTTGACTAGGAAACGCTACGAGAGGAGTTTGATGATTTCCTGATCAAGTTTGTTGATTTGCGGGACGATGGGAGGGTGGTGGCGATATTTGTCCAGAAAATCTTGGGGAAGGGGGAAGGGGGAAGGGGGAAGGGGGAAAGGAGGAAGTAGCATGTGGCTGGCCCAGAGGAATGGGCTTGGCCGATAGGAAATCGGCGGCCGGCCGGCAGCAGGTAGCAAGTAGCATGTGGCTGGCCCAGAGGACTGGGCTTGGCCGATAGGAAATCGGCGGGCTAGAAGATCAGGGGGACTGGGCTTGGCCGATAGGAAATCGGCGGGCTAGAAGATCAGGGGGAATGGGCTTGGCCGATAGGAAATCGGCGGGCTAGAAGATCAGGGGGAATGGGCTTGGCCGATAGGAAATCGGCTTGGGGTTTTAGCCTTTTACTGAGCCGGCTAGTAGGCCGCGAATGAAGTATCGTCCCATGACAATGTAAACGATTAAGGTTGGTATTGCGGCGATGATCGTCCCGGCCATGATCAGGTTCCATTCCTTGATCTGACTGCCAGACAGGTTGTTCAAGGCCACAGTGATGGGCTGCAGACCGGGTTTTTGTAAGATCGTGACCGCGAAAAGGAATTCGTTCCAGATATTGGTGAACTGCCAGATGATGACGACCACGAATCCGGGCAAGGATAAGGGGAACAGTACCCACCGGTAGGCGCCTAAAATCCCAGCCCCATCAATGCGGGCAGCTTCTATCATTTCGGAGGGTATCTCCGCGTAATAGTTGCGGAAGATCAGAGTGGTGATGGGCAGACCGTATACTACATGGACCAAGATCAGCCCATAGATCGTTCCGCCAAGTCTGATAATCCCGAGTGTTTGAGTCAGCGGCACAAGGATCGACTGGTAAGGAATGAACATGCCAAACAGCATCAGGGGGAAGATGATGTCGGCGCCGCGAAATTTCCATTTAGATAATATGTAACCATTCATCGAGCCAAGCATGGCCGATATGATCGTGGCCGGTATGGTCAGCAAAAGGCTGTTCAACAAATTTTGGTTCAGACCGCGTAGACCGGTTTCCGGATAACCAGACCAGGCTAACTTGAAACTCTCCAGGTTAATACTAGATGGCAGCGACCACAGTTTCGATAGATCCTGTACCTCAGCGAAGCTCTTAAGCGATCCACTGAGCATGACGTAGACAGGGATCAGGAACAGGATAGCGAAGAGAATGAGGAGGGCGTATAGGGCGATGCGAGCTGGATTCAGACGCCGGGTCATACCTCCACCTCCCTGCGCAAGCTATGGACAAGATAGGGGATGATCACGAAGGCTACCATGACCAACATGACCATGGAGATAGCCGCCCCTCGAGCGAAGTGATTACCCTGGAAGGTGGTTTCAAACATGAAAATGCCGGGGACGTCGGTGACAAAGGCGGGCCCCTTGCCGGTCATGGCATAGATCAGGTCGAAAATTTTAAGCGAAATATGGCCCAGGATGATTAGAGCGCTCAATGTGATCGGGTGCAGCAGGGGCATGATCACATGCCGATAAATCTGGTATTCAGAAGGCCCATCGACCCGGGCGGCCTCGCGTATCTCATCAGGAACCCCCCTTAAACCAGCCAGGTACATGGCCATGGTATAGCCGGTCATCTGCCAAGCGGCGGCGATAAATACCGGGATAAGTGCGTAATGAAATGGGCCAAGAGAGCCGGTGTCCGTATACCAGCCCCATTGCAGATTCTCGAGACCGACCATATCAAGCAAGGCGTTGACGCCCCGTGGCCGGTCGAGCGTACCTGGGGCGAAGATCCACTGCCACACCACGCCCGTGACCACGAAAGATAGGGCCATCGGGAAGAGGTAAACCGTCCTAAAGAATCCTTCTCCTCGCACACCTCTACTGTAGCGTGATTCATGTTGTCAAGAATGGTGCAAGGGGAATGGGGAAGGGGCCGGGGCCGGGATCAGGGGGTAAATAGATTGCGATACGGCGACCCTGAAAACTGAACTTAACCGAGGGTTTGTTTCAGAAAGCGTTTTACGCTCTGGATAGGTACGGCTAGGCCTACCTGCGGGCCGGCGATCATGGTGTTGATGCCAACCAGGCGGCCGCGGCCATTTAACATGGGTCCACCGGAATGTCCAGGACGCAGGTTAGTCCTACCTGGATCAGGGGACCGGGATATCCCAGGCCCTCGACCGGCTTGCCTACCGAGATGACCATTCCCGCTGTTGTGGTTCCCAGAGCGCCCCATGAATGGCCCAGGGCGAGAATCCACTGTCCGGCGTGGAGATGGGAGCCGTAACCCGTTTCAATGACGGGCAGGCCAGCAGCTTCCTCGGTCAGGATAGCAAGGTCGACTTGCTTGTCAACGGCCAGCAATTGAACGCGCTCGCGCCCAGCGAGACTTCCGACTCTAAATCATGGCGAGCTGGTCAACGCGTCCATATTGAGGGAGTACGACCAGGACTGAGACAAGCGGTAGACAATATCAGACGATACCTGAAGCCTGCCGCCGCCGACGAGTTATCGCATCGAGTAAGACGGCCGCCAGCAGAACCAGTCCGTTGATCACAAACTTTACACCGGAAGGCAAACCCAGCAAGCCCATGCCGTTCTCAACCGAGGCGATGATGAGTGCCCCGAGTAGTGCGCTCATGACGAAGCCGACGCCGCCGAATAGACTGGTGCCGCCGATAACGGCGGCCGCGATAGCGTTGAGCATGAGGTTGCCACCACCCGTGGCCGTATCAACCGAGCGCAGCCGGGAGGCTAGAATGATACCACCAACGCCGGCCATGAAACTGGTGATCATGAATACGGTGACCCGGATCCTGTCGACGCTAATTCCAGCTCGGCGGGCCGCTTCCAGATTGCCGCCGACGGCGTAGACGTAACGGCCGAAGCGCGTTCGATTAGCGATGAAGGTCCAGAACAACAAGAAGACCCAGACGATTACGAACACGACCGGTAAGCCCCGATCCCGGTTGGCATACCAGAGCGCGAAGGCAGTAATGAGAGCCAGTCCGACGAGCTGCACTACAAGAATCAAAATAGGCCCGGTCGGCAGTTTCTGACGCTGCAATGCGCGACGGCGTGATATGCGCATGAAAGCGAACAAAGCGATGGTCACGCCCCAAAGTATCCAGCCCCAAAGGGGTGGGAGGAATTCATTAGCGATGCCCACTACCACGTCGTTCTGGATCACGATGGTTCCGGCAGTGGAATAAACGGTGGTTAGAATGAGGACAACGCCACTCCAGACCAGCAATCCAGCAAGAGTCACTACGAACGAATGGGCGCCAGTCTTGGTAATGATCGTCCCTTGCAAGAAGCCGATGATAATCGCAGCGAGCAGGGCAATGCCAATGGCCAGCGGCCAGCTTAAGTTCTGAACATCTGGCCGCAAAAGCAGGACCATCACTACCGCGGCCACACCGCTAACGTAGCCGATCGACAGGTCAATTTCGCCAATGAGCAAAACAAAAACGACGCCTATGGCGATAGTGGCGATGCCGGCCATCTGCAACAGAAGATTCACAAAGTTGCGCGAGCTAAAAAACAACGGTTCGGCAAGACCGAAGATAATGGCGATACCGACCAAGCCAATAATGATGGGCAGTGAGCCTATATCGCCAACTTGGACTCGCCGCCACCAGCCGCGAAACACGCCGGTCAGAGAGCTATCCTCTAAGCGGGCGAGGGCGACGCCCTCAACTTCGGCGATTTCCTGTTGAATGTCGTCTTCGTCTACGATGACAGCGTCCAACTTGATGTCGTCAATGGGCGCAGTCTCTTTTTGTGTACCATCACTCATGCTTAACCCTCCGCCATGCCAGGTACATGGACCAATGTGCCGGCCGTGATCGCATGTACAATATCTTGTTGCGTGGTTTCCGCGGCCATGAACGTGGCCACCTTGTGACCGAGACGCAGAACAGTAATGCGGTCAGATACTTCGAAAATGTCGTGGAGATTGTGTGAGATAACGACGACGCCCAGGCCGCGATCGGCTAGTCGCCTGGTTAAATCAAGAACCTGACGGGTCTGAGCGACACCCAAAGCTGCTGTCGGCTCATCGAGGATAACCAGTCGCGAATTCCACATAACAGCCTTGGCCACAGCGATGGCCTGGCGTTGACCTCCCGACAAACTAGCAACCTGCTGGCGCACCGAAAGGATCGTCGTCACCGCCAAGGAATCCAGGGTTTTTAACGAGGATTGCTCCATGCTCATTTCGTCAAGGCGATAGAAACTGGAGACTCTCTCCCGCCCGAGGAACATATTGGCAACCACATCAAGATTGTCGGCTAGCGCCAAATCCTGGTAAACGATCTCAATACCAAGGGCGGCCGCATCGCGCGGGCCTTGAATCTCCTCGGATTTGCCATCGAAGAAGATCTCCCCCTCATCAAATGGATAGATGCCGGCGACACCCTTGATGAGCGTTGATTTACCGGCTCCGTTGTCCCCTACCAGGGCCATAACTTCTCCAGCCATGGTTTCGAAATCAACTTTGGTGAGCGCTTGGACGGCGCCAAAGTTCTTTGAGACTCCCTTTAGTTCCAACAATGGGGAATCGGCCATATTCTACTCCTGACTAGTAACAAGACTCAGGGGATGAAACGGAACAGAGGTGACCCCTGTGCCAGCGGCTAACCTAGAAATGAAAGTGGCCGTCGGATTCGGATCGACCAATAAACAGGCATAGTGCTGGCGACTCTTAGTCAACGCATTGGCCAGCGCCAGAAGCCCTCCTGAATCAATTATTAATAACAATGGTGGGGACGCTTATTCCACGCCCCCACCATTGCTTAGGCAAGATAAGTGGAGATTCTAGCGGTCGCTCGGGCAATATTGCTCGAAGTCACCGACACAAATCTCTTCCCAGGTGCGGAAACCATCGGCGATGACGGTGTCGCCAATGTCGTCCTTGGTGACACCAATGGGCGTCAGGGCAACGAATGGGATGTCGTTGGTACCATTGTTCAAAATCAGACCACCGGTCAAGCTCGTTAGGTCCGCGCCTTTGAGCAGAGCGATTGCCGCGGCAGCGGCCGCTTCAGCCTCAGCCTTGATGGGCTTGTAGACCGACATAGCCTGGTCGCCGGCTAAGACGTTTTGCATACCACCCACGGTCGCATCCTGACCAGAGATTGGGATGCCAGCCTCGGCTGGGCTGATGCCCGCGGCCTTGAAGGCCGAGATCACAGCATTGGCCAAACCATCATTGGCGGCGAAGACGCCGGTAATGTTATTCTCGGCCGCGGTCAAGATCTGTTCAAAGATGACCAGGGCTTGTTGGTTATCCCAGTTAGGCACCCACTGGTCGTCAACCAGATTCCAGGAGCCATCGTCGAAGTGGGGTTGGGCATAGC
>JBARZW010000327.1:0-32890 GCA_049650305.1 Promineifilaceae bacterium (SeqCode)
AAGGCGATGAGTTCACGGCCGAGGCGGTAGCCCGCGTTCGATCGGCTGATGAGCGAGAGATGTTGGCTAATCTTAGCCGAGAGTTGGACAGGAAGCACCGGCTAATCCGTTCTCAGAGCATCAGGCGGATAGATGGCCAGCTGCTGTCTCGCTACCGCTTCCGGCACATTTTATTCCAGAAATACCTCTATGGCAGCCTGGATGAAGTCGAACGCGTTTACTTGCACGAGCAGGTTGGCAATGTTTTGGAGGATTTGTATCAAGTTCAAGTGGAAAGGCCAACAAGCGCCGATCTTGCCCCGCAGCTCGCCCGCCATTTCCTGGAGGCAAGAATTATTGAGAAGGCGGTCTTCTATCTTTGCAAAGTCGGTGAGAGGTCCTTGCAATTATCTGCCTATCAAGAGGCGGTATCTCACTTTGATAGAGTGCTGACCATGCTAATGACACTGCCGGAGTCGCCCGAACGGGATCAGCAAGAATTGGCAGTGCAGTTGGCGCTTGGTATCGCCTGGCAAGGCATTGAGGGGCCTCGTCATCCCGCTATAAGGAAGACCTACACGCGAGCCTACGAACTATGCCAACAGACGGGAGAAACAACCCAGATCGGTCGGATGCAGGGAGAGATGCTGGAGTTCTATTACGTAGGGGCGGAGTATCTGACTGCCCGCGAGATCGCACGAGAGGCTCTCACTCTGGCTCAGAAAGAGAAGAACCCACTACTAGAGGCCATGGCTTTTTGGTATCTAGGATTCATCCATTTCGCTCTCGGCGAATTTGCTTTGTCGCATGACTACCTGGCTCAAGTTATCTCTTTCTACGAACCTCAAACGCATCACGATCCTTTTATTGCCCTTCGCGGAAAAGACGCCGGTCTTGGGGCATTAGCCTATGATGCCTGCTGCCTGTGGTGTCTTGGCTATCCTGACCAGGCCTATGAGCGCAGCCAGGAGTCGTTGGCTTTGGCGCGAGAGCTTGGTCAGCCCTTTTCGATGGTGGACGTCCTGGCTTTCGCAGGTTGCGTGTCCAGTGAGATACGCCGCGATTGGGGAGCGCTAAAGGAGTACGCCGAGCGGATAGTTAAATTTACGACCGGCAAAGTTCCGGGGTGGCGAGGGACTGGAGAAATCTATCTGGGTGAGGCGTTGGCCATGATGGGAAAGATTCCAGAAGGAATTGAGCTGATTCGCCAGGGCTTAGCCACCAGGCAAACCGTTGAGACACTTTGTTACGGAACCGGAGCTCTTGGCACACTGGCTCTAGCCGAGGGAATGATTGGTAATCCGGGAAGAGGACTAAGCACCTTGGCCGAAGCTATCACCCTGGTGGAACAAACGGAAGAGCGTTACTGCGAAGCTGAACTTTACCGGCTACAAGGAAAGATACATCACATGATGGGCGACGAGGACGCGGCCATTATCAGTTTCATGAAGGCCATTGACGTGGCTCGTCGGCAAAATGCCAAATCTTGGGAGCTACGAACGGGCACGAGCCTGGCCCGACTGTGGTGGAAACAAGGCAAAATCTCAGAAGCCCATGAGTTGCTTAAGCCAGTCTACGATTGGTTTACGGAGGGTTTCGAGACGCCTGACCTGAAAGACGCCAAAACCTTGCTGGAGGAACTGTCTATAGTAGGCCAGCATTAGGTTACATTGCGGAGCATGGAGTTAACCGCCGAGATGGCATTTGTCAGGCAAGATATCACGTACCACCCAAGTTCTCGATTATTTCGGCAATGGGTTTGAAGTTAAGCGGTGTCAATAGACGCATATCAGTCATTGGATGCTCTACTTATCATGTGTTTCAGATCACTCCCAAGCTTGCCCAGTACGAGCTAATAGATGGAGAGAAAGGAGAAAGGGATAAAGGTTTATAAACGGAATAGTTGAACCATGGATAGCATAGCCGTTTTCAGCCATGTGACGAAATAGTCGTTCAATTCAAGATTATTTCTCAATAGACACCTTGGGAACCAAAAACAAATTTAGGCCCTCGTAATTATTTCTCGATAACGAAAGCAAGTATCTGCGAGGTAGTTAACGAGGTCCGAAGCTTGTAAAAATGCGCTGTCCTGCAAATCCTCTTATTATCTTCAGCGGGGAGATAATGCTGGGCTGAACCTACTTCATTGCTGCCACTTCGTCGTAACGAAAGCAGTCAACTGTGTGGTCGTTAACGAGTCCCACAGCCTGCATGAAGGCGTAGATGATCGTTGGGCCTACGAAGTTAAAGCCGCGATTTTTGAGTTCCTTACTTATCTCCTCCGACAGCTCAGTCTTCGCCGGCAATTCAGACATCGACTTCCATTGGTTCTGGATTGGCTTGCCGTCGACGAATCCCCAGATGTAAGCATCGAAGCTGCCGAATTCCTCCTGGATCTTCAGGAAGGCCTGGGCGTTTTTAACAGCCGAATTAACCTTCTGCCGGTTGCGAACGATGCCGGGATTCTGAAGCAATTCCTCGATCTTAGCCTCGTTATAGGCGGCCACTGTGGCCGGATCGAAGTTATCGAAAGCCTTTCGATAATTCTCCCGCTTACGCAGGATGGTGCTCCAGCTCAACCCTGCCTGGGCGCCGTCAAGAACGAGATCCTCGAACAGCCGCCTGTCGTCGTGCTTGGGTTCTCCCCATTCCTCATCATGGTACTTGACCATGATGTCATCGATGTCGTCCCAATCCCCGGTCCATTCGCATCGTATGGTCATTAGCTGCCTCCGTTTTGAAATATCGAAAATCAAGTCGTGATTACGGTCGTTACATGTTCAAAGAATGAGTCTGCCAGGTCGGGTTTTGAGTCAGCGCCACGCATTATCAAGGGCAATCGTCCAGACAACATTATTTTTTTGTGTTTACAGCGTTTACCCCCATTCTCCATCATGATATCTGATCATCATCGGGTCGTCTGTTGTCCAGTCACAGCGGATGATCATTGTTTCCTCCAATAGGGTAGAAAACGGTTCTCACGATTGTCTTTTGAGTGCCGCCTCAAGGTGCAGTGGTGTGGTCCAGAAAAAGTGGGCACGGCCGTCGTCTGCATATACATGTCGTAGCGTAAGACATCCCCCACCACCGTTACAGTCCTCGTCGTCTCTTGCAGGCGGGGATCATTGGCGATGTGCGAACTGCGCAGTCGGAAAACCAGACCGGCCGGGGCTGATTCAATCGTGCCGGTAAGCACTTCTACGCGCCCACCGCCCTGGGCATTGGCGACCTCAACCCGGTTGTCCGGCAGCAGTTCTATGAAGCCGGTCTCCCAATGGGAGGGGATGAATTCAGCTTGTTCGCTGTTGCGACGGCGGGTCTTTTGCTCGTAGTGGATTAAAGGACGCGTTTCATCCGGAGTGAAGCGGAGTGATTCCTGGTATTCGAAGGGTTCTATGGTCGGATATTCCCCAGTGCCGGCGCCGGACCATTCGCCGGAAAGGATCTTGACCAAGCTGCTTTTTGTCATAGCCTCTCTCCGATCACCCCGATAAAACAGGCCAAGCTAGCCACGCGCTCAAGCGGGACATGTCGTTCGCGGGCAACATACATTCTGGTTCCGGTAATTGTTTTCGCCGTCATTTTCGGATTCAATTATCGATTGGCTGGTTAGGTTGCTGCCTTCGAAGCACAGAAGCGATCTATTTAAGGACATCATCTGATACGGATTATAGCACAACTGTTCTAGCGTTGTGAGTGACTGAGGCGAGCCAACACGGCGATCCGTAATAACCGCGGGCAAGCTGGGAGGCACAGACGATAAATTGCCACAAAATCAGGGTGGCGAGGGACATATATCTCGGAAAAGAAAAATAAACAACAGGTGTTGGATATCTTTTTTATTTGGCGGATGCCTTGGCTAGCGGGCAAAGGCCATAAAGGGATTGTCGTGGGTTAGCGCCCGTATTGTGGCCTGGTCGATCCCGGCAGCTTGCATCTTCGGGATGAAGGTCTCGACTAGGTAGGTATATGGTTTCTGTTCTCCGCCGCCGGGTTGGGAAGGATCGTACCAGCCCCGGTCGTGGCTGAGTAGAAGGCGATGGCCATAGCCGGCGTCTAACAAACGGGGGATATATTCCAGGAAATAGGTGTCCTCGCACCAGTCGCTGCCGATAGCGTCGTATTCAAGCCAGGCGCCCCGGCGGGCCACTTCTAGCTGAAGATCGAAATCGGGTTCGAGTTGGGCGTGGATCCAGATGAAGCGCTGCGCGGTATAGCCGACTTCCTCGATCACTTCCAGTTGGTCCAAGACAACCCGGCCGCGCATCGTGTGGCTGCCGATGATGGAATTGGTGGCGACGCCCGCCTGGGCCGCGGCTCGCAAGATCTTACGCTCGACATCGGCGAGATCCTCATCGCCGGCGCTGAGTTTGACCCAGCCGGCCTGGACCCTTGTGTCCTCTATCTCGCCAGTCAACTCTCGGATCATCCAGTCGCGCAACGCGGCTCCTTCGGCGTCCCTGGCCCACTGAGGTACCCAAGGTTCCCGGTAGATACCGGTCGGGACAACAACGGGAAGACCAGACGCGGCCGAAACGGCCTTGACGATATCCACCCGCCGGCCGACCCCAACAGGCGTACATTCCACTAGCGCCGTGACCCCGGCGGCGCGGGCCTCTTCCAGGTATGGCGCCATTACGGGCAAGACTTCGTAGACGCTTGCCCCGCGCCAATTCTCCTCCTCTACGGGGCCGAGATCGACGAAGACATGTTCGTGAGGGAGGATCAGGCCAAGCTGCTCTTTCTCGAATTCTCCAAGGGTGGTAATCAGGGAAGGCATGTCTTGTCCTTTCAGAATCCTGCTCAACCGCTATGGCGGCTCTCTTCTTCGTCAAGGGCCCGGATATAGGCTTCGGCCACGGCCGTCGAGGACGCAAGGACGTCCTGATTAATCGTACCCAGCGTATCGTCGGGGGTATGTATGTGGTCTAGTTCATATTGGTTTGGATCTGGAATGCGCAGGATCCCGCCAACGATCCGGGCCGGGAGTGAGAGCTGTTGCTTGTTCGCGCGGAGAATCAGGGTTGTATTCATGAACCCCCGGTCGATCCAGCCGGCCTGATCGGATGAGCCTCCAGAAATGATCGATTCCCAGGATCGACTGGTCTTGACCTGATGCTTCTGCGCAGCCTCTTGCAGGCGATCGACCGTGGTCGGGTCGGCCGCCTTGCGGTTTATGGTGCCCTGGCCTGTATGGACCGTAAGATATTCGCCCACGCCGACACAATCGGCGTTGATGATGTGCAGCTTGTCTTTATCCAACTGGTCATGGGCCTGGCGCACAAACTGGCGCGAGCCAAATAAACCCATCTCCTCGGCGCCCCACCAGCCGAAAAAGAGTTCGATGTTTTGGGTAGGGTTCTCCTTGAACCGCTGGGCCAGAGATAGAACCAGGGCCGTCCCCGATCCATTGTCATCGGTTCCAGGGCTATCGCTCTTTTGGCCAACCATCCTGAACAGAGTCATGACGAACATCAACAACAGGAAGGGAACGGACAGGACAAGGGCCAGCCAATCCAAAACCGACAGTAGCTGTTCGGCCTCCGTAGGCATCGTGCCCAGGCTATTCCAGATGGTCGAGATAAGCGCTACCAGGACGAAGAGCAGCAGTCCAAGGATCGCCGACGGTCCTAGAAAACGTAGGGCTCCTCGAAATTTACGGAAAAGGGGTGGGAAATTCCGTGGGGTGTCGTAGTGACCACAGACCAATACAGCGGTATTCTTGTCAGGATCGGCGATGTATTCGGAAAACGGCCTGTTCAAACCGGTGAGCACATTCTGGCTTGGCGTTCTAGCCAAGCGGACATCGATCCTCTTGAGAAAGAAGGTCAGGAAGACGAAAAGGACGACAAAAGCGATCAAACTGATCGTCCCGTAACCCAATAGAGACAGACCGATACTGGCCAGAATCCAGGTCATGATGCTAAGGGTCAACAGGGGGCGGTAATACTCGTTGCCGATGAACATGAATTCGTCTAACTCGACCGGCAATTGAAGCGATTCACACTGTGATTTGAGCCAACCCAGGGCTTTCTTCTCGCCATTGGTGCCGGCACGCCTGCTGCCAACATCGTCCTGTAATTTCTCTAATATCTCGTAAGTGGTCATATCAAATCCTGTTGTTATCTGCTTGACCTGGGGTGGATCGGTAGCAGGTAGCAGGTTGCAGGGCGCAAGGGGCAGGGGGCAAGGGAAATGAATGAGAAACCGTCTTGGCACAAGCGGATGACTATCATAGCCTGCGTATATCTTTGGCCATCTTGGTGTGGACGCTGAGCGGTCGCATATCGGTCCACACCTCTTCGATGTATGCCAGGCAAGTCCGCTTGGAGCCCGTTCTACCTACATCCTTCCAGCCCGACGGTGTTTCCTTGCTGGCGGGCCAGAGGGAGTATTGCTCCTCGTGGTTTATGACCACCTTATAGTTGGTATTGTCGGGAAAGTCTTTAAACATCGTATCATTCCTAATATATCGCCGGGCGTTCGCCCGCCATAGATCTCTTCTATTCACGAATAAGGCTCATGAAGTCTATCGGAAAGTGACTCGCTGCGGTAAGAATCTACTGAAACGGGATCGCGTCAGAGATTCGACAGCCGCACGAACTTGGGAAAGCGGAGGTGGTGACTGGCGTGAGTCGTGGTCATAATGACGGCCATAAATAAGACCCGGGGCAACCGGTATCTCTTCCCTTCGCCAATCCCACCATCGCTCGCAATGGTCGATGAAGATCTGGCGAAAGCGATCGTTGCCGTATTTCGTCGAGGTATGCAACAATAAGTGTGTCGCTGCTCCATAAGTGGCGATGACCAACATTTGTTGGCTGGGGTCAGTAAAACTGGTAGTCTAGCAGACAGAGTTATAGGTGTATTAGGTGTGGATAGCGAACTCTGGATTAGCGATGCCTTTTTGGGCTTCAGGGCACGTTGCCGACCTAGAGAACCGTTGGGCTTTTCCAAAATTCTGACGGGCACCCGGACAATACCAGAAAGTTGATCTGCGGAGGTGGCCGTCAGAACCTGTCTATTGAGTCCTTTTGGTTGTTTGGTTGTGACGAACCTGAGCCATATCGCTTCGGAGGGTGATGATAACAAACGCGAATCCATGACCGGAATCCTTGTATCTCAAGCCGCGGTTTTTCCGAGCCGATGGAGGAAGCAATGACCAGAATGACGAAGCCGCTAGCTATTCTTGTTTGTATCTTGATCTTTAGTGTTGCCTGCGCGAAACCGGCCGTGAAATCGCCAGAGCCAACGCCTGAACCCCCGAGGCCAGAGCCAGCCGGCCCATCACCGGAACCGCCCACGCGAGAGCCACCCACGCCGACGCCGTTGCCGCCAACCCCAACGCCAGAACCACCGACTCCGACTCCAGTGCCCGACTTGCTGAGCCTCGTCAAGGCCTACCAGGAAGCCCATAACAGCCATGACATAGAGGCCAGTGTCGTCTTCTTCGCTCCCGACGCCAGGCTGTCGTTGGGGGCTACGGCTCTCGAGGGCAAGGACCAGATTCGAGCCTTCCACGAGTACCAAGCCATGCTCAACGCCGAACTGCAACTCGATGCCTGTGCTGTAGATGAGAAGACGGTCACTTGCCAGGCTCTGGGCAGCAACGACGTTGACAAGGCAATGGGCTTTGATCAGCTCAACTTTCCTGTTATTGCCTATCGTTTTGAAGGTGACCTAGTCCAAGAGGTCAATGGGGCGCTGCAGCCGGTGAGGGCTCTGGTAGTGGACTATCTCCTTTCTAGTTTCCAGGCATGGGCGGCCGAGAATCGCCCGGACGAATACTCCCAGCTCTACGGTCAGGAAGGCCAGGCAATCTACTCTCGCGGGAACGCGGAACGTGTCGTCCCGCTGGTAGAGGAGTGGCGAGAGACAACAGAACAGGCCCTAAGAGAAGCTCTGGTCGGCATCTGGACCGTAGAGGGGGGCGGATTGTACTGGATCTTCAACCCAGACGGAAGCGTCCTGGAAACCACCTCTCTCGAGGATCCTATGAAGAGCGATCCTTATTTCAAAATTGGATGGCTCGAGAGAAACTGGGCACTCCAGGGGCCGATGCTGAACCTAACAGATGCGACTTCTGAAGTGTGGGAAATGTGCCCCGGATCTCAGGTTGGCCGCTGGGCAGTCGAAGTTGTCCAAGGCGCTTCTCTTGACGTCGCTGAGATTACTGAACCGTGCGCGGATCGGACTTGGTTGTCTTCACGCGATTGGATCTGGCATTCACCGTAGGCTAATATCCGTTAGATGGCCACAACTGGGCGATCATGGCAAGGTTCTCTTCTGTCTTAGACAGCTACGAGAACAGACCTGAGATCTTTCACCTGAGCGGTCCAGGCTGCCACTTGTTCATCGTTGGGTAAAGGGAGAACGATTTTCTCTTCATCGCCTACACTGGTCATGGTGTATAGTAGGGTTATGGCCTGCCGGTTTTTAAGCGCATATCTGTCCACACCTCTTCAATAGTGGCTTGGCAAGACAGGCCAGGCAAGCCTTCCTGGAACCCGTTCTACCCGCATCTTTCCAACCCAGCGGTTTTCCCCGGTCGGCAGGCCAGAGAGAGTATTGCTCCTCGTGGTTAATAACCACCATATACCTGACGTCGTCGGGAAAGTCTTTAAACATTGTATCGCTCGTAATATATCGCTGGGCATTCGCCGGCCATAGATCTCATCTGTTCACGAATAAGGCGCAAAAAGTCTATCGGAAGGTGACTCCTGGTGACAAGAATCTGCTGAGAAGGGCTCGCGTCAGAGATAAGTTGGCCGCTTGAACCTGGGAGAGCGGGGGCGATGGCTGGCGCGAGTCGTGACTATGTATCCGGCCGAGCCCGTGCCGATAAAGGCGATTCGTTGTTTCATTTTTCCACTCAGTTAGCTGGCCGAACGAGTCTGTTAATAAACTGAGCACCGCTCAAAGCCGGTTATTTCGGCCCATAATGGCCGGAAGCTGTCGTTTGGCTATGATAGCCTATCAGATTACCTAGCAACGACTTTAAAAGAACGATGGCGTGGATATTTTCGGTATAGTGCATGTCGCGTTGCTGGTCGCTGGTCGCTGGTCGCTGGCTGCTGGTCGCCGGTCGTTGGCTGCTGGTCGCCGGTCGCTGGTTACGAGCAAAAACCATAATTTGAAAGAGTATTGAAGATAATATGAGCGAGATGGATCAGGAATTTTGGAACGAGACCTATAAGCAGGACTCGAACCAGGCCGGTGTGCCCGATCGTTTTCTGGCCCAAGAAGTTGAAGGTCTTCTACCGGGTTCGGCCGTCGATCTGGGCTGTGGGGTGGGGCATAATGCCTTGATGCTGGCAGCGCGAGGCTGGCAGGTAACCGGGATCGACTGGTCGGAAGAGGCGATCAAGCTCGCCCAACAAGCGGCGCGAAAGAAAGGATTGGATGTTCAATTTCACGCTGCCGACACCACGATCTGGGAGCCAATTAAGCGGTACGATCTGGTTATCAGCAGCTATGCCCTGCCAGGCGGGCAAGGCAGCAAGCGGGTTTTGGACACGGCCCTGAAATCGCTAGCCCCCGGGGGCACGCTGATCGTCGTCGAGTGGGATAAGTCGATGAACGAGGTCTGGCACTTCGCAGAGGGTGACTTGATGTCGGCCGGGGAGATCGCCGCCAACTTACCCGTGCTGGAAATCGAGAAAGAGGAGTTCCGGCAGGTGGAAAACCCCTTCGGGAGCGAGCTTAACGGGGAGCATGAACACACGAGGGACCAAAAAAATGATGCGGCTATGGCGAATGTTGCCTTGGTCAGAGCACGCAAACCCGTATAAGCTTGCTGCCTCAAGCATCTGAAGCTGGGGGGAGATCCGGACAGGTCAAGCGATATGGTTCATCACCGAAGAACCGCCGCCACTCTTCTCCTGTCAGGTTGCGGTTAGCCCGACGGCAGGCGTGGGATAACCAGGAATCAACGCTGATGTCCCAGATGATGATGTTTCGAAAGGCGCTGATTGAGGCCAGTTGTAGGCCATCCGGAGTGACGGCAATTGACGGTAATCTAAACAATGGGGGGCCGTCGATAGGAGGCCCATAGGGCCGGCCGAAATTTACTGAATCCTCAACCATATTCCAAAAAATGAGCTGCCCATCGCTGCTGACGCTGACCATCATGTCCCCTTCTGGACTAAATGTGATGCCATCAACCGCAGTGCTGTGACCAAGCAATGGTTCTCCGATCTGTTCACCAGAGATTACGTCGTGCAAGAAAATCATACCGTTAATGGTGGAGGAGGCCAATATCCGTCCATCTGGGCTAAAAGCCAAGCCATCGCTGGTGGCCCGACCAAGTCGCCAAGTAAAACGCGGGACTGGAGCCTGTATTTCAGATGAATCCCCGCCCGGCGAATCGTTCTCGGCAAGAACCGCGAGATCCCAAAGGATTACATCACCTATTGCACCAGTTGAGACCAACCAATCGCCCTCAGGGCTGAAAAGTACCCTGTGGGAACCTCTCCATGGATCGATGCCGGAGTGATCGAGGGAGCCGCGAATAGTCTGGTGTCCAATAAGTGGGGGGAGCAGCGGATCGCCAGAAACAGCATCCCAAATACGTACCGTATTATCAGCACTGCCGGAGGCCAAGAAACGACTATCAGGGCTAAAGGCTACGTCCCATACGGCATCCTCGTGCCCAGTCAAAGGCGGCATTATTGGGCTCCAGGTTCTCGAATCCCGCAAGATGATATTGCCATCTCTATCTGATGTAGCCAGGGTAGTTCCGTCTGGACTAAAGGCGGCGCCATAAACCCTGTTATCGTGTTCAGTCAAAGGTTGGTTGATGGTTTGACCGAAAGCCCTGCTGTTTTCGTCTACATCATACAAGTTAACATTATTATCCCTATCTCCTGCGACCAGGATCTGGCCGTCGGAGCTAAATGCCAGGCTCTGTTCAGGAGAAGCAGGTCCAGGGAATTGTCGGGATAAGGGGTGTGGTCCGGTCATATCCCACAAGATTAGGCGGCCATCAGCGGTTCCGCCGATCACCGTATGACCGTCAGGAGCGAAGGCCAGGCTCCAGATTGGCTGCCCAGCTTGGGCCAAGGACTGGCTTTCAGACCTACCGATGGTTTCACCTTGACCAAGCACTGATGATATGTCCCAGATGATCACTTGACCGTCTTTGCTAGCGGAAGCCAGTGACGTATTGTCCGCAGCGAAGGCCAGGGAAGTTATCCAGTCGTTATGCCCGACGAGCGGTGGACCGATGGGTATAACGGGGACCGCTGTTAGGTCCGCTGCTCCCTGGCTGGCGGCCGATGCGGCGTCTGCGGCGACGGCCTCAACGGCCGCGAGATCCCAAAGCACGATGGTGTTATCATCACCATCCATAGCCAGGATCTGGCCATCCGGACTGATAGACATAGCGCGCACGATACCACTGTGTCCCTTGAGCGGTAGGGCCAAGGGTCGAGCGTAAAGGGCATCTGGGTTAGAGGTATTATTCGTTATAGCCCACAAATGGAGCGAATCGTCCCGGCCGGCCGAGAACAGGATGTTACCACTGGGGCTAAAGGCCAATGCCGCCACGGTGGCCGAATGAGCGGACAATGGGGTGCCCAACGGCTTTCCGTTCCCGGCGTCCCAGAAACGAATGACGCCATCGGCGTCTCCTGAGGCTAGCAGCTCTCCATCGGGGCTGAAGGCCACGCTCCAAACATCCCTGGAATGGAGGTCGAGATGAGGGCCGATAGCCTGGCCAGACTCCACATCCCACAACATGACGGTATCATCAAAACTGGCGGAGGCCAGGAGCCGGCCGTCGGGGCTGAAAGCCAGCCCCCGGACGTTGTCTGTATGTCCATTGATAGGAGGACCGATGGGTTGCCCCGTCTCCAGGTCCCACAGCCGGATAACATTATCATCTCCGCCTGAGGCAAAAGTGCGACCATCGGGACTCAAAACCACGCTTCGCACCTGGTCCTCATGGCCATGCAGGTAGGCGCGCAGGTTGGGATCCTGGCTCACAGCTGACAGCAGGTTTCCCCGTGTTTCCAGCGAGTCGCTCAAGTAAAAAGCTTCCACAGCCAGTAGAAGAGCCAGGTCGAGTTGATCGTCAATAAGCAGTTGAGCCTGTGAGGCCAGAGATTGTGCGAGGGTTTTTTGGGTCTGATCGCGCTGGCCTTCAGCCACGAACCTGGCTTGCCGCGCGTTGTTCCATTGCCAGGCTGCCAGCAGGGCTAAGCCAATGGCTAGACACATACCAATTGCCAGGCCAAACGTTATGATGCGGCGGGTTCGCTCCCGCGCCGCGCGGGCCTGCTCCTGTTCAGCCTCTTGCCGGTTATGCAAGGCGCAGCTAGCCTCGATAAAGGCGATTTCAACTGCGCTCAGCTGATCCCGACTCTCGCTCAGCCAGCTATCAGCTTCGGTCAGGGGGGCTCCACGCAACAGAGCCCCCTCATCCTTCTCACTCGCCTCCCACTGGCCTAAGGCCGCACGCAAGCGCTCCTGCCATATGCGAAAGGCGCGATCTTCTTCCAGCCAATCCCGAAGCCGGCCCCAGCGGCGAATCAGGGTGTCATGGGCCAGTTCAGCAGTCTCCTGGCCGGCCGGATCACGGCCGATGACAACCAGTCGTGCGTCGGCCAAGTGGTGGGCTAGCTCCCAGTTTCCCGCACCTAACTCCATGCGACGAGCCAGCCGTCGTGTGTCGCCGGTCTGTAGGCCGGGTCGGACCAGTTGCACGAAGACATGGCGTGCTCTACGCTGACCAACTTCATCCAGCCCGTCAAATACTTCATCGGCATAGCGGGCCAGAGCCCCATCAACACCACCGATGGCGTCGTATGCCTCGTGGGTAAGTTCTGAATTGCTTTGCCGATCCCATAGTATCGCGAGGGCGAACGCCAGCAGCGGCAGGTTGCCCGGTTCGTCACCTACGCCACCCAGAATCCGCTCCGCCAGGCCGGATTCAAAGGCCACGTCCATCGCTGCGGCCGGTTTTACAATCGCCTCGGCTAATTCCTCATGGGTCATTGGCCCCAGGATGATGGTGGAATCCTGTAAGGCGTCGGCGAAGCGGCGGTAGCTCAACACCTGATCTAAGAAATCAGCCCGCAATGCCAGAACAAGGGAGAATGCATGTTTGGAGCCAGCCCTCTGGTTGATAACCGCCTCCAGAATCGCATCCAAAAAGCGACGGCCCCCATTCAGTGAAGGACCGAGGGTGTATAGCTCCTCAAACTTATCTAACACCAGCATGAGGCGAGGAGCCTTGGGGTTCATTTGCCGACAGCGATCGATTACATCACTGAGCGGCAGATCCCCAGTTTCGAGAACTCTGGCCATTTTGCGCGTCTCCAGCAAGCGGTCGGTCTCGGTCATTTCCGGCTCGAGCAAGGGCAGGAGAGCCGCCGCTAACCCGTAAAAAGGCTGGCTCCCGGGGCGGAAAGCAGCGACATTCCACTCGCTCTCTTTATTAAGACGAGCCAGTAAACCGGCATGAAGCACTGAAGATTTACCGCTTCCGGAAGGGCCGATCACGGCGACCAGGGGTCGTTCCTTAACAGCCTCAACTAGCCGCTCAGTGAACACCTCCCTACCGAAGAAATAAGCAGCATCCTCTTCGCGGAAGGCAAAGAGTCCGCGGTAAGGGCTAGCAGCCATTACAGCTCGCTCCTCCGCAGGGGCAGGAATCTCGGACTGCGGTTTTATGGGCGGTGGTGGTAAACGGTTCTCGCGAATGGCCTCGTATAGAGATGTCGTCGCCTCGTCGGGCGGGCTACCCACCTCTTCATCCAGTACTCGGACACAATCTTGATATATGCTCGAAGCCTCGGATTGCCTACCGCTCCAGGCATATAGTTGCATCAAAGCCCGGTAGGCGCCTTCGCGTAAGTTGTCGATCTCCAGCTGGCGCAGGGCATAGCGCTCTGCTTGCACATAATCGGCCTGCACTAACCGCTGGACCGTGAGCCTATCCAGGGCGTCAAGAACTTGTCGTCGATAGGCCGCCCGTCTGCCTGCGGCCCACTCTTCGAAGGTGTTGGCGTCAGGGAGATAGAAGTCAGCCAGGAAGTCACCTCGATAGAGATCGATGGCCTCCGGCCAATGCTCTTCTGTGCCGGCGAGTAAACGGCTGAGATTTAGAACATCGGCATCCAAGGGGTAAGCGGGATTAAGCCCTACCGTGGATCGATCGGTCAGCAATAACGGTACGCTGTCCTCGCCGTTGGATGAGGGCAAATCGACGACAGCCTGGCGTAAGTAATATAGCGTTTGCCGCAGGTTGCTGCGGGCCGATTTGGGAGGAAGTCCGGGCCATAACAACTCCATAAGCGCCTCACGCTTATGGAGCACCCTATCGGGCGCTTCTTCGGTGACAAGATAAGCCAACAGCGCCTGGGCGCGTTTTGTCCTGAATTTGACGGTTGGCAGATCGTCCAGCGAGACGCCGAGACGGCCCAACATAGATAGATGTAATGCGGTCATTGTCTCCTGTCTGTGACGGCTAACGGTGATCGCAATTGCTGTAATCAGCACCGCCTTGTGTGCACGGCGGAAGAGGTCTCGTTGCTAGATGGAATGGTTCCCGCAAATTGCCGCTAGCCAATCTCTAGTATACGTGAAAACGCTCCTTCACAAAATGCGAACAGTTCTATGACAGTTGGTGACGTTTTGAACATGAACCGGTGATTCTGTGCCTACGGGCTCAGGTCAGACTGCATCCATCGAATCACGAGCGCCCGCCCGGCGCCCAAATCCAGAGGAGATGGAAAAATGCAGTCCCGCCACACACTACTTGCAGTGATAGCCATATCGATCTTGTTGCCGCTCCTAAGGGGCCTGGCACCGTTAACAGATGAGGCACTCTCGGCGCCACTGGCCATTGAGGTGCTTGAGGCGGTGATGGATCTGATGCCTGGGAAGCCAATGCCATCGGACGCGCTGCTGGTTGATGGAATTGACAAGGAACAGTTCAGAGGAATTTACGAGGTGCTTAATGAAATTGATACCGGCCGGGCGACATTGGCCTTGATAGAGCGATATAGTATAAGCATATCGTTTGAGGCGGAGGGGGGGACGCGATTCAATCCCACTACGAATCAAATAATCATGAAGCGTGGCTACGATACAGAATTAGCCGCTCTGGCCTTGATTCACGAAGCCAAACACGCCCGCTATCACCTTGAAGGGACAGCGGCCGATGTCAGGTCACATAACCGCGAAACATATGTGGCCATGAAGGTGAGAGAGGAAGCGGAGGCGATAGCCGCGGATATAGAGGCTAAAATCGAATTAGAGGCATTGGCGTCTGAGCAGGATTTGGCCGAGTCGACCGGTCCACATCCTAAGCTGGAAGACATCTATAGATCGGCATACGAGTCGGCCGGAGAAGCTGCCGAGGCTGGAGATCATGGATTGAGCGATGAAACATTGAAAACGATAGCACGCAACAGCGCCAAACAGGAGGTATTCGAAGCTCTCATGGAGTTCAAGGCTGTAACGTCAAACACGAGGAAGACATACCCCTTTAAATGGGGGGAATATTGGGACGAAATGAATGACCATGGGGAAGGGTGACAGGCACCTGAACGGTCTATACCTCGCAGACCGGTAACGCTAGGACTAGAACCGGATCCAGGCCCGCTTTAATCGCCAGATCAGCCAATTCACGCTCACTTTTTTCTCAAGGCAGCGACTGCCCAGCGCATGTCACCTATGGCGAATGAGATCCAAAAGACATCGAATAGTTGTGGTTTGTCTGATTAGAATGCAAGGGATCGAATCAGCGCGATGGGTTCGCTATTGATCTTTAGCAACCAACCGCCTGTTTGCACTTGTGAAGCCGAATCTGGGTGAACGACTCCAGGGGCGATTATAGCCAGGGCCGCGTAAATGGCTGACAGAACGTACGTTGGCTTAGATCTCAGCCGGTGGGCATCATCGACCTACCGCCCACTTTTTGCCAGATAGCCGGCATCGATACGTCGGATTGGATGGATGGCCAACTACTGCCGACTAGCGATAAGGAGGGCGATGCCCAAGGGTGCGAATACACCTTCACCCAGTACGAAAGCCATACGCCGGCCGCACCCATCGTCATGAACAGCATGGTCGCCAAGGGCATCGTCTGCCCTCTTTACGAGCGATCCAAGACCTATGAAGGAACAGAAGGGGAACTCACCGATCTCAAGGACGATCCCCAACGGATAGTCATTTCTTGGGATGAATTTTCTTGCCTGGAAGTCAAGGCGGATATTATCGAGACTATTGGCAAGGATTGGCTGGCCTGGCCCAAGGCCAAGGAAGCTCAATAGCCGAAAGTCTTGGCTGTCTAACCGTATGGTGGTCTGTGTTTCCAGAGTATCGAAGAAAAAGGACAGCCGGGATGACCTCAAAAATCAGTGGAGAATGGCCTGTTCCCAACAGACGTGACAGCGTGTTTTTATGGTCGCTGACCTGAATTCGAACCATGTGTTTGGCATTATCCTATTAGGCCCAGATCGTGGTATGATTCCATGGGGATCGGAGCCGATTTTGTTGGATGATAGGGGCAAGTAGTGGATAGCTCCCATAACGATCTAGAAGATCGGTATTTAATGTCACACGGAGGACAAAGGTTGAGTACGTTAATTGCAATAACCTATAAAGATCAAGAATCGGGACGGGGGGCCTTCGAGGCGCTGGACCGCATGCAGAAGATGGAGATATTGAAGCTCGAAGATGCGGCTTTGGCGACAAAGGACGAGAAAGGCAAAGTTAAAGTCAAACAGACCTTGGAGAACGCCGCGGTTGGCTCAGCGGCCGTCTGGGGTGGCTTCTGGGGATTGCTCATCGGCCTGCT
Organism: Promineifilaceae bacterium (SeqCode); assembly: GCA_049650305.1. GTDB lineage: Bacteria > Chloroflexota > Anaerolineae > Promineifilales > Promineifilaceae > UBA11865. The sequence continues at coordinate 16,787 of JBARZW010000327.1, forward strand.
CTTTCTAGCCCCGATTTTCTGGGGACTTGTCGGCGCATTGCTCGCTGGCTTAATGGGCAAGACCGCAGATCTTGGCATCGACAACAAGTTCATCAAGGAAGTAGGCGAATCACTGGAGCCAGGCGGATCGGCCCTATTCATGCTAGTGGTCGAAGCAACAACCGATAAGGTATTACCCGAGCTCGAAAAGTTCGGCGGCACCGTTTACCAGACCTCGCTCTCCAATGAGGACGAGGAAAAACTTAAAAAAGCCTTGGAGCACGAACAAGTTAGCGCCTCGGCCGACGAGATGTTGGAATTGGAATAGGGACGAGTGATCGGTTGCTGGTAGCTGGTCGCTAGTTGTTAGCTACTAGTAGCCAGCTACCAGTAACCGACGACCGATCACCGATCCCCCATAAGGAGATTTTTGAAATGACCGACGAAATTACAAGCAACGACGAATTTGCCGATGAGGTCGAACTCATGGGCGACGTAGCAGAAATTGAAGGTGTCTTGGACGTAGCCACGGGTTTGGATGATTTAGAAGCTGCTGGCGAAATCGAAGATGTCAGCCGAGATGTTCTGGCAGCCGGCGCCAGCGATGTGACTCGGGGAGTCGACGAGATGCTCGTCGCCGAACGAGCGGCCGTGTTGAGCAAGGCCGTATCCTCAGCCGGTGCTATCGATCTAGCCGAAGGCGCGGAGATGCTGGCGGCCTCAGACGATATTGCCGTCCAGAGCGCCCTGGTTGGTTCTTTGAGCCAGGCCGATCTGGATGAGAGCATGCACCTGGCCGCTATCGCCGGGCAACTGCAGGCGGTGAGTAGTATCGCCGATATCCTGGGCTTGCCCATAATGTCCCTCTTCTTGGAAGATAAGAGCTTCGAGCTACAGGATGTCGCTACCGATTCGATGCTTCGCGCTGGGGCCACAAGGGCATTGGCTGCCGCCATGGGCGCTACGGGCGTGGAAGTAGCCGATCTCGGAGTCAACGAGATGGCCGAGGGCCTGACCAGGCTGGCTGTAGCGGGAGATATCGCCAGCCGCAGCGAGGAGTTGGCGGAAGCCGGGGCGGCCGACTTCGTGGCCGGCGTCAGTGAAGTGGCGGCAGCGGAAGCGCTGGATGAGGTCGCTAGAGATGTAGCTGCCGAAGGCGTGGCCGAAATAGCCGTCGGATCGGCCGAGTTGGCCGAGTCGGATATGCTGCATGCGGCCGGCGATGCAGCCAGAGAGGACTAAGAGTAGTCCCTAGATTGTTAGCAGGGATCGGTAGATACTCTGCCGATCCCCATTCTTAAAAACGTCAAACTCTGATCGGTTCATCTCAGAAACAACTTCCGGTTCCTATTACCCACGTGAGGAAGGGAAGCATATGATCATTCTGGGGATCCGCTATTCTGCTTATCCGCGATCTCACAAATTCATCAGCAAATGGGCATATAACAACTCTAGCTCAGGCAACCAACCTGATTGCATCACGTTCAATCCCCCTTGGGAATGTAAGAAGGCGGTGAGACATTGTAAACATCGTAATGCCGGTTCGGGGCACATCCGATCCACCAACTTGATACAAGGAAGAGCTTTACAGTTTCCTAATTAGCACTCACGTTCTTAAGCGATGGAGGAAAATTATGACCTTGAAAGAGTATAAACCCGGTTCTACCTTCCCCGGCGTTATCGGCCGCACCTGGGATCAATCCAGTCCCGCCTGGCCTGAGCCGCGCCGGGCCCGGGAAGGCGCGCCCAACGTGCTGTTTATCATCCTGGACGATACCGGCTATGGCCAGCTTGGTTGCTATGGCAGCCCAATAGAGACGCCCAACTTGGACAAATTGGCGGCGAATGGCCTGCTGTACAACAACATGCACACCACAGCCCTATGCTCGCCCACCAGGACTTGCATCTTAACCGGGCGCAATCACCATTCCAACGCCATGGCCGCCATCACAGAAACCTCGACCGGCTATCCCGGCTATAACGGAAACATCCCCTTTGAGAATGGATTCCTGTCGGAGATGCTGCTCGAGCATGGGTACAACACTTATGCGATTGGAAAGTGGCACCTGACGCCGGCCGACCAGATCTCGGCCGCCGGTCCTTACGAGCGCTGGCCGTTGGGCCGTGGTTTTGAGCGGTACTATGGTTTCTTGGGCGGCGATACGCACCAGTATTACCCCGATCTGACCTATGATAACCACCGCGTGGAACCACCCAAGATCCCTGAGGAAGGCTACCACGTGACCGAAGACCTGGCCGATAAGGCCATGAGCTTCATCGCCGACTCCAAGCAGGTCGCACCGAACAAGCCCTTCTTCATGTATTTCTGCACCGGAGCCATGCACGCCCCTCATCACGTACCCAAGGAATGGGCGGATAAATATAGCGGCGCCTTCGACGACGGCTGGGAAGTTTATCGGGAGAAGGTATTTGCTCGTCAAAAAGAGCTAGGCGTGGTTCCGGCCGATGCCGAACTCTCCAGGCACGACCCGGATGTCAAACCCTGGGATCAATGTTCGTCCGAAGAGAAGCGCCTCTACGCCCGGATGATGGAGGTCTTTGCCGGATTCCTGACCCATACCGACCATCACATAGGCCGGCTCCTGGATTTCTTGAAGACGATTGGCGAGTATGAGAACACGCTGATCATGGTCCTCTCCGACAACGGGGCCAGTTCCGAAGGCGGGCCTAAAGGATCGGTGAACGAGAACCTGTTCTTCAACTTCGTGCCGGAATCGCTGGAAGAGAACCTGGCGGCCCTGGACGAGCTGGGCGGGCCTAAATACTTCAATCACTATCCCTGGGGTTGGACCTGGGCGGGCAACACGCCTTTCCGGCGCTGGAAGCGGGAGACCTATCGCGGCGGAATCAGCGACCCGTTCATCGTCCACTGGCCGGAGGGCATTCAGGCCAGGGGCGAGGTCCGTGCACAATACGCCCACGCCATTGATATGGTGCCCACGGTGATCGACGCGCTGGGCATCCAACCGCCCGCAAACATCAAGGGCGTCAGCCAATCAGCGATCGAAGGAGTCAGTTTTGCCCATAGTTTTGGCGATGCAGCGGCTACCAGCCAGCACAAGGTCCAATACTTTGAGATGCTTGGGCACCGGTCGATATACCACGATGGATGGCGGGCCGTTTGCCCCTGGCCGGGGACATCGTTCGCCGAGGGACTCCCCTTTGGCACGCCGATCCCGGCCGCGAAATTGACTGAAATGGATGCTACCAGTTGGGAGTTGTACAACGTAAACGAGGACTTCGCCGAGAACCACAACGTGGCCGCGGAGAACCGACCCAAGCTGATCGAGATGATCGCCCAGTGGTACGTTGAGGCGGGTAAATACAATGTCCTGCCGGTGGACGGTCGAGGTCAACAACGATTTGGCGAGGAACGGCCGCAGCTGGCAGCGGACCGCACCAGTTACACCTACTATCCGGGCACGCAGGAAGTGCCGGTAAACACAGCGGCGAGGATCATCAACCGGCCGCACAGCATCACGGCCGATGTGGAGATAAAGGCGAACGACGAGGGTGTGTTGATCTCTCAGGGCGGTATCGACGGTGGGTACTCGTTCTACGTCAAAGACGGCAAGTTACAGTACCTCTATAACTACGTGGCTCGCAATTTCTATCACGTCGAGTCCACCGTGCTCGTTCCTGAAGGACGGCACCAACTGCGCTACGAGTTCGAGGTTACCGGCGAACCGGATGTCTTGAAAGGTAAAGGCGCGGCCGGTCTAGGGCAGCTTTACATCGACGGAAAACTGGTGGGGCAGGTGGAGATGCCGGTCACCAACCCGATCATGCTCGGCCTGGCCAGCGGCGTGGCTGTCGGCGGAGATCCAGGATCGCCGGTTACGGACACGTACCAGGCTCCGTTCCCCTTCACCGGCGTCATCCATACGGTGACAATGGACGTTAGTGGCGAGCTGATTGTTGACACGGAAACCGAGATGCGGGCGATCATGGCCCGGCAGTAACTCGCGGTCGTTTCGATAATGGTGCAATCACGGTAGGCACTCCCGCGCTCTGTGGCAGATGAAAAGCGTTTCACAGCTGCAGGCCTCGAGTGCCTACCTTTTTCATATTAGGCCTATTGCTAATGGGAGCCAACCTATTGGCCAGGGGAGCGGTTCTATAAAGAGGTCCGAATATGCTGAAGAGATTCTATCCTATCTGCGCCGTCATCGGCGCGATAGCCCCATGGCTAATCTTCACCGGTTATTTCGCGGCTGCGAGTTCCACTTCCGGCCGGAGTGCGATCACTCGGCAGCTGCTGACTGGCTCTGCATGGCGACGCGCATGTCATAGAATGGGCGATAGCGATCAAACATCGTGACGAGCAGGGTCAACAGCAAGACGAAGAAGAGCGTATTGCCGACGTTGATTGACCCGTCGAACGCGGGCAGAAGGAAGCTGTAGATCAAGACCAGGCCGAAGTTGACGAACACCATCGCGACGAACTGTTGCAGCGTCGACCGCCATGTCGTGCCCCGTCCGGCGAGCCAATGGCTGACGACCGTGTTGAGGATGATGACGAAGGCGACGGCGACTGCCAACTGGAGGGTTGTGGCCTTAACTTCAGGCAAAATCTGGGCGAAGATGATGCTAACCAGCGACACCAGGGCGATTTTCTCGAACAGGACGTTGTCAAAGAAGCGATCCGATCCGGTAGACATCTCTCGACTCTCCACGACCTCGGGATTGACATCCAAATGATCATTAGCGTCGATTGACATGGGCCAATCGGCTGGGGGTAGGCGCTTACCGATCCAGCGAGCCACCATCACGATGAGGATAGCCAGCACAACCGCTAGGCCGATGATCCAAAGGTTGTCGGCCAGGATCTCGGAAAACGGGGTATCAGCAGGCACGCCGAAAATAGTCTCCTTGATGAAATCCGTCGTATCTAACTGGAAAATGTGGATCCATAGTTCCTGGGGGATCTTGATGAAGATCCAGATAGCCGCCGCGGAGATGATGACGAACCGCTTGGTCATCTTCACCGGGTCCCACCGCAAGCGCACGATCTCATAGAAGATGAAGAAATATTCGAAGACATTGGGGAAGATCAACAACAACCAGCGTGGCCCGTCACCAGAGTAAGTTAATTCAAACAGAGTTACGCCAAACAACCGGTAATATAGAAGGAACTGGCTCACTCTAAAGGCGAACAGATTCGTCCAGTTTCGCAGCGTCGATATATAGGCGATAACCAGGTAATAGATGTCTAGGGCTTTGTCGTAGCCCTGGTAACCAGTCAGTTCCAGGTTGGTGAATTGCTGGAAAATCGTCTGGTCGACCGCATCGATTATGAGGCAAGCTAAGATTCCTGGGAGTGGGAACCGGGGAATCGTAAATGGAACCAGGAACCGGGAAAGGACGACAACCCAGAAAACGATAAGGTCTGATGTCTCGTTCATAGAGTATTTCTTCCTAAAGAGTGGATGGGCTGCTAGCTCTGGCTGCCCAGCAGGCGTATCAACTTGGACGAATACACTTCGCCGTTCGCAGTCGTCTTCCGGTGACGGCGTTCGACATACGGAGGTGTATAAGGCGACCAATTGTAACAGTATTCTTCGGAATCATACCACCTTTGCCCAGCGCCAAGCCGACTCCTGTCGGCCCGACTCCTGTCGGCCCGAGTCGGCATTCCTCTTTTCAGCCGAGCAATGCGTTTAGTAATGCAAATAGGTAGGTTATTTAGGCGGATTCGGTCTGATGAACCTGGCCCAGCCAGCTCTTCAACTGCGTGTACACCGAACCGGCGCCAATGATTTCTTCTGTTTCGAGTTCCCAATCGGCCGGATAAAGTAAGAATGGCTGGGTTTGGTAACCACCCATTCCGCCATGGCAACCGATCAACTCCTCGAAGGCAGCCACTTCGTTTTTCTCAATGTTGTAAAAACTATTCACCAGGAGGTCGGGGCAATTGGAAAAACTATCTTCCCTGATTAAGTGTCGGGCTGCTCGCGGGCCGAAATTGGCTAGCGGATCCTCCCCATCTATCCGCCCGTCTTTCAGGTAATGGCGGCCTCCCTCGCCGATGACCACCGGGCCTTGCTCCACAGAACCAACCATGACGAAACCGACCCCTTCGTGAGCCACCAGGCCAGCCAACAGTCCGGGAAAGATCGTCTCAATCTCCTCAATGGTTGCTCTAACAGGCCTCGCCGTACCGTATACCAGACCCAGATTCCCCGAGGCCAAAACCACGATCCCCGGCAACTCGTCCTTGTCGTCTTTCGCGTCCTTTTCGCTTTCCGCGATATCGACCGGTTCACCCTGGGCGACCTGATCATCAGCGGCATAGCGTTTAATCCTCCCCGTCACGCGCTTTGTGGTGTTGCCCGTTTCATGCTGCATGGCGTCGGATAGGAAAGCGTTAACATGGCCATAACCCTCGCTGGCCTGCTCGAATCTCTGTACCAGGTACTCCTCAGCCAGCCCTTGGACCACCTCTTCCAAGGTTTGGCCGTAGCGTTGTTTGAAGGTGAGTCCGCCGCTTTGGCCATGGTCGGAGAGGATGACAAAGAGATAGGGCCGCGGTGCCTGCTCGGCCGCGTTCTCCAGGCGGGCAAATTGCTGGTCTATCTTGAAAAGGGCGTCGTAAGCATCTTTGGTTTCCACGCCTGAATGGTGGGCCACTTCATCATAGCCGACGAAGGTAGCATAGGCTGAGGGCATTCCGGTATACATATCGCCAATGAGGGTGTATATGTTTAACTCGCGCAATATAGTGGTCGTCACACCCCGCACCAGGGCGTACTTAAAATTGCGGTGGTGTTTATCCAGCCGGGGTTGTACATCTTCACGGCGGTCGCGCCAGAAGCGATACCTCTCCAGGACGATGTCCCAGAAAAATAGCAGTAGCGTGCGGGTGAAGTTGTAAGGACTGGAGAAGTAGGCGTAGAAATCGCTGGTATGAAAACGGGACATGTCTTTAATGGTGCTGGCCGTGTTCATGACGTTGGGCGCATCCCCTGACAGCAGATTGCCGCGGCTGGCTCCGTTGTTTACCAGCAGGCCATTTCCGTCGGAGTGTTCCTGCTCCAGCCGGGCGACTTCGTCGGGGTTACTGGAGGCCACGATAATCTTTCGTTCGCGGTCATACCAGCGAAAAGCAGGTATTTCGACATTGCTTCCGTGCAAAATCCCGGCCTGGCTGGCCGAGGTCTGGGAGGAGAGATCGGTTTCCCAGGCGACTAACTTGTGATCGCCCTGCTCGAGCCAGCGCTTTATCGTCGGGGCGTAACCCATCTCCATGGCTTTCTCCAGCACAGGTTTGGCCAGGCCATCGATCTCCAGGAAGAAGACGCCAGGTATATCGGTCTCTTCCACCTTGCCCTGACGGCGCATGCGTCGCCGGACGACGTTGCGGTAATAGGAGCTGTCGTCGTCTAAGGTCAGCAGCGTGCTCAGAATGACGTTGACGGCGGTGATGCCCACGGAGGCGATAATGGCCGTCGGCCAAACGTTGGCAACGGTGAAGCCGTCGACGATCAGCCCGGCCAGCCAGATGATGACGCCGTTGAGTAATAGGAAGAAGAAGCCGGCCGTGAAAACGGCGAAGGGCAGGAAGATACGGGTCAGGATCGGCCACAGTAAGGCGTTGAGCAAGCTGATGATGACAACGGCGGCAATGGCGGTGCGCAGCCCTTCGATCTTAAGGCCGTCGAGCAACCAGGCCATGAGCAGCACGCCAACGACCTCGAATACCCCTATGATCAAAATCCGAACGACTGGATTTCTTCCGATGGAACGCTTCTGTTTTTTCATTTTCCTAATACCTTTTGTTGATCACGACGATCGGGAGCCTAGGTGTTTTCACTAGTTTACTCCATGCAATCCCAACTCTCTAGATCTTTAAACTGAAAAGAGCAAGGCTCAGGCGAGCCTCGTTTCGAAAGGATCAACCCGTTGTTATCTATTGGAAGCGCGCAGCATGAGCAGGAACAGGTTGATGTAGTCCAGGTACAATTTCAAGGCGCCGATGATTACCAGGCCGCCGCCGGCCGGGTGGTTGCCGACCTGTTGGCCGATCTTCTTGAGCTGTTGGGTGTCCCAAGCGGTCAGGCCGACGAAGATGGCGATACCGAGGTAATTAAGAGCCCAGTTTAAGTTATTGAGAGGGAACAACCAGCTGATGAACCAGGCCAGAGCCCAGCCAGCCAGAAGCATAAAGAGAAAGTTACCGGCGCCGGACATATCCCGCTTTATAAGTAGACCTACCAGACCACTGACTAAGAAAGTGCCTGAGGTGAGGAAGAAAACAGAGTAGATCTGTTCCGAGGAATAAAGCAAGAAGATCGACGAAATAGATAGACCAATAAGAGCGGCATAAAGCAAGAAAAGAAGGGCGGACGCTCCTGGGGACATAGTCATGATTCGGGCGCTCAGAAACACAACGACGATGATCTGGAGAATGAGAAGACCCCATCCCAACCACGGTTCGGTGAATAAACGATACTGGAATTGCAGGTTTTCACTGACCCAGAGCGAGACCACTCCAGTGACGGCGAGCCCCACGAACATCAATAGGTATACCCTTGCTAGAAATGTATTGACCTTCACCTCCGTGGCGGGTGTAACGGCCGCTGTTTGTGCCATGTCGTTATCTCCTTGAATTTAGTTGTAATTGGATAGGATCACCAGGATGATAACCATCAAATCGATACAATGCCAATCAGGGGTGGTAAAAGGGCAAAGGCACGCCTTGCTACTCCAAACGCCAGCTTCCCGTCGCCGGTGACGGCGTTATCTAACCCTCTTCCTGGATGATTTCGATCACTAACCCATCGGGATCCTTGATGAAAATGTGGGTATCCTCCTGGCGCCAGGGGGATTCGAACTAAACCCCGTGGTCGTGCAGGTGGTTGACAGCTTCCTCGATATCGCCGACTAACAGATCGAAGGATAGGGCCGGCGCCTCACAATAAGCGACCTCCGCTAGCGGAGATTTAGCCACAGCCAGGAGCAGAAAGGGGCGGTCAGCGCAATGCATGTGGACGGCTGCCGGTCCCTCGCGCTCGTCCACCGTAAAGCCGAGAACATCCCGGTAGAACCGCAACGATCTCTCGAGGTTTGTACAAATGATATTGGTCTCGCCGGGAGTGAATGCAATATTCATATACCCCTATCTGATCCGCATGGGAAAGCTTCTGTCCCAGGAGAAGCTCTCAGGCATGATCCAACGGCCGTATTCATTCTTTTGGCCCAGTTCTTTGTGAGCCTGGCACCGGCATTTCTTATTCTTCTTGGCCGGGCAGCGATTGATCAGTGCCGACAACCATTTCAGATCGTTTTCGCCGATGTGGTAGCCTCTGTGGTCCCAGGATTCCGAATCCATTCCGCCCCGGCGCGACTCCTCGTAAACGGCCGCTCCGCTGAACTGGCACTGGCCACAACGTACCGTCTGAAGCACGATATCATCGGAGCGGCTGTCAGAGGGTAATGTGATCGATTTTTCGATATTCAACGCTTGTGGAGTTCCGCAATTCGGGCATACGAAGGCCATTTCTCTACCTACGGCTGGCGATTACCGCCACATCATCACTTCTGTCCACGATCGTAGCTGCCAGCTTGCTCTGTTGTGTATATCCAAAATCCCAGGCGCCTAATAAGCTGCCCTCGACCTCCGCCAAGGCGTTGTAGACCAGGCGCAGTAGCCGCAAGGCTTCGCTGGGTACATGGCCGATAGCCGCCAGTGTCTTCTCTACCTGGATCGTGTGCTGCCGGAGGTGGGCGTCAAACCGGTGTAGCCGGTACCGGACGGGAAGGGGTTCTGGTTCCCAGAAGCGAGACGGCGCCCAAAGCTCATCCTGGCTAAGCTCCGCCAATTCATGCAAAATACGACTGTGAAGAGCCTGGTGGTAGTCTTGGATAGCTGCTAGACTACCGTTATCTAATACCTGGTCGAAATCTTCACCCGGTCCGTACAAAGACTGTCGGTCTTCGGCTGACGGCCGGGACGGTTGTAGCCCGGACCGGTGTTGGTCCACGGCATAGTAGACCAGGGCGAAAAAACCACGATCGGCAGCGATCATATGAGCCAGTATCTGCCTTAACGGCCACTCATCCTCAGCCGGAATCCGGTCCAGATCGCCGTCGCCGGCGCCAAGAAGTATGGCCTCCAGATCTCGAAATGCAGCGTGATATTGGCCCAACACGTGCTGGGCGACGGTCAGCGGTATTCCCTTGGCCAGCCGGCCCGCGGCAAGCGTCACGGACAGGTCGCGAAGTTCATGGTAGGTGCCCAGCAGCGCGAATCGCAAGCCTTCATCATGGTCCCGCCATGTCCACTCCAGATCGAGAGACACATCCTGCAGGGCATGGGTCGCACCGGCGAGCTGCTTGACAGCCTGGTAGAGCGTAGCTTCACTCATCAATGATTCTCCCTAAGTTCAGATACCTGGACCTCCGGTGTAGTAGTAAGGTCAGTTTGGACACTCAGTTATCGATGGCCATGTAAGGGTGGCATCTCTGTCCAGGGTACGATGATATGGTAGGCGCACAGGGCCAGGAGGTCAAGCGGAGCGCCAAAAAAAGCGAGGCTCCATACTGCGCCGACCCCGGCCGAGTCCACTCGGCACGACTCGCGAAGCTCGGGATCGGCGCTAAAATAATGGCGTATCCATGATATAGACCCAATCTTGATTATTTTATTCACTCGATCTTTAAAGGAGATGCAAATGGCCGATCCCCGCATAACAAAATTGGCCCAGGTGCTGGTCCATTACTCGTTGGCCCTCAAGCCGGGCGACTCGCTGTTACTCAACACCACCCCTTTGGCCCACGATCTCAGTCTGGCCGTATATAAGGAAGCGACGCTGGCCGGAGCTCATATTCTGGTTCAGAATCGGATTCCCGGGGCCCAGGAGCTCTTCTTCAAGCACGGAAGCGACGAACAATTGGAATATATCTCTCCGGTCTTCCGCCAGATCGTTGAGAGCTTTGAAGCTAATCTTCAGATAGGCGCCGACCACAACACGCGCGAGTTGTCGGGCATTGACCCGGCCCGGCAGGGATCCGTGAGAAAGGCCCAGGCCGAGCTCTTCAACAGGATGCTCGAGCGCATCGGCGCGGGTGAACTGAAGTGGTGCTACACCATCTTCCCGACCAACGCCGCGGCCCAAGAAGCGGATATGAGCCTGAGCGACTATGCTGAATTTGTCTATGGGGCCGGCTTACTCGATCTTGACGACCCGGTAGCCGCCTGGAAAAAGGAGGCGGTCCGGCAACAGAAGCTGATCGATTGGCTAGAAGGAAAGAATCAGGTCCGCCTGGTGGGTAGCAATATCGATCTGAACCTTTCTATTAAGGGTAGGACTTTCCTGGGTGCCGCGGGTAAGGAAAACTTCCCAGATGGGGAGATCTACACTTCACCGGTCGAGTTATCGGTCAATGGCTGGGTGCGCTTCAGTTATCCGGCTATCTACGGGGGAAGAGAAGTTGCGGATATCGAACTGTGGTTTGAGGAGGGAAAGATCGTCAAGGAGACGGCCGTGAAGGGCCAGGAGCTCTTAACCTCGTTACTAGATATCGACGAAGGATCGCGGCATCTGGGAGAATGGGGTATCGGAACCAATTACGGCATTCAACAGTTCACAAAGAACATGCTCTTTGACGAGAAGATGGGTGGCACCATCCATCTGGCCATGGGCGCGGGTTTTCCGGAAGCGGGCGGCGAGAATAAATCGGGTCTGCATTGGGATATGCTCTGTAACATGGCTGAGAGCGAGGTCATGGTTGATGGGGAGTTGTTCTATAAGGACGGCCAATTCGTCGAAGGATTGGGGGAAAAATAGCCGGGATTCGGGGATTTCGGGATTATAGTGAAGAGAAATATCGCGAGAGATGCCGTTTGATCCGTGTTATCTATTTAGCTGAAGATGAGGCCAAATCCGATTTCGTGGTCGATATGATAGGATAATATGGGCTCGTTTGATCATCCGTGGGATGTGTCGCCGAAGGAAGCCGCGGCTATCCAGGAGCGGCTTAGCAAGGCCGTCGTCCTCGAGGATGATTTGGGCCTGGTGCGGACCGTGGCCGGATTGGATATCGGCTTCCTGGAGAAAAACACCATCACCCGGGCGGCCGTGGTCGTGCTGAGCTTCCCCGAACTTGATCTGGTTGACCAGGCCATTGTCCACCGGCCAACCACCTTTCCCTATGTGCCCGGTCTGCTCTCCTTCCGCGAGGCGCCCGCCGCCCTGGACGCCCTGGAGCGACTCTCTGTCCGGCCCGATCTGCTGCTCTGTGACGGGCAGGGCCGGGCCCATCCCCGCCGCTTTGGACTGGCCTGCCACATCGGATTGCTGAGCGACATCCCCTCCATCGGCGTGGCTAAAACACGACTGGTGGGGGAGCATGAACCGGTTGCGGAGATCCGAGGGAGCCGGCAACCACTGACAGTGGAGGGGGAGGAGATCGGGACCGTCCTGCGAACAAGGACGGCCGTCAAGCCCGTCTACGTCTCAATCGGCCACCGGGTCAGCCTGGAAACGGCCGTCGACTACGTGCTGCGCTGCGCGCCCAAGTACCGGCTGCCAGTGACCACCCGCCAGGCGCACAGCCTGGCTTCTGGCGGAAGATAGGCAGGCTCAAACGTCTGCTTACCGGCCGTAAGATCACATATGATGTTATCTTAGGCTGGTTATAAGTTGCGTCAACGCCTCAGTAGCGTCCCCGTCCAGGCGAAAGCGAATCAGGCGCCGCCCGGCTTCCTGCAAAGCCTGGGCATCGCCCAAAGCCTGGGCCTCCTTGAGTACGCCAAAGGAAATGGATGAACCCGGAGAACCGGGTTCATTAGGAATGGGCACATCCTGGCCGGCGCCGGCCGTAAATTGGATGAATAATCCATTGCCACCGTCGCCCTTATGCAGCTGTCCGGTGGAGTGCAAGAAACGAGGACCAAAGCCCAGCGTAGTGGCCAGGCGCGTCTGGTCCCGCAACCTCATCCGGAAGGCCTGGAGCGCCGATTCCGCCTCAGCCGTGGGCTGAATATAGGCCTGTATAGCGATATAGTCGCCGGGGTTAGACTCATCGAGGAAATTCGCCAGCATAGAGGCTTCCAGGGGAGCGGTCTCGCTTTGGGGTAGCTGGCCTTCTTCTTGATAGGCCGCGACCATTTGCCGGGCCAAGACTTTGGCCGCCTCTACGTTGGGCTGATCGAAGGGCTGGATTCCGAGGATGTGTCCGACTACGGCCGTGGCCATCTCCCACAACATGAATTGGCCGCCAATATCGTATCGATCACCCAGGCGAATGGTTACCACGGGATGACCGGCCGCTGCCAGGGCTTCCAACCCCTCATCGTAGGTCTGGTCGCCATCCAATTGGAGATAGATGAAGAGACGGTCATCCCCATAGACCTCAGGCGCCCCCATGCTCTCCCCGACAACTGGGAGGATGCCCACCCCCGACTTGCCGGTGCTCTCGGCGACGAGCTGTTCGACCCAATCACCATAGTTAGCCAGGGCAGGAGATGAAAATAGGGTTACCTTGTCCCGTCCGCTCTTGGCCAAGACACCCATGACCGCGCCCAACCACGCCCCTGGGTTGTCGCTACCGTTCGGTCTGTCGCCGCTCTTTAGCAGCCGCGCCATAGCCTGGGCTCTATCCAATAGACGGGGGATATCGACGCCAACCAGGGCGGCCGGCACCAGACCGAAGTAGGAGAGGGCCGCATAGCGGCCGCCGATGTTCGGGTCGTTTAGGAATGTGGCCCGGAAATCGCATTGCCGGGCGATATCGGCCAACTTACTGCCGGGATCGGTAATGACCACGAAGTGCTGGCCTGCTTCCTCCTGGCCTAGAGAATCGGCCGTCCAATTATAGAAATACTTGAAGAAAGATAGGGTCTCTACCGTGCCGCCCGACTTGGTGGAGACGATGAACAACGTGCGGGCAGGGTCGAGCCCTTCGGTTGCTGACAGTATGGCTCCGGGATCGGTGCTGTCCAACACGTTCAGCCTCAAACCTTGGCCATCGGCTGAGAAAATTTTACTAAACACCCCCGGCGCCAGGCTGGAGCCGCCCATCCCCAACAGTAATACATCCCTGTAGGGGTAATCCTTGTGGTTACCCAAGTCGTAGCCTTCTCGAACCGCCTCAACCAGGGCCTGGATGCCATCGAGATTCTCGACCATCAACTCTGGGGCGTGCAACCATCCCAGCCGGTTTGTGATTTCTTCGGGTTCGCCGGCCCAGACGGTGTGATCATGGGCCCATATCCGGCCCATGATGTCCTGGTCCCTTATATCGCTAAGGGCTCTATCGACGGCGTCCTGATAGGAGCCGAGTTGGGCCTTGAAAAGAGTCTGCTCGGCACGAAGCCCGGCCACCTTGTCGTCGATGGTAGTTAAAAGAGAAGCGAAGGGTTTGACGAATTTCTCCACCCCTTCTGTCTGCAGATCATCGGTGACTTCGTCCAAAGAGAGGCCGACATTGGATAAAGACGCCAGTTGGGTCTCCGCGATATCAACATCCTCGGTCACCGTGACGGCCGGCGTACCGTGCTCCATGAAGGCCTGCAAAGTCGCCGGAGGGATCGTGTTAACAGAATCCGGACCGATCAACTCGTCGACATACATCGTATCAGGGTAGGCGGGATTCTTGGTGCTTGTGCTGGCCCATAGAACACGCTGGGAACGGGCACCCATACCGGCTAAATTCTCCCATCTCGGACCACTGAATGTTTCCAGGAAACGCTGGTAAGTTACTTTGGCGTTGGCAATGGCTATCTTGCCCCGAAGGGATAGGGTCTCTGGTGTCCCTATGGCGTCCAACTTCACATCCACAGCCGAATCAATCCGGCTCAGGAAAAAAGAGGCCACGGAACTCACACGGCTAAGGTCACCGCCACGGCCGCTAAATCTTTCAAGGCCTCTGATATAAGCCTCGGCCACGGAGTCGTAATGGGCCAGGGAAAACATCAAGGTGACGTTGACATTGATCCCCTCGCCGATGAGGGTTTCGATGGCTTGGATACCGGCTTCCGTGGCTGGCACTTTGATCATGACATTGGGTCGATCGAGGGTGGCAAAAAGGCGGCGTGCCTCCGTTATCGTACCTTGAGAATCGTAGGCGAGTTCGGGATTGACCTCCAGGCTGATATAGCCATCGGCGCATCCGGTACGCTCGTAAACCGGCCTGAGCAAATCGGCTGCTCGTTGCACGTCGTCAATGGCCAATCTCTCGTAGATCTCAATGGTGGACTTATCGCCGGCCGCCAGCTGTCGCAGCTCTGGATCATAATCGTCGCTACCGGCGATCGCCTGCTCGAATATGGCCGGATTGGAGGTCATCCCGGTGATCCCGGCCTCGATCATCTTCTGCATCTCGCCAGAGGTAATAAAGGCCCGGCGGATGTAATCCAGCCAAACAGATTGCCCCAATGAGGCCAGGTCATGCAATTTCGTCATAGGTAGATCCTTATTGTCAGTTGGTAGTGGGTGGCTGGCTTAAGACGCAACCACTTGTCAGCCGGATGGCATTATACCACAGGGTTAGGCCCTCATTTCGTGGTGTCGCTTACCACAAGAGGCCAAGTGAAATAGGGGATGGGCACTCGATATCTTATCGATTCATAACCTTTACTTATCAATCGTAGATTCAACTCACAAGTGCAACTTTGAAGGTTGGGATAAGAAGTAAGCTGCGGTAGCATCTATGCTTCTTAAATCAACCAAATCGAAGGAGCACCGATGAGAACCTACACGCAGCTTACCCAAGAACAAAGATACCAGATTTATGCCCTTATGAAAGCAGCACACAACCAAACGGAAATTGCACGTCTGATCAATGTTCACAAATCCACGATCAGCAGAGAACTGAGACGTAATCGTGGAATGAAAGGATATCGACCCAAACAGGCTCATCAATTTAGTCTGAACAGACGCAAGAAAACCAAGTATCGCATCGAAGTCTCCACCTGGACCTTGATCGAAACATTGCTCCGCAAGGACTGGAGCCCGGAACCGGTTGAGACCTCACCGACTCCAACAGCGTCATCGATACCCCCAACTACATCCACATCCCTCTGGAAGAGTTTGTGGAACGACGAGCTGAGTGGCCGGCTGACAAAGACGCGCCTATCGTAATCTACTGCGGCAGCGGACA
>JBARZW010000328.1:0-2284 GCA_049650305.1 Promineifilaceae bacterium (SeqCode)
AGTGTGCGCGAGGCTAAGAAAAGCAGGATCGACCCATACAGCAACAAGATAGCCATATTGAGGAGCATCACCCCGGTGTCCCCGTTGGGTAGGATGATCTCTTGAATGGCGTCGTTGGCATATCGCAAGGGGGAGAGCCAACTCAGGATCTGGGCCCAGCGAGGAAGTTGATCTACCGCCACTAACATACCCGAAAGGAAGAAGGCAGGTAGGATGATTAAGGGAATAAAGGGGAAGACGTGTCGCTCGTGCCGGGTGAAGGTTGAGACAAAGATACCTAGCATGACCGAGACGATGGCCAGCTGCCAATTGACCACCAGCAGCAGGCTGACGGTCTGGGCATCATAGCCCAGGTCGAACAGCAGTAGAACAGACACGGTGACTACCACGGCCTGTAGGGTGATCAGGACAAGGTAGCCAAGGATATAGCCGCCTATCAGTTCGGGACGCCGGTAGCCGGAGACAAAAACCCGTTCCATGGTGCCGCTCGTGCGTTCCTGCACTAACGCAATGGCGCAGAGGAGAAAACTCAAAAAGAACACAATAAAAGCGGCAAAGGGCAGGATGTAGCGACTCACCGGCACGGCCGGCGGCAGGGTGTCCATGAATACCTTCAAGAAATAAATGATGATTAGCGGGCCTACAATGGAGACGATAAAGAAGCGGCGGTCGTGGATCAACTGCTGCAAGACGCGCTGGCCAACTATTACGGTTCGGTTCATTTTTCGCCTCGGGCCTCGATAATGGCCACGATCACATCTTCGAGTGAATCTGCTTCGACGCTAACTGCCTCGACTTCTGGAGCCAGGCCATAAGGGCGAAGCCCGCTGGCAAGAGCCTCGGGCGTTGAAGCGATGGTTTGCTCCTCTTTCTGACCGTGATGATGCACGGCCAGACGAGCCCGGCCGGCTTCCAGAATGTGAGACGGCCTGTCATCGGCAATGATCGCTCCCTGCCGAAGTACGGCTACCTGGTCACAAAGCAGAGCTTCTTCCATCAAGTGGGTGCTGATAAAGATCGTCGCGGCCTGGCAGACCAGGGTGCGAAAAAGCCCCCACATCCTGGAGCGCAGGTGCGGATCCACGGCCGCTGTCGGCTCGTCCAGAAAGATGATCCGCGGTTGGTGTACGAGGGCACAGGCGAGGGAGACGCGTTTCTTCATGCCGCCGGAGAACGTGTTGATCGGGTCATCAGCCCGGTCTGTGAGTTCGGTGAAAGCCAGGATGTCGTCCACCTTGGCCGGCAGATCGTCGACCGGCTGAGCACGATTGAAAAATAGAATGTTGGCCCGGGCCGAGAGGTCGTCGTAAAGGGCTGTAGATTGGGGCATGTAACCGATCTGGCGGCGGAGGGCCCATCTCTGTTCAAGAGGATCCAAACCCAACACGCGGATGGTGCCAGCCGATGGCCGTAACGCTCCGACCAGGGCTTTGATCAGGGTGGTCTTACCCGCCCCGTTCGGCCCCACCAGCCCGAAAATGGTCCCGCTTTGAACGCGTAGATCGACACCTTTCAGAGCCGTCACCTTACCGTACACTTTCTTCAGGTCGCTAACTTCGACGGCCGTTGGTTCCTGCCCTTCGGAGACGAAGGCTTTGCCTTCAAGACCGGTCATAATTACCCTTCCGAACTGATTTCTGGTAGCAAAAATCTAGCTAAATAGATGTTGATACCCGTGTAGTATAAGGGTCACCCCTCCGAACTCGCTCTTATCCAGGAATTAGTCGATCCTCACTTGCTGAAAAGAGAGGTACGTATCTCTATATTATGGACCTAACTGAACAGGTATCAAGGTCGCTCTGAGACATCAAGACCTTTAGCTAATCAGAAGTAATTCCCCCGGCTGAATCGAACAATAAACTCCCGTCTCCATCGCCCCCAGCAACCTGCACCAGGGGTTGCTGAGCAGAATCCTGTTAGGCAAATTAATTCAGATCGAGTCATGTTAGTGCCCCGGTGGAGGTGCTCACGCGCAGGCTTCGCACCACCGGCGATGTGGGGGACGATCGTTTACAGCAATAAATATAAACACCAAGTCCCCGCCACTTACTGAATCGTGGCGCATGGCTCATTCGAGCAATCACCTTATTCCGGCCGGTCTGCGTTCTTGTTACCAACCGTACCCCGGACCCTTTTGGGTTAATAGAAAATGGTACAGGCAACGGCGGCTGATTTACCCGCCGGTCTTCTGCAGTGCATCGACGCTTTGGGGGCCAAGATGGGGTATTATTAATAATATTTGCTACGATTTATGCCTTGACGCGAGCCAAGCCGTAAACATTCG
>JBARZW010000329.1:0-5557 GCA_049650305.1 Promineifilaceae bacterium (SeqCode)
CGACAACTGCGATGATAATACAGCGCAAGTGGCACGAGAGGCGGGAGCGATCTGTCTAGAAAGAGAGGCTGAACCAAGGGGGCGCAAAGGTTATGCCCTTGCCTGGTACTTGGAAAGAGTCTTGCCGAATGAGGATTCTTATGACGCCTTTATCATCTTTGATGCCGACAGCCGTCCATCGCAAGACTTTCTCCAGGTTATGTCAAGAAGATTACGTGCAGGAGCCACTGTTTTGCAAGGCCAACACATTATTGCCAACTCCTCCGATAGTATGTTTACTCGGTTGGCAGACATCGACATGCGAATCAATAATCGTCTGAGAAACCTGTCGCGAAGCAACCTGGGTCTGTCCTGCAGGTTGATGGGCGACGCGATGTGTTTTGAGCGTTATGTTCTGGAGAGATATCCCTGGAGCGCTTATTCTCTTGTCGAGGATAGAGAATACGGCATTCAATTACTTGGGCAGGGGATTCACATTCATTATGCTCCAGAAGCAACAAGCCTTGGACAAGCTGCCAGCGGATGGTCGCGGGCTAAGAGCCAACGAATGCGCTGGACTGGCGGGGTTTTACATCTTCGCCGGAAGTTTGCCGCACAACTCTTCTTGACTGGAATTCGCCACCGCAATCCGTCCGCAGTTGATCAGGCAGTTGAACTGCTAATGCCTCCTTTCTCTGTCTTGGCGATGGGCGCCGCTTTTCTTCTTGTAGCACAGTTTCTGTTTTCAGGGCTACGATCCCCAAGCTCGATGATCGTGACCATCGGCGTCACAATCGCCTTGATCCTTGTACCGGTATTTAGCCTTCTTCTTGACCGGGCACCCCCAAGTCTTTTTCTCTACGTATTTCTTGGACCTATCTATGCTGTGTGGCGGATCTGGATAAACTTGATGACGATTTTTCGATTGGACCAGCTTCGGTGGATCCGGACTAAACGTACCGAGGAAAAGTAAAAGCGGAACGCCTTTCCCCTGAAATGGGATAAACAGGCCATTTTGTCTTTCATTTTACTACTAGTATACTGGGATACAACACCTAGGTTAGTCTTTAGCGTATTACTCATATGGATTTGAAAGATTACATCGCACCGCTACGCAAGTGGTGGTGGCTTATCATTGCCGCAGGTCTCGTTGCAGGCCTGGCAAGTTTCTATGCCGCCTCGCAGCAGCCCAGCCTGTACCGGGCGCGTACCACATTGATGATCGGACGCGTCATTGACAATCCCAATCCGTCCGGTAATGAATTCTGGCTCACCCAACAATTAGCTCAGACCTATGCTGAGATCGCCAGTCGCGAGCCGGTGCGCATGGCGTCCATGGAAGCTTTGGGAATGACCTGGTTGCCGGAATTTGCAGTACGAGCTGTTCCAGATACTCAACTGATCGAGATAGAGGTCACAGATTCCGATACCGTTAGGGCTGAAGCAGTAGCCAACCAGCTTGCCAGTCAATTGATATTCCAGAGCCCGACAAACGTAAAGCAAGACGAGCAGTCGCGCCAGGATTTTATTAATAGCCAGCTGGATAGTCTAGAGTTGAACATCACCGCTACCGAGGATGAGATTGCGTCTTTGCAGGGAGAACTGGGAACCGTTTTTAGCGCCAGGCAGATCGCCGATACACAGGCCCAGATATCTGCTTTGCAGGCGAAACTTAACAGTCTTCAATCAAACTACTCCACTTTGTTAGCGAATACGAAACAGGGCGCCATTAACACGCTGAATATCATAGAACCGGCAACAGTATCGAATATTGGGCTCAACAGATGGACAACCGTCCTGGTGGCAACGGCCATAGGCGTCTCCCTCGCAGTCGGCGCGGCGTATTTGCTCGAATTTCTAGATGACACCATATCAACGCAGGAAGAGATTCAGCGAGTCGCAGGCCTGCCTACATTAGCAGGAATAGCTCGAATAGAAGATGGTGAATATGGTGATAAGCTCATCGCGGTGAGTCAGCCAAGATCACCGGTATCTGAGGCCTATCGCGTACTCCGAACGGGTATCCACTTTTCATCGGTCGATAATCCCGACAGCGCTGCTTTGATGATTACCAGCGCGAGCCCATCTGAGGGTAAGAGCTTAACGGTCGCGAATCTTGCGATTGTTATGGCCCAGGCAGGGCATAACGTATTGATCATCGACGCCGATCTTCGTCGACCCGTTCAGCATAAGTTATTCGGATTAAGCCAGAACAGGGGCGTTACGAGTTTCTTGTTAGAATTCAATATTAGCGGAAGCGACGAAGAGATGCTTGAATCTCTGAAACGAGTGATCCAGCCTACTTCCATCGATGACCTACATGTTCTTCCCAGTGGCCCGATACCACCAAATCCATCAGAGCTACTGGGTTCGGCCAAGATGGAAGTTACCCTGGCGACGCTTGCGGCACAGTACGATTTTGTCCTGATTGACAGCCCACCGGTGTTAGCAGTTACGGATGCTGTTGTCCTAAGTAGACGTTCAGATGGCGTGATCCTTGTTGCCGATGCTGGGTCCACTCGAAGGGGCCAACTTAAGCAGGCAGTTGAGCAGCTTCGGTCAAGTAATGCCCACCTTCTGGGCGTTGTTCTCAACCGACTCACGCCACGCAGTGATGGTTACTATACCTACTACTACTATAGACAGTCCTATTACTTGGATGATTCAAGCGATAGTGATAAAGAGAAGCCATCTAAGAACGGTGGGCGAAATGGAAGATGGAGGAGACGCCAGTCTAAAGAGGCAGCACAAGAAAGTAGCTAGATAATAGCAGGCGCCAATTTGGTTTTATGCCCGGTACCAGTTTTTGTTGCCGGGCTTTTTTATTGTCTCTGCGGACGCCGGACAATCGCCCGACCGATTCCCCCAAGGCCGTTTAGATAGCGCTTGATGTAGCCTACCGGGAGCGGTGTATCCGATCCCAAACCATATCTCCACTCGATGTAACCTCGCTCTGGAAACAGCTGGCCCTTGATATATCTCATCTTGTTTCGGCTGCCAGGAAGGGCAGTTAGGGTCCTCAAGGCTCTAAAATACTCGTTTGCCTGGCTTCTGGCATATAGGCGCTCCCTAATCGACGGTTTCCAGGCCGATGTTTTGGCAATCACGAAATCTGGGATAGGCGTATACCAATTATCTGATAATTGTTCAACAGCCAAGCCAACCGCCATCGTCGTGTCGCTATCTTCGGACCGTTGAGTGATATCCTCCCAGACAATCTCATCTCCATATTTTGCCACAAGGAATGCGATGTCAACCAGAGAACGGGTGAAACGTCCTAGGTGATGGTAAAGGTTGTGGCAGCACAGATGTATAATCTGATCCTCCACATTTAGGACCCTGGGAGTAACATCTGCCACGCTAAGTTGTCGACTACGCTCAATGAGAGATTCAGTTTTCAGGCGAGTTGCGTAATATGGATTGTCCAGAAGGTGCCAGTGTAATTCGATCGCCGGACCAATATTGTTTTGCTGAACGAGCATGACTTCGTTCCAATAGAGCCCACTCTCATCCTGAAACGGGGTGGGGTGTATAGCGCGATACCCCTGTTGTTCCAGATGTTCCGTCGCCAGAGTGAGATCGTCAAACCGAATCAATAAATCGAGATCTACCATTGGTCGATAAGCCAATTTCTCGTAGACATCCTGTATCAATGCCGCTCCCTTGAGGACAACAACATCTATACCAACGGCATCGAAGATCCTCAGAATGGCAACCAATTCACGCAGGATTAGTAAATTGCCTCCGGCGGTATCGTAGTAATGCTTTCTTAAGCTAGAGAGGATTTCGACTGGAACGAGGGATTCGTCGGAGCGCCTGATTGAGTCATAAAGGAGAGGGGCTAGACCTAAGCCAGAAGCGTAGTCAGCTAGTACAGCCCAATTGGGATGCGCTTCATTGAGCAACTGCTGCCATCTCTCGGCCGCTTCATGGTTGTAACACGAAGAGATGGCTATCTGAAGCGCTAGATCGGTTTCCACTTGTTATGGTCGGGTTCTAGATGCTAATAGACCATCATCATCGCAAGTAAGCAGGCTTCTCTGTTCCCGATCGGATTCATTGACTGTTACGATCTCCAGTCTAACCTCCCGATATATGAATGAGGTTTTCCAGGGCGTCGGAGTCGAGAACCGTGACCGTACGTCCTTCAACTTCTACCCAGTTGGCACGGCGGAACCGTCCGAGGGCCTTGTTGATGCTTACCCGCGTTGCGCCAGTCATCTCAGCCAGGTCGGTCTGGGTAAGCGAGATGTCAATTACCGTGCCCTTATCGGTCTGCTTGCCGTGCTGATCGGCGAGATGGAGTAATGTTCGTGCGAGACGTGCCGGCAGATCTAGGAAAAAGATGTCGCTGATCTGATTATTGAGGTGACGGATTCGACGGGCTAAAACGTTGAGCACTTGGCGGGAGAAGGCCGGGTTGTTGTCGATGAAGCCCAGAAATTCATCACGGTGTAAGGTGAGCATCTCGGTCGACTCAAGAGATTCGGCCGATGCGGATCTAGGTGAGTCGTCTAACAAAGCCAGTTCACCGAAGAAGTCTCCTGCGCCCAGGATCGCCAGGACTGCTTCTTGTCCATCACTCGAGGCGTAGGCGATTTTCACTTTGCCGCTTGTAATTATGTAAAGTAAACCCGCCGGATCTCCCATGTGGAAGATAATCTGACCCGAATTGAACCGCCTTTCCACCAATCGATTTGCGAGGTCACTTGTTTCGGTTTGACTGAGGTTGGTGAAAAAGGGAACGATCTTTAGATTCTCAGCGGCTGAGTTTGATAGATTAACCATAACCACAACTCCCTTGCATCCTCATCCTATACAGAGCCACACCGTCAATACAATCAAGCCTGCTCTAAAATTATCGATTCCATGTAATCTTCAACCTTAAGCTCCTGGTAAACGCGTTCAAGCCCTCGAACAATCTGATCCTTAATCCACTCAACTGGCAAAGACCCAACAGGGAAATAATCTATCAAATCGTCCGCATAATCCAAAAGCGACTCTTGCATCTTGCCTGCATCTAAATGTTCCTGTACCAAGGCGCGAATCTGCAACAAGTATTCCAGTATCGGAGTCGCGGAGCGAGCATCGCACAACGGACCCCGGCCTGGGACTATTACATCTATCGCATCACCAAGCGCCGTCAACCTATGTAAGCTGTCGATCCACTGCCCGCTGTGCATATCTGCAAGCAGCGGATGTGTTCCGACCACAATACTGTCCCCAGCAAAAAGTATCTTCCGTTCTGGAATTAATATCCATGAAGACGCAGGTGTCGGTCCGGGTTCGTGTCGTAACACTATCGTCAAACCATCGGCAACGATTTTCATCTCCGTGCTGAAGCTTATTGATACACGATCGATCGGGCTACTACTTAGCTCCTTCCCAGCGGCTGGATTTCGCGCGCTCAAGCTGTTTAACCACTCCTGCGGATAGCGTCTTTTAAGCTCCCCAAGCTGGTCGGCCGCATGTTGATGCATGACTAGCGGTGCATTAAGCCACCGGGTATTGAGCAGTCTGTCTCCATTGCAATCCGTCAGGATAATAAATCGTGGTGGTTTTGAGTGGATACTGCCCA
>JBARZW010000330.1:0-2676 GCA_049650305.1 Promineifilaceae bacterium (SeqCode)
TCGGCCGTGATGCGATACGGAACGGGCCATTGGTGACTATGTTCTCTGGCTCGGTCCATGAATTACCATAGGTTTCTACAGCGTGTTTAGGCACCGCAAAGGCGGCGAATGCCATAAGTTGAAGGAAGTAGCCGCAAGGCTGTTCTAATTCGATTCGAAGCGTGTGATCATCGACGGCGTAGATGCCTAAATCAACCACATCCGGACTCCCTCCGTGTCCAGAGACTCCACCACGAGTGTAGGCGCTGGCTTCCTTTATGACCTGCAACATATAGGACAGGTTCGATTCGGGATTTATATCGAGAGCCCGTCGCCAGGAGAAGGCGAAATCTTCAGCAGTGACCGGCACACCATCGCTCCAGAAAGCATCATCACGTAGGAAAAAGAGATATGTAAGACCGTTGTCCAAGATCTCCCAGCGTTGTGCTAAATCCGGCATTACATCCAGCTCTGTGGTCAGCGCGACCAATCCACTAAATAATTGTCGAACAACAGCAAAGTCTGGAGCTTCCGTGGTTTTTACGTGGTCAAGGGTGAATCCCTTTTTATAGGTATGTAATCTTAGCGCATGGGGGGCCGGGGTAAGTTGGGCAGCAGGCCTTGTTTTACTCAACTGACGGCGAAGCGAGAAGCCTTTTTCATAAGCCTGTTGCGAACGTTCATAATCGAATGCGCTGTGATAGGTAAGACCCTGTTTCATCAAGATGCGAGAGGCTTGTTCGAGCTCACCCCGTTGTTTCAAGATTGTCAGGGCCTTTTCATAATGAGACGTAGCATCCTGAAATGCGTAGAGGTTGCGGGCATTGTCCCCGGCCAGGATCAAATAGTCTACGGCTTTATCTCCCTCCCCAGCCTCTGTGAAATGCCAGGCCAATTGGACGGCGATTACCTCGATTTGACCTTTATACAGCTCTTCGAGGATGGCCCCAATCTCACCGTGAAGCAGTAGCCGCTCGCCTGGGCTCAGGTCGTGGTAGAGATAGTGCTGGAACAAAGAATGGGCAAATCGGAACCGCGATATGAAGGTTGATCCAACTTGTAGTGGTGCCCGTTCCTGGACTAACCTGTGTTGACGCTCGAGTTCTTTCGTCAGCCTTCTGAGAAGGCGTCTTTCCTGGAGTTGCTGTACCCTGGCCACAACCTGGGCCGTGAAATCTGTCCCTTCGACGGCCGCGACGGTCAGGATATCGCGCAGCTCGTCTTCCAGACGGCTGATGCGCTCGCCGATAATCCCCTCCACGCGATCCGGAAGCATGTCCCACGAAAGCGAGGACCCTTCTACCCAGCGACCATTTTCGTCTTGAACGAGGTCGCCCCTATCTTGCAGATATCTCAGCGTTTCGACCGTAAAAAGTGCCTGTCCACCGGTGTGGGACAGTAGCGCACCCCGAAAATCCTCGCCCATTGCATTTGGTTCCGAATCCAGCAAAGAATCTATGAAAACCCGCTTTTCGGTCGTATATGATACTCCCAGATCGAGGATAACCTCGCCGTAGATACGTTTTACCTCGGCCACAACTTTCTCCAGTGGATGGCGCTCGCCTCCCCGGCCGAGGGCTATTTCTTCAGTCCTGTATGATCCTACGATCATCACCGGGCTATTCGAGAGGCGACGTCCCAAGTGGAACAGAAGATTGAGCGAAGCCTGGTCCACCCACTGAAGGTCGTCAATAACAATAAGTAGTGGATGCCTGGAGGCGACATCCCGTAACACGGCCGTCACCTGTTCGAAGAGCTGGTCCTGGGCCATGCTGCCTGGTTGTTCCTGGATAGTTCGGGCCAATTTGGGGAGCCACTCCCCAGTTGCTCCATCAGCCTGCAATCCGGCTGTTTGCAAGCGGTTCAATAATTCGCGACCGGGGACAAGGCTGCGAAGAAGATCTGAGCCTTTCGTGGTCATCGTCTCGGCCGTTGACGGCATTGCCTGCCAGATTCGTGTCGCCTGTTCGCGGTTGAGAATGCCCGATCCCCAGCCACCCTCAATATCGCCGGCCAGGAGGCCAAGTACATCACGGAATGGTAAATAGGGGTCGCCGGCTCCAGTAAAGGCATCGCAAGATCCCCAGACAACAAGCAACGCAGGTTGCGCTTCAGTTGCTCTATCAGCGAATTCTGCCAAGAGTGAGGATTTACCCATACCGGCTTCACCGGTGACAAAAACAACGCGATTCTGACCCTCGAGTACAACTTCAAGCTGGCCATCCAACCAGGCTAATTCCCGTTCGCGGCCGACAAAAACTGGACGCTCCCGTTCGCGTTCGGTCGATTCTGCTAGAAAACTGGGGGTTGCGTGTTGGGGGCTGGAGATTTGGGACCGGGGACTGGGGATTAGGGACTGGTCGCTGGCTGCCAAGGCGCGTCGGAAAGCGGTTGATAATTCGCCCACCGAGGGATAGCGGTCCGAGGGTTGTTTAGAGGTAGCCCTTAAGAGGACCAGGTCAACGTCAGGTGGCAGCTCAGATCTGAATAAGGTGGCGAGAGGCAGCGGTTCGGATAGATGTTTGTGGAATAACGTAGCTATCGAATCTTCAATGAAGGGTCGCTGGCCTGTCAGGGCCTCGAACAGAACGATGCCCAGGCTGTATTGGTCGGCAAGAGGAGTCAGCGGTTCACCGCGGATCTGCTCTGGGGCAATATAGTCCGGAGTGCCGATGATGGCCCCTGTGGGCGTCAGTT
>JBARZW010000331.1:0-3055 GCA_049650305.1 Promineifilaceae bacterium (SeqCode)
TAAACGCGCACGCGCATGGAGGTCTATGATGGAGCGAAAACGCGAGAAGTACGGGTGGGTAGTGTTCCTCGGCTTGGGGCTACTATGGTTGGTGGTTGGCCTCACCCAAATATTCAATCCGGAAGGATTGTTTGACGATGAAGCTCAACATATCACAGGCATGTCCTTGAGTGAGTTCGAGGCTTCGTTCCCTGAGGCCACTGAATTGGTTCTCTTCCTATTCGGTGCAGTAGGCATGCTCAAGACGAGCTGGTCCCTCCTGGTCTTGTCCATTACACTATGGCCTTACAGGAAGGGAGAAAAGTGGGCTTGGTACACCCTGTGGCTAGTGCCTGCCCTTTTGGTGGGCCAGGGCCTCTTCAACTCGGTCTTTCTTGGTGACTTCAAAGAGATGCTGCAGTGGATCCCAATTACGACCGTGTCGTTGGTGGGGCTCCTCCTTCCCTACAGGAAGTTCTTCCCAAAATAGCCAAAATCTGATAGTTGCGTCCTGATAGGCAATCCGCGGTGGGATGATTGGAGATCCCCCGTGGAAGTCAGGGAACTTTGTTTCGCATTCTATACGGACTTGTTAAAGCTATATGATACTCCTTCAAAGTCAATAC
Source organism: Promineifilaceae bacterium (SeqCode) (assembly GCA_049650305.1). Classification (GTDB taxonomy): domain Bacteria; phylum Chloroflexota; class Anaerolineae; order Promineifilales; family Promineifilaceae; genus UBA11865. The sequence continues at coordinate 606 of JBARZW010000331.1, forward strand.
TGAGAAGCTCCGAGATACCTAAAAGAACTCGACGCATTCGTTCAGATATACACCTGAAGAGACCTCAACTAAGAGGACGTAATTACGTTTGCATCTTGGCTGTTTCAATATGTTACCGAACAGGATGTAAGCATAGAATCGATTGGTTCTGAGCCCAATTCCTAAACGGCTAATTCAACTGATTATTGGCCACGTACAGATTAACGCTCTACCTACTGACTATTGCGGTACCTATTTGCAGTTTAAACTAACTCCGTGAGGTCGTTGGTTCGAGTCCAATCGCGCCCACTTTTTCCCCTTTTCTCTGCACATCAGCCTCAACGTAGAATGTTCCCACCAGAGGTGGCGAGGAATGATCCCCATTTTACCTCCACGGTTCATGTGCCAACGGATGTGAACCGTGCTCCAAATGAGGGAGGTAGTCAAATCGCGTAGCCGGAAAAAGCCGCCCTTTGCGGCTGAGGCAAGTCGCGCCATCAATTGATTTCCTTATTCATATTGAAATCAGGCCGGTTTGATTAGGGTTTGAACGGATCGGTCTTGATTAATCCAGGGATGATCTGCGATTGACTCGAAATGTACTCAGTAGACACCTGCGGCACCTAAACAAACTTGACGGGATACTGCTTTGCGATCCGCGTAAGTCCCGCCATGCCATAGCCATTTTCTACTTGCGGAATGCGATCTCACCGTTCTTGATCACAACGACCACATTCGCAAGCACCCTGTAGTCCTCCATCGGATTGCCATCCACCACAATGACATCCGCCAACATCCCGGATTCCAGGGTGCCCAGGTCATTTGCCTGACCGCAAGCAGCTGCAGCATTGCGCGTTCCAGCGATGATCACTTCCATAGGCGTTAGACCGGTTGCCAGGAGCATCTCGATCTCCCCGAGGGGTATCCCGGCTTGCACGCCAACTCCGATGTTAAAATCTGTGCCCAGGGCAACAATGCCGCCCAATTCATGGAACGCACGCACAATTCCGAGGATTATTTCCATGATGATGCTGTACTCCCGGGTTGGGTCGGATAATCGAAAGAGTTCACCATAGGGGCGGTCCAGCGTCGGCACCATGATAATCCCTGAGGCAGCCATCATCTCAAGTTGCCCTTCGTATTCAGGGTCGATCTCGTCGAAAAATACCTGCAACGGTTGGTCGGCATCATTAAAAAGCTGCAATTTGGCTTCGGAGTCATTTTGAAAATAGGGTTGCGCTGAATTAATGGGCATGTGCTCGATTGTGTCCACGTCAGCTTTCAATGCCATATCGAATAAGTCGATATACGTTACATGGGCGCGTACGTACAGCCCTTGCGCATGGGCTTCTTCCACAATTGCTGCTAGCAATTCCTCATCCAGCATAGGATACTGGGTCCCTCCGCTTTCCCCATGCAGATAGACCTTGATCATGTCTGCACTACGGTCATGTAGATCCACCACAGCCGCACGGGCTTCCTCTGGTGTGCCCACCTCGTAATTCAGATTTGCATGCAGGACAGCATCCGGCATACCGCCAAGGGCTGTAATAATGGTTCCAGCCTTATAACCACGCGCGGCTGGTTCATCGCCAAGATATTCCTTGTCGAATTGATCGATTTCATCAAGTGGAGTACCCAAATCGCACACTGCAGTGACACCGCCAAGTAGAAATTCACGTCGCAGCCCTGGATCTGATGTGGAGTGAACGTGCGCATCAACGAACCCCGGCAGAATCGTACCGCCGTGTGCATCGATGACCTGCGCATTGGGCGGGATGGAAAATCCCACCCCTGATCCTACTAAGGTGATGCGATCCCCCTCAATGACGACGATCCCATCTTCAATCGGATCAGTACCCGTGCCGTCAATTACAGTCCCATTCTTGATGATCAACGGCCCGGTCGAAGATCCTTGCTGCCCACCACATGCAGGCATGATGGCGACCAAGATAAACAAGAGAAATACCCATAATCTCGTACTTTTCATCGCTGGCGCCTCCTATCTATAATGAACTTTACGGTGCTGACCCCCCAATAGTTGCAGGTCGTAGATGTGTGTAATTAACCCGCCGCAAGGACATCGTTCATGATACAAACGCCGTTGGCGTCGATGGAAGACAACGATGCCCAGAAAAGGACATCCACCCCTTTTCGATTCCCAGGGCGTCCTTGAGCTGCGGTAAGGGGTGCAAAGGATATTCTTCCGGAAATCACATCTGAAGTTCAAATTCAAGGTGTTTGCGATAGAGATGAGTTTTCGTATTGGGATTGACACCAGGTTCTGTGGCTATAAAATAGCAACAAGATACATCAATTTAGTCACGGAAGGCTGATTTACAATAACGTTGCAGATCAGCCCTCACGGTTCCTTCAAAAACCGCTAATTGTTAAAGAATTCTACCTCTTGTAGAACGGCATTAGAAACGCCATTTTCGCGTTTTCTTGTTCGTAGGGTTCACATCCGTGAG
>JBARZW010000332.1:0-2056 GCA_049650305.1 Promineifilaceae bacterium (SeqCode)
TGCCAATGGCTACTTTTATAAGACGCGGAGACTCCTACGACTAGCGTCGAATGGCCTTGCCGGGGTATAGGCAATTTGGCGTGTGGGTGAATGACAAAAGTAACCTGCAGAAACATGACTAATGTCATTCCTGCCAGGCTATAGGCCATTTGGCCCTAACAATAAACGGTGGGCCTAAGTATGATCCAATCTAAAAGGAAACGGACTGAATAAGACAAGGGGTTCTTCACCAGAAGACGCAAAGACAAGTCGTCCGGCGGCTATCGCAGTAGCGGTTGCGAGTCATTGCATGTTCGGTCAAGCCGCTCTGGCGGCATTGGTTGCAACCTTGCCGGGGCTATATGTAGTTTCGCCATCGGCAGTGCCGCCACCACATGTCCTCGTCTGGGAGCCAGGTCCGCGAGATCGCACAGAATTGCCGGATCATCATCCGAAAACAGCCGTTCTCGCCCTGGTAGATGATTTGGAGAATTTGACGTTGCCACCGAATGTCACAGGACTATTTATGAAAGATGAGGCTCCGGCCACCCTTGGCGTCGCCATCCGGCAAGTGTCTCGCGGTGAGCAGTATCTCAGCCCGGTGCTAGCCCTGACCTTGCTGCAACAACAGGCCAAAGCTGATTCGCCTCAACCGGATTTAGCGGAGGAATTATCTCCGCGCGAGTGGGAGATATTGGCCTTGCTAGGCGAAGGGCTTAGCAATAAGGCTGTCGCCGCTCGGCTCTACCTTAGCGTTCGTACCGTTGAAGGTCACTTGGCGAACCTGTACACCAAGCTGGGCGTTCACTCTCGCACCGAGGCGGCTCTGATCGCCGTCCAACCCCGGTTTTTAAAAGAAACACTACCCCCAAATAACCCTTTTTCTCCAGGCGATATATCCTAGCAATCCCTCATCGTGCAGAATCAGGTAATTTCACCTGGCTGGATCAGGCAGATTTGCGCTTCCACGACGGCCGCTCCCCCGCTATCCTATCAACATAGTACCTTTTCTTGGTGGATCGAAATCAGTTCGGATAGTTCGGGATTTATGCAACTCTGACTTGCTCGCTCTGATATCAACATCAGATCCAGACCTCCTGGGAGATATGTGATCCTCGTATTCCGGTGCTGTACACCGTCTATTGGCTGATTTGTGGTGATCAGTTGAGGTTTGCTACCGAATGGGGAGATGGCAACATTACCGACCTTAGTCAGACACCACGAGACCACCGTCATCCCCAAGAACGTTACGTCGTTCGCGGTTTGGCGACTATGTGGTCAATCGCGAAAACTGAAACCAAAAGGAGGTGAGACATTATGATCTTGAAGCGGTTCATGATTCCGAGAGTCGCTCACTGTTCAGACGGTTGTCCTAGGTAGTCATGGGCACGACGCTAAACTGCCCGGTCCTGGGCATGACCGAAAACTGCCCACCAGACCAGACGCCGGGATTTCGACCATCGCGCTCCCGAGTGCCAGCTAATTTATGGCGGTCACCTGAGGTGTGGCTACTGAATCTGACTAAGACGGAGAAGGCGGTAACTCTTTCACCAGTCACAATTCGTAATATTGGTAGTTTGAACAAAATGGAGAGGAAGAAAATAAACGAATCCCGTTCGCGGCTGGCTCTGCTGGCAACCCTGTCAGATCTGCATCGTGAGCCGGTTAATTATGATCTGGACAGCTTGCGCGCCATTTTGACGGACCTGGCTCCAGATTTGCTCTGCGCAGAAATTACGCGCGAGATCTGGGAAGGCGATGACCTGTCTAAGGCGGCCGGGGAAGTACGCGAGGCGCTGGTTCCGGTGGTGGAGGCGACAGACGTGGTGCTTGTTCCGGTCGCGCCCAACTCTGACCGCTTTGCCGACTTTGCGCCGGAGGTTGGCTGGCGGCGCGGGCTGGTGCAGGTCATTGATCGTGCCCTACGTTGGGGGCAGCGCCAAGCAAACACACCGGAAGCCATCAACGGGAAGCTGTTTGAGATGTTTTGCCACCCACTTTGTCGGCTGACGGAAATGTCGTGGACAGCCGAACAGCGCAGAGCGTGGGATGAGCAGAACAGGCTAATTGCCGATTA
>JBARZW010000333.1:0-6160 GCA_049650305.1 Promineifilaceae bacterium (SeqCode)
CCAAGATGACCGAGGTGTTGTCAGATTCAGAACAGTTTCAAGGTCGTGACATGGATGCCTTTATCAACAACTTACTTGGTCTTGGATCCTAATGTCGGTCTGCCCTCCCGGATGAAGCCTTCTTCATGCCTTTGAGCTGGGAGTATCCGAATCCCAGCTCTTTGATCCCACTAGACAGTTATAGGTCATACTCGAGAATACCGTATGGGCTCACAAGAACAACGGTTCCCGAAATCTATCTTTAAAGCCCAGTCGGTCACACTCTTGCTCGTCGATCCTACTTTTCCGAACGTTACGGCAGGCTGAGCATATATTCAATGGCTGAATGGAGTCGTTCGTTGCTGATGGATTCCATACCCTGATGTCCAGGAAACTTGTCCTGCTTTTAGGCCTAGGCCTTTTGTTACTCCTCATCGTGGGCGCCGCATTAATATGGTTCCCCACGCCTGCGTATACATTAGTCCGGAAACAAGATTTCGAAGGCGTCATTTTTGACAAGGGTAGGGCGGCCGATCAATTAGGGGTCATGCTCCTTAATGAACATGATGATGCAATGTACTGGACGCCAACGGAAGATGATATCATTGCTCTGGAGAAGCGATTTAGAGAATATACCGCGGCCAATTTGCCCGCCCTTAATCTCCGTCTCTCCCTGGTCAAACGACAGTATTATGGTTTTGTGCGCCAGGAAAGTCCAATAATCATGGTGGTCGGTTTTTGTGATGGTGCGGAAATTGACTGGCATCGGGAACTCGTAACTCTGCCGGCGACATCTGGCTGCTATGTCGAGGCTCAATATGATGTCATAAATGACGTCATGTTGTATGCTTGGGCGAGTTTCGAGCATTAGATTGGACGGTATTAACCCCCCGAGCTAAAGAGGTGCAGGGCAGTATGAGCGGGTTTTATACCGGGTTGAGCGGATGAAGGTACACTAGGAAAATCATCGACGATAATGATACCATCTCCAGTCAACATATTTCGAGGATGGCCAATTCGACAGCTAGTTCTTCTTTTCGTCGCCGTCTTCCTTTTAAGCAGTTGCAACACCGATCATTCATCCGAGGCCATATCTGGGGCAGAACCAACGTTACAGGCCGCGGCTGCTCTGCTATCGAACCAATCGCGGGTAAGTAGATTTGAAGCGCCTCCGACCCCCACATCGGCGCCAGTTGTCCCCCCGACAAACACCAGAGCACCAACAGTTCTACCACGTTCAACGGCTACCTATACCCCTTCTCCAACTGCAACACCTTCAAATACCCCAAAACCTTCCGCCACTCCTACGCCTGCGCACCCGTTGATGATCGAAGTATTGCGACAACAGGCGTATCCGGGCAGCGCCCTTAACCTGGTGCAAACGCTCACACCTGGATCGAACTACGATCGCACTATCGTGTCCTACATATCCGAGGGAAGCAAAATATACGCTCTGCTGACCGTTCCACGGGGTGAGAAACCAGCTACCGGCTGGCCTGTCATTATCTTCAATCACGGCTACATACCGCCCGACCAGTATCGAACGACGGAACGATACGAAGCCTATGTCGACGCGTTCGCTCGAAGCGGGTATATAGTTTTCCGGTCGGACTACCGTGGACATGGTGATTCAGAAGGCGAGGCCGAAGGAGGATACGGATCTCCAGCGTACACGGTGGACGTCCTGAATGGCCTGTCGGCGGTGAAGAACTATGCTGATGCCGATCCTGAGCGAATCGGAATGTGGGGACACTCCATGGGTGGGCACATCACATTGCGATCCATGGTTGTATCGGGCGACATAAAGGCGGGAGTAATCTGGGGCGGTGTTGTCGCCTCCTATCAGGATCTTTTTGAACGATGGCATCGACCAGCGGGTTCGGGTCCGACACCGACTCCTGATCCAACACGCACCAGGGGACTGTGGCGGACTGCACTAGAAGAGACCTACGGTTCCTTCGAGGATAATCCGGGGTTCTGGAATTCGATTTCGCCAAATAACTTCGTCAGCGACCTTTCAGGTCCAATTCAACTCCACCATGGCACAGCGGACACATCGGTGCCTGTCGAGTTTTCGGAAACGCTTTACGCGCAGGTTCAGGCCGTTGACCAGCCAGTTGAGCTTTACCTCTACCAAGGCGACAATCATAACATCAGCAATTACTTCTCGACCGCCATCCAACGATCAATTATCTTCTTCGACACATATGTGAAGAACGCGAACACAGGGTCTGCTAATGAGTAGCCATATCGACTGGGCGCAGTGGCTAGGTCGTTGGGATAGGCAACAGGCAGGATTCTTACCCGCGGCCTAAAGGGGCCGGTAGAGAAGACCGCTACACCGCGATGCTGGATGCGGGAGATGCATTGCTCTCCGATGAGTTCCAGGCTGTTGATTTGGCTTGTGGTCCAGGATCCCTGAGCCAGCGGCTGCTCGATCGATTTCCGCCCGTTCGATGCATCGCGATTGACCTTGATCCAGTACTGCTGGCTGTAGGAAGGGGCGCCCTTGAAGAGGCGGGCTTCATCGAGGTGGGGACCATCTGGCAGAATATGGACGATCGCGTTCTCATGGCCATCCGGTAAGCCGTTGCCGGCTACGCCCTAGCCAGGGGCAAGGAAATTGTGAAGGTTGTCCCTTCTCCGATCATCGAGGAGACATCAATATCACCCCCATGGGCAGCAACAATAGATTTGGCGATGGCTAGTCCTAGACCAGACTCGCCCATCGCGCTGTCCTGTCGGCGCGCGCTGTCGCTACGATAGAAACGATCGAAGATATGGGGGATATCTTCTGGCTCAATGCCCGATCCAGTATCTCTGACCCCCAATCGTATGAAAGCATCATCGCTTTCGGCCGATAATACGATCTCGCCGCCCTCGGGAGTATAGCGCAAGGCGTTGCTGACCAGGTTGCTCAGCACCTGGGTGATCCGTTCTGGATCGACTTTAATTTCAGGTAAATCCTTGGCCGACTCAACCCGAAGATCGATTTCATTCTCTTGAGCCTGTATCATGTGGGCTAGAGCGGTGTGTTCGAGCAGGGCTTCTGGGTCTACCGGTCGAACCACCAGGGCCAGCTCGCCCGCATCGGCCAGGGCCAGAATCCTCAGATCGTCAATCAGGTGCTGGACGTGCATACCCTTTTCATACATGATCTCAAATGTCTCGGGCGTTGGTTCCAGTTTGCCAGTGCTTAAAGATTCCATATATCCCAATATCACGCTCAAGGGTGTTCTTAGATCATGGGCGATATCGGCCGTCATCTGGCGTCGTTGCCTATTCGCCAGAGCAAGGTCAGTACTCATCTGGTTGAAAGAAGAGGCAAGCTCACCCAACTCGTCCTTCGTCCGGACCGGCACCTGGAAACCCAGATCCCCGGCGGCGACGATCTGAGTAGCTGCGGTCACTTCGCGAACCGGCCGAGATATGGTTCTGGCGAGCACGACCCCTATAAGCAGGGCAATGACCAGAGCGGCGAGAGCCCCGAATATGACGGCTTGATTCACGCTCTCCAAGAATTGTGATTCGGGTGACTCGGGAATTTCCTGATACGGGCTGATGGGATCGGCGAACAGTAACCAGCCGACTTTCTCATCGTTAACTTCGACCGGTACAGCCTTACTCAAATCCCCGCTAGAGAGAGAATGTCCAGGTTCATGATGGAATCCGCCGTATACAACCACGCCATTCAAATCGGTAAGGACCACCGGCGCGGGGATCGTTCCAGAGCCCCTTCCATATCGACTTGGAGTACGCATCACGATGGCGCTGAACCCGTCCCAACTACCAAATTCCTCGTAATAAGAGCCGAGCTCCTCCAGCAGATCGACCTGATAGCGATCCAGGACGAATTGGTCGAATTCTCGCTGTGTTTGCTGGCGCACAAAGAGGGCCACCAAGACCACGCCGACCACGCTCACGAACAAGAAGGCCAGGGTGAGTTTTAACGTTAGCGAGCGCATGAGCATTCAGATAGTATCAACCCCGTTCCTGGGTTGAAAACCGGTAACCGAAGCCGAAGACCGTCTCGATGTATCGGGGATTACCGGGATCGGGCTCGATTTTCGTGCGAAGTCTCCGGATATGGACGTCAATGGTTCGCTCGTAGCCTTCATATGCAGAATCCTGCACCTGCCTCAAGAGCTCCAATCGCGAATAGGTACGTCCGGGCGCGCGCATCAGAGCGGCCAATAGGGCGAACTCGGTAGGAGTTAGATCAACCCTCGAATCGCCTACATGTGTAATCCGACCTCCGACGTCGAGAGTTAGATCGGCCACTCTCAAAATCTCTGTTTCTGGGCCACTCTTTCCGGATCGCCGCAAGACTGCCCGCACACGGGCGGTCAGCTCGCGGAGGCTGAAGGGCTTTGTGACGTAGTCATCGGCGCCGAGCTCCAGACCCAGTATCTTGTCCCCTTCCTCTACCTTTGCGGTAAGGATGATGACCGGTACATCCGCTTCCTTGCTATAAACGCGAATGAACTCGTACCCGCCCATCTCGGGCATCATCAGGTCCAGGATAATGAGATCGGGATTTTCCTCGCGGGCGACGAACAGCGCCTCACGGCCGTTGGCGGCCGTTACCGGCCGAAATCCCTCCTCGCTTAGGTACGATTGGACCAACCTTCGAAGCTCCAGGTCGTCATCCACCACTAAGATCGTTTGAGTCATTTCTGTCTTGCTATTGATCTCGCCATGCGGCCGGTTGGACATGCATTGCGAGGCGAGATATTTGCCGGAGAAAACGCTGCCCTTCGTTTACAATTCAATCTGCACTACTAAAGACGCGCATAACATAATTTCTACCTTGAATGAGTCGCGAGATCAAAGTCCTCGCCCTGAGGCCTAATTCGCCGATCGGCTACCAAGCGTTAATTTGATAACCAACTTCTCATCACCTCTCAGTACCGTGATATCAATAGTTTGTCCAGCGACTGTCTGGAAAACGAGGTAACTGTTCAGGTCCGAAAAGTCTTTAATCGGGATGCCATCGATATCGACGATCAGGTCGCCACCTCGAAGGGAAATGGGATCGGCTGGAATCAAACCTGCCTCGTCAGATGGACCACCAACGGTAATGTCGGACACGTAAGCCCCTTGAGTCTGGGATAAGCCATAGTCAGATTGGTCACTCAAGGAAATCTCACCATCGAACGACGCGCCCATGTAGGGATAGTCATACGATCCGTCCTCTATCAGGCTTGGTACGATACGCATGACCGCATCCGAAGGAATAGAGAAACCTACGCCCGAATTGGTACCCGTGGTCGAGGCGATCGCGGAGTTAACCCCAACGACTTCGCCGTCAAGATTGAGCAACGGTCCTCCTGAATTACCTGGATTAATGGGAGCGTCGGTCTGGATCACCTGCGGTAGGGAATAACTGCTTCCAGTAGACGAATCATGTTGAGAGGACAGACTGCGATTGAGGCCGCTGACGATTCCCAAGGACATGGATCCTTGTTCACCAAAGGGATTGCCGATGGCGATTACAAACTGTCCGACACTAAGCTCGGACGAGGAGGCCAGGGCCAAGGGTTTGACTCTAGATGGCAGTTGGTTGACCTTAATCACGGCCAGGTCACTATCCACGTCCCGGCCAACTAGATCAGCGCTAAGACGTTCGCCGGATGAGAAGACTACCTCATAGTTACTGCCGATTTCCACCACATGGTTGTTGGTTACGATATAGCCATCATCGTTGTACACAAAACCGCTGCCACTGCCAATCGGGGGGACGATGATGTAAACAACGGCTGGATTTGTTTTCCGGTAGAGGTTAATGAGGACGGCTTCCAGATCAAGATCTTCTTCTTGATCCTCCGGGTTTACTAGAGCGACAGGGGCAGGTTCCTCTCTTTCCGCCAAGTAGACTTCAACTTGCTCCATCACCGATTCCATCGAAGCCTCAGGACCGGTTTCGGATGCAACAGACTCCGATGTTGTAAGGGCATCGATCTGGGCTTCGACCTCTGATAAAACGGCAGCGGCGATCTCATCCGTATCGATGGTCGCGGCTGGCGCGGGCGTCGAATCATCCGCACTTTGGCTACAAGCGGATAGCAACAAAGTCAAGGCTATGATTGGAAGAATCAATGTTTTCAATGCGAGGGATCTCACTGCTTAACCTCCAAAAAAATCAATGATAAGAGCTATTAACAAGAAAGACTGAGGAGCG
>JBARZW010000334.1:0-2512 GCA_049650305.1 Promineifilaceae bacterium (SeqCode)
TCTTTGCCCTGGATATCCCCTGGTACCTTTTCGCTTCCAACATCCTCTTTCAGCTTTTGTAGTCTGGCTTCTTGCAGGCCGAACTCCCTGTTGCGTGTTTGAGATAGGTTGTAGTTGCCCACGTACAGAGATACAACCAACATGCTACCAGATGCCGCATTCATCACAATATAAGCCACATCACGCAACTCTGAGTCTGTCAGATGGTTTTCGTAATCAAGCCAGACAATAACCCTCTTATCCCAGGTAAGCTCTGGTAGAACGTCGTTTGAGCTACCATATTCCATTTGAATGCACTGGAAAGGCCGGTTGAATTCAAATCGTGCTTCATAATGTGCTCGTTTCTCTATACTGATCATATCTGTGATTGCCAGCGCCTTGTGAATCAGGATGAAATCAGTGAAGGCCGTCACGCCGAATCCAATGTATCTGTAGTTCTCTACAGGGGCAAAGAACGAGAGCCGGCGAAATGCCTCGCATAGCATCTTGCGTTCGACGCACTTAGCGGGACGGAGGCGATAATCGAATTCCCTAAAGCTCGGTTTGGCCATCAGTCCTCAACGGTGAGTTAGTCAAGACCTGTCGCCTTTTTTGCGGAACCGTTTTCAGGTCCCGCCCACGAGTAACACGGGTAATCAGACACATCAGGTAGATGATCGGCAATAAGCTCCTCCAGAGTGAAAGTCTGCGCGCCGTGCGTAGCGGCGACGCTCCGGGCCGCAAGAGTCGCGGTCTTCAGTGCGGCTCGTTCAACCAGCAAGCGCGGCCCCTGCCCTGAATGGACCTGAGCGGGCGTGAGCATGTGGAGACGGGTGTGCGGATGCACGTCGTTGTACCACGGATAGAATTGGCTGAAGTAGTCTTCAGCCTCGACCAAGACCACAAAGTAACCTGGGAAGGCTGGCTGAGTCTTGATGGTGGCAAAGTGCGACTCGATGTAGGGGTTGTCGTTAGGCGTGCGCGGTCGACTGAACAGCTGCGGGATGCCGAGTTTGCGGAAGTAGGAGGTCGTCGAGTGCGAACGCATCTGAGCCCCTCGGTCGCTGAGCGATTTAGGCCAGGTGTGAGTCGGCTGGTCCAGCAAGCCCTCGGCGATCAAGCCGTGATCCCACAAGGTTTGGACTTCAGCGCTGCTCAAGTGCGGGCTGATGCGCCAAGAAACGTTCTTGCGGCTCCAATGATCGAGCAGGCTGTACAAGTACCAGAAGACATAGGGGTCGCCGGTATGCAAGCAGGTGATGTCCCAATCCCACAACTCGTTCGGCCCATTGACCCACTCCGTGTCAGGCGCAGTCCGACCTCGGCCCTGAAAAGTTTGCCTTCCGCGCGGGCCATTGCAGTTCAAAGCCCGTTCGTACTCCCAAATGGTCACGTGCGAGACAAAAGTGGGGTTGGGACCGCTCTGCAAGGCCAAAGCCAGCTCTCGGCAGCTGGAATCGGCGTGTTTGGACGACTGAATCAGGGCGATCACCCTGGCTGCTTCACTGGCGGTGAGTGCATTGTACGGACGGGATCGCACCATTACCGGTGGTTCAGCCTCGCCGGCGGCGGTCGGCGTGGCCGGTGCCTTCCAGCGTTGAACGGTGCGCGGCGAAAGGCTCAAGACCTGGCAGGCTCGCTCGGCCGGCAGTCCAGCGGCTTTCGCTTCGGCAATCAGGGCCAGAATCACTTGGCGTTCCTCCGCCGCGGCGCATTGGCCTGGGAGCGGGAGCGTGACTCCACGCGCTCTTTTTTTTCGAGCAACGTGAACGACACACTCAATTCCGCCAAGGCGCGTGTCTTTTCCGCCACCTCCTGTTCGAGTTGCTGGACCCGCTCCGCTGAAAGATCTGTCGGCACGCGACCGTGCCGCGCTTGCGCTTTGAGTCCGGCTAGAGCTGAGCTTTCTACAGTTTGCTCGATGGCGCGTAGGTCATCCAGATGCACTCCGTATTGGCGCAAGATTTCTCCCAACGGTGCGTCTGGCGGGCGGGTCGCCAGGTACAACTCGAACTTGCGAGCTGCGGTCAAACGCGGACGACGTTCAGATTTCGACATGGTTAGATTCCCTTTCCGGTACTCTTCGCAGTCCGTGTGGTCGGTGGCTGCGCTGTGGAAAGTGCCGCCTTATGGACAGCCTGCGGCTGCCCACAAGGCTTGGACAATGCTTCGCGTTGCCCACACTTCCCACAGCGCCTACGGCTACGGCTGCCATTTCTACTCTACCACACTTCTTGAAATAGTACCCAAAAAGGCGACACCTCTTAGCTTAACACAGGGGGGATTCGTACCCCAGGAGCAGGAACAAATTCGGCTTTGTTCACAGATGGGCTTAGGCCCCGGCCGTCTTGATCAGATCAAAGTCGTCGGCGAGTCCATTGAAGACGTGCAATTTACCCTTGGTCGCCTGAATGATGGTATTCTGGAACTCCCGATTCCCTATTGCCTCGATAGACTTAGCCTGGGTGAACTGCAGATCATTGGCAAGGGGTTGAAAATGCACGGTTTCCTGCCAGCGGATGCCGTGTTGGAT
>JBARZW010000335.1:0-8298 GCA_049650305.1 Promineifilaceae bacterium (SeqCode)
GCTTCGGCGTGCTCAAAGAAGGGGTTTCTCTTTTTATCGAAGAACTGCAGTCTCTCGTAGAAAAGCCAGGGGACCCAGTTGGGTTCATCCTTGTATACATCCCAAGGCACGCGGATGAATTGCTTCAGCTGTTTTTTGGTTTCAACTCGTTCGATCTCCACGCTCATGATGCCACTCCTCTATGGGATTCTGTTGTTACAATAACCGGTAAGGTTGATCTTGTTTAACTGATCGCTGCTCTTGGAAGCGCAAGCAGTTCAGGCTCGCCGACCTCCAGGTCAAAAACAAGTTCTTTAAGCCAATCTTTCCTTCGGGCTTCGATGGCCAAGACGATGAACTCCAGTAGATTGAGGGCGTCAGCCGGGCTTACAGTTGCCGGAGTTAATTGCGCTTCGGTTGGTCGTTCGACGAAGCGCATCGTAAGCTGGCGCTGGGTAAGCTTACTGCCTACTTCCTGCGCCGTGTGAATCGACAGGTCCCATGCCGGAACATAGAGACGGCGCGGAGACCCCCAGAGTGCGATTGAGTCTTTGGTGTTCGATTGTCTCCCCTGGGTCTCGCGCTTTTTGATCTGGACACGCCCTTCAAATACCCAGAAAGGAACCCAGATTTCTTCACCATCTTTGCCCTTGGTGGGAATGGCATACTGGATGCCGATTATCTTTGGCCCTTCCGCCTCGATGTGGATAGCTGAACTACAGTTGGGGCAGGCGTAGATGATATCGTCGATGCCTGGTTTTAGTGCACTACTGCAATTTGGGCAGCGTAGAAGAATTAGTTTCATTATTGTTGCCTACACCAATAGTGCGAGAATCTGTCCAATCATCCTACATCCCATAAAGGCAAAACGGTGCGTTGGAATGATGATCAATCACCACTCACTCAGACATACTGGCACCAAATGGATCTGCCTAGCGAATACGACGAAAAATATCCATGTTGAGGTCGCTTGCGTCTTCAAGCATGCTTAGACCGCCGGATAACAGTCCCCCGGATTCATCACCTTTCGATAGAAGCGCTTTCCGCGCCGAACTCTGTATGGACTCGACTTCTTCGCCATATCTGAACTTTCTATAGCCGGCTATGATTAGACCTATGCCTACCGAAACCGGCAGAATGAGTACGAACAGGCTGTCGTCATCAGGTGATTCAGCCAATATCCTTCCGGCAATAATGGTTCCGTTAACCAGTATAAAATTACCGACGGCCATCCCAGAGATTAGCATCGCCGCTCTATAGAACGTGTTTCCCGGAGCCTTACCGTAAAGAACATCACCCTTAACACCGTCTACCACGACCTGATAGCTGCGGTTCCGGTATTCATATCGTCCGACCCAGAGCGGATAGTACACGAGCGAGAATTTCTTCCTCAAGATGTGAAATTTATCAAAGAACACCTGCTTAAGCGTTTTCTTGCGGTGGCCCTTGTATACGAAATGACTCCGTGCTTCCTCCAGCGCTTCGCTAGGCGACTCTACAGGCTCGAAAACCATCCCCTCGGCGTGTAATTCTTCAGCGTTGTATGGCTCTAGATCCGACGTGCCAATGGCTACGCGGTGAACGCCAAATTCTGATACATCTGTCGCCGCGTCATTCCATTCCATCTCTTCCATTACTTCAACTTCGACCGGCTTCGTGCTGTCCTTCCCGGATTTTACCCGGCCGAATATCCAGCCGGCGACAAAAGCATGGACCCTCCAATAGGGCAGGTAAACAAGGAACAACTCTCGAATCTGGGCTTCTTTCTTCAGATCAAAGGCCTTGTTCATCCCCTTGAAGAAACCGTTGACAGACTGCATAGCCTTTTCGCGCGGGATCTGGTTGGTTATCTGCCAGCGACGTACACCGCGATCTCCCTGTACGTAGGACCGCATGTCGCAGAAGGGACAGGTCACGATACGTATCCCTTCAGGGACGGGAACGACGCCACTGCAATTTGGGCAAGTTAATCCGTGAGTTGTCGACTTGGTTGTCATGGTTTGAATGGTCCGTAGTTGTTTATGCTCATAAGTTCGATTCAATTAACCAATAGAAACCGGTCATGCTAGAGCTAAACCTTGGACGACACCAGCGCGGCGGCAGCGAAGAATACGATAGCAAGGACAACTACAGCGATGGCATAGATTCCCATGCCCAGCCCAAAACCGACTGTGCCGCCGGCAAACAAGCTGATCACTGGTATCAAAGAAGCGCAGAAGAAGGCGGCAAAGGCGGCCGCTCCAATGGCCAGGTAGGGTACCTCCCACTTAGACGGGTAGATATTGGCGAATACCTCGCTCGTCGCGGCATCGACGACAGCCGTATAGTGGCGATCATCCAGCGCATACTTGAATTGATAAATCGGAAGGTGGACTAGCGAAATCTCCTGAATGTCGGATTCCTGCAGGCCATGATTATCATCCAGCCAGTGGAGCAAGGCATCATAGGGCACCGTTGCCGTCACGGCATCCTCATCGAAAACGGTGTCATATGGTTCCAAGTCAGCGGCCGGGATGCTCACGTGCTTTAGTTCACTCACCGACAGAGCGGCCGCAGGTTCCAGTATAACTTTCTCGCCGCTATCACCGGTAACGCGGACAAACCACATTGGGAAGAGCTGGAATTGCGATTTCTCAATCTTTGCTTTCTTATCCAGATCCTTAACTGTTTTGTTACCGGCCATCCAGCGTCGCAGGGCTGCCAGGGCGTCATTCTCGCGAACAGTGGTTCTCACCACAAAATGGAAAACAGTTCTGCCTTTGTCGACGTAGTTTGTCGTGCCGCAGTATTCGCAATTTATTAGCCGGGTACCTTGTTCAACCGGTAGGGGGGCGCTGCATTGTCGGCAGAGAAGCTGTACGGACGGAGGAAGAGAGTCCATAGTGATATTTTAGCATGCTAGGGCAAGGGATTCCATAAAGATGGATATTGTATCACTCTTCTGCCTTGGAAAACCGCCGGTATCTATCACGGGTCCTTGTCGGCTGCCGGGGAAGTCTGCTGCTTTGGGGTGTATTTTCGCGACATCAATCCATAGCTGAATGCGCTGGTCAACCCGATGAGCCCGCCGCCGAGCCAGATAGCTTTCGGCCCGATCTGATCGTTCAGCAGGCCGCCAATGATGGGGGCGATAGAGCGACCGACCCCAGGTGCAAAAGCGAAAGCGCCCATATACCGCCCTCGCATTTCGACCGGAGCAAGATTGGCGACAAAGGTGCTCGAGGTAGGCATAATCATGAGCTCTCCAGTGGTTACAATGACGAGACTGAGCCAGAATCCCCAGAAACCCTGACCGAGAGCTATGCTGCCCACACCCAAGGCGTAGACCAGTGTGCCCAGAGCTAGAACAGGAAGTGGCAAATAACGCTTCGTTACCCCAGTCACGCCGACCTGAAACAAAACAACCATGAGAGCGTTCGTCATCTGGATCAGACCGTACTGGCTCTCCAAGACCTGGTAGTTCTGCTTAGCATAGACAGCAAGAAGTATCCACAACATGGCCGAACATATTCTGAACAGCGTGAATGCGAACAGGAATGACATGAATTCCCGGTCTCGGATGATACGGCCGTAGCCCTTGAAACGAGATTGTTCACCGAGAACTGCCTCCTGGATTTCGGGAATAGTTTCTTTGGCACGGAAGGCTATGAGCAAACCATAGGTTATGAGAGCCACGGCCGCGGCGACAAAACTAGTTGAGTAGGAGTTCACGACGACAAACCCACCAATGGCCGGGCCGATAGCCACTCCCGCGTTGTTGCTCATTCGCACAATGGCAAAAGCGTCCGCTCGTTGCTCGGGGGGTATCAAATCGGAGACCATGGTGTTGTTCGCCACGCGATACAGAGGTTGGAATAGACCGCGAAGTGACATGAGGATGGTGATCGAGGGGAGGGTCCCGGCCTGACTCAGCAAAAAGTAGGTGATACCGTTGCCGATCAGGCTGAAGACCATTATCCACTTTCGACCGAAGCGATCGGTGATGGGTCCGGCGATGAAGGAGGCGAAAAGGGCGACAAAACCGTTAAGGGTGATTATCCAGGCTACATCGGTCAACGGTAGATCTAGCCGCTCGGCGACGTAAATGGTCATGAAGGGCCAGATCATACTGGTCCCAATCGTGCTAATGAACAGCCCAGTGACTAGCAACCAGAATTGCGAGGGATATCTAGCTCTTGTTGCTCGAAATCTATCCAGCATCCGGTTTTTTTCTTAGGCTCATGGTTGGCGACGATGAAATGGATAAGCCTGGGCAGCACCGTCCTACCCGAGAAAGGCGACAACACCAATTTTAACGCCCTTCTTGAGGTCAGGCATATTGTCAGCTATCATCTTCCCTGGCACCATGGGGCCTTTATGATAGACTCTCATATTGCCAAATTTGCCCGCCAATCGCCCTGAGATTGGGAGCTCATCGGAGAGAAATCTGAAGATAAAACCGCCGCCGGTGACTTGCTCGTTCGCAAACGTTTAGGTGTGAAAGAAACGGCCGCGGTTATTACAGGAGAATTTTAATGATTGACGTCAACCAGCTGCGTAAGGGTATCTCTTTTCTGCAAGATGGTGAGATCCTCAAGGTCACCGAATATTCGCATCACAAACCAGGACGGGGCAAGGCGACTATACGCGTTCACGTGCGCAACATGCGAACCGGGGCGAACCTGCAGCTTACCTTTAATTCCGGCGACCGGGTTGAGGATGTACGCCTAGATAAACGAACCGTCCAATACCTTTATGACGATGGTCAATTTTACGTCTTTATGGACAATGAGACTTATGAGCAGCCGCACCTGGCCCATGCCGTCATCGGAGACGATGCTCACTGGTTAAAAGAGAATCAGGAATTGGAATTGCTGTTCTATGAAGGGGAAGTCATCGATTACAATCTGCCGCTCAATGTCGAACTTGAAGTAGTAGATGCGGAGTACGCCGTCGCCGGCGACACCGCCACCGGCGCGACCAAAGAGGTCATAACAGAGACGGGCGTTAAGGTTCGGACGCCGCTATTCATCGAGGTGGGCAATGTTATCCGGGTTGACACGCGAAGCGGAGAATACGTAACGCGCGTTTAGGGCGAGGGCCAGTCTCTCGAATCTCCATCAGGGGGCCATAAGGCAATGCGCGAATGAGGAAAGTCATCTAGACCAGATAGTGCGATGGTTGATGATCTATGAAAGTGGAAAGCCAGCTTAGCCGGTTTGGTAATGTCTCGGACAATGCATCGCTGCAGATCTTCAACGCTGCAACAAGAGCGAGCTGATTCAGCGCTGAACTATTTCTCACCCGGTCAATATGAAGGTTGTCTGATCTAGCTTAACCTTGTGCTTGTTTTACCAGCGTTTTACCACCTACGATCTCACAAAACCCGATAAGTTGTTCACCCACCATCGAAATGGAAGCACTCTACCAGCGAGCATTCTCCGGCCTTGAATCGAACCGTCTGCTAGCGCTGTTTCTGAATCTTGGCCCAACTGTCTCGAAGGGTGACGGTGCGATTGAAGACTAAGTTGTCTGGACTTGAATCGACAGAATCGACACAGAAATACCCCTGTCGCATGAATTGGAAATTGTCACCTGATCTGGCAGTCGCTAAATTGGGCTCCACCCGGGAGCCAGATAAGATTTGCAAAGAGTTAGGATTCAAGTTATCCGTGAAGTCTCCGCCCTCTTCCACCTGGGTCGGCTCCTCGTTAATGAATAAGGTATCGTACAGGCGAACCTCAGCCTCCAGGGCATCCCGCGCCGATACCCAATGCAGAGTTCCCTTTACTTTTCGTCCATCCGGTGTAGATCCCCCACGAGACTCCGGATCGTACGTGCAGCGCAGCTCGATAACCTCTCCCTGGTCGTCCTTCACGACGCCGGTACAGGTGATATAGTAGGCGCCGATCAGACGAACTTCGCGACCAGGAGCCAGACGGAAGAATTTACCAGGTGGATCTTCCAGAAAATCTTCCTGTTCAATAAACAATTCGCGGGTGAAAGGGACGGTGCGCGTCTCCGTGTTCTCCCTATCCTGAGGGTAGTTGGGCACGGAAAACTCTTCCCGACCATCCTCGGGGTAATTCTCGACGATGACTCTAAGCGGGTTCAGCACGGCCATCGCCCGGGGGGCGTGTTGGTTCAAATCATCCCGGACTACATGTTCGAGAAAAGCCAGGTCAATGATGCTGTTGCTCTTTGACACGCCAATCGCTTCGCTGAAGGCGAGGACGGCCTGGGGTCTATAGCCACGCCTCCTCAGACCAGATAGGGTGGGCATGCGGGGGTCGTCCCATCCGCTGACATATCCTTCGGTGACCAGACGGCCGAGGAGACGCTTGCTCATGAGGGTGTAGCTCATAGCCAGCCGGGCGAATTCAATCTGCTGGGGGTGGTATACATCCAATTCATCCAGGAACCAGTCATATAAAGGCCGGTGATCCTCAAACTCCAGGGTGCAGATCGAGTGAGTAATGCCCTCGATGGAGTCGGATTGGCCATGGGCCCAGTCGTACATGGGGTAAATGCACCAATCGTCGCCTGTCCGGGGGTGCGTGGCGTGCAGTATGCGGTACAGAACCGGATCTCGCAGGTTGATATTTGGAGAGCTCATGTCGATCTTCGCTCGAAGCACGCGCGAACCATCGGGAAAATCTCCCGCTCGCATGCTTTCAAACAAGGCCAGATTCTCCTCGACAGACCGGTCCCGGTAGGGGCTGTTCTTTCCCGGCTCCGTCAGCGTCCCCCGGTATTCCCTGATCTCCTCGGCCGACAGATCATCGACGTAGGCCTTGCCCGCCCTTACGAGCTGGACGGCGTAATCATAAAGCTGCTCAAAGTAATCGGATGCAAACAGGAGCCTATCTTCCCAATCAGCTCCGAGCCAGGCGGCGTCGGCGATGATGGCATCGATGTACTCTTGCTCTTCCTTCAGCGGATTGGTGTCGTCGAACCGTAAATTGAAACTGCCTCCATAGTCCTTGGCGATGCCGTAGTTAAGCAAGATTGACTTTGCGTGCCCTATGTGTAAGTAACCATTGGGTTCCGGCGGAAAACGGGTGTGAACCCGCTTATCAAATTTTCCGGTTTCTAGATCCTCGTCGATGATGTTGCGTACGAAATTCGATGTGGATGTTATCTGGTCTGCCATGATCCTAACTCCGATAAACAATGACACTGAAATAATTCCCTACAATTTTGGCAGGCTCGTCCTAAATAGCAAGGCCCAGATTCTGAGATGGCTAGAGAGTCTTGCTGAGGAAGTATTTCTGGTATCGTTTTCCGTAGCCGGAAATGAGGCCGAAAACATCGTACCCGAGATTATTATAGAACTCAGGCGTCTGGAAGTTGAACGTATTGGTGATGACCGCAGTGCACCCCCGACCGGCGGCCGATTTCTCCAAGGTTTGGACCAGGCGGGAACCGATACCCTGGCCACCGCGGAATTCGTGCGTCGATTTATCTAAGTTGGGTATGATTCAAGGTCTCTTCGTGGACGAACGGGAACGCTACCACCTGGCTATCATTGCCACGCTAGCTTATGTTACGGTACAGTTACCGAGGCAGAACCCCCTATGCTGGAAATGACGGTCACTTCGCAAGGACAATCCAGTAAGGGGATGACGAGGTGATAATGATCGCTCCGTTCCTCCATCACGCCACCGGGCGATGCCGTCAAGGTCACGTCTGGATAATAATCCCCGTTGGATGTCGCATCAAAGTGAAGCTCCTGCGCTTCGGGGTCATACTCCGCCTTGGTGATAACCACTACGTCGAGGTTGCAGGGGTTCTCGCTACCAGGAAACTGGCTGATAACCTGGCAATAGGCGGTCTTGATCTCAGTTCCCATCACCGCAAGTGCGACGATGATAAGAATGGCTACCAGGATCAGGATTAGAGCATATTCAATCAGGCCCTGCCCGCGCTCCTCAGGCAGTGGCAATGTCCGACGAGTAAAGCGAAACAATTGGATAATTTCTCCACATAAATAATAAAATGCAATTCTTTACTCTGTTGTAACAATAAGTCTCCCGCTAGAGTAGAGTCAATAGTCAGATGGATCCATCACGTTCGCCCGGGCGGTTCCGGAAGGTTCGACTAAGCGACCTGAAGAGTCAATTCGATCCCTTGAAAAGGCCTCACGGACCAGGCGGCCGTTGTGGTCGTCTCCGACGTACCCGACGAAGGCGGTGCACAATCCCAGGCTGGCTAACCCCCGGCTGGCATAACCGCCTGCCTGACCGACGCAGTCGAGATTCTCGCTGAGGTACGTCTCGAAAGTGAAGTCGATTTCCCTTCGGGGTAGGATGGATGCTTCCGAGTACAAGGATTACAATC
>JBARZW010000336.1:0-2209 GCA_049650305.1 Promineifilaceae bacterium (SeqCode)
TCTGGGTAAAATGTATGAATTCACCTATATG
The DNA here is from genome assembly GCA_049650305.1 of Promineifilaceae bacterium (SeqCode). Taxonomy (GTDB): domain Bacteria; phylum Chloroflexota; class Anaerolineae; order Promineifilales; family Promineifilaceae; genus UBA11865. The sequence goes on from JBARZW010000336.1 coordinate 32, forward strand.
GACCAGAGAAAACATTGGCAAAGCAAATGCTGAGCCAGGTCTGCCGTATCAAGATCCAGATCAGTTCACCGAGTGGCTCTTAAGAACCGTCGGTCAACCTGATAGCTTAGACTTTGTAACCTTGTTTGGATTGACGGCTGACTGGTGTTTGCTTTGTACGGCTCAAGAATTAAGCTGGAGAGGCTATGCTGTCAAGATTCTTGAACAGGGGACCGACGTAGTCAATGGGGACGAGGAGTACAAAAGGCAATTGCTCACGAAATCCCCGCTTCTGAATTGGGCCAGTGTCATTAGCTGGTGCGAACTGAAGGGTATCCTGGCAAAATCAGGTACATGAAGGGAAGCGCATGCTAAATTGGAGCCGACCTGCCCGTTCACAGCCCAATATGGCGGCTCTAAGGGTGCGTGGCGCGTGTTGTTCACTATGATCTGTGTTATTCCTGGCTTTCCATTCCACATACCGTATGGTGGTAATGTGTGTACAGGGACAGCATCTGATAAGAAGAATTAATGACCAAAATTGTCCTAATGCTTCTCGGATTGTCCGTAGGCGCATGTGGAGGTGTCGCCACCCCGCTAGCCGTCGAGTCAGACCCGAAAACCCCCGTGCTTACTCCGGATAATGAAGAGATTCCACCCCAGACCATCAGCTGGCTTCGAGAAAACATAATCCCCGTTAAGACCACTCAACCAGGTGCAGATAAAAGTGACCTTATGCCTCTCAAGGAGATCATTGGCGATGCGCGCATCGTTGCTCTCGGCGAAGCAACTCACGGCACCCATGAATTCTTCCAGATGAAGCACCGCTTGTTAGAATTTCTCGTCGAAGAAATGGGTTTCACAACCTTCGCCATCGAAGCTTACTGGGCGGAATCTGCCCTGATCAACGATTATGTGCACACTGGAAAAGGGGACGTTGATGAACTGCTTGCCAATCTAGGCTATTGGCCCTGGCAGACACAAGAGGTCTTTGACCTGATTGAGTGGGTGCGGGTCTACAACCAGTCGCCGGATCATGCGCCTGTGAGCTTCTATGGTTTTGATATGCAGAACGCAAAGGGCGCTATCGACCAACTCGTTAGGTATCTCGAAATTATAGACACGGAGACGGCCGCGACAGCACGAGAAAAGCTGTCCTGTTTCGGTCGTTATCAGGACTATAATTTCCAGCAGACCCAATATGCCCAACAACCGGCTCCGACCAGGCAACAATGCAGCCAGGACTTGCAGGCAGTCTACGACGGGATGCTTGCTAATCAGAGAGCTTATGAATCTCTCTCGTCGCCTGGCGCTTTTGCCTTTACGCTTCAAACTGCTCGAGTGATTCAACAGGCAGAGAAAATGGCCACGGCTGCAGAGTCCGGCGCGATCTTTCCGCGCGAGTGGTTCAATGCTCGTGATGCAGCAATGGCGGCAAATGTTATCTGGCTGCTAGATCACGCCGGACCTGAGGCCCGGATTGTTTTATGGGCGCACAATGTGCATGTACAGGCAGCCGATTGGGAATATAGCGGGATTCGCTATGAGACCATGGGAACCCATCTGAGGCAGGTGCTCGGTGACCAGTCGCTTGCTGTGGGTTTTAATTTCCACGATGGCGCTTTCAACGCAGTTGACTATGATTCCGGGTCCAATACCTACGCCAGTCTACAAGCGCACCAGGCCGGTCCTCCAGTTCCCTACAGCATTGAGGAGTTCCTACACAGAGCAGAAACGTCCCGCTTTATCCTTGATTTACGCCAGATTACCGCCGAATCTCCCTCAGGTTGGCTATTAAACCCACACTGGCTTCGTTTCGTTGGATCGACGTATGATCGTGCGAGCGAACCCGAAGACAATGCCTATGTTGTGGTACTCCCCGAGGCATTCGATGTAATCATTTATTTCGAGGAATCCACTCCTTCACATCTGCTGCCTTGAGATGACTTTAGTTAATCTTGAGTAGTCTCGAATTTCCCACCCCTTAAGCCACCCAGTGATTCAGGGGAAATGGATACCCACCAGCGGATTTCCCCAAGTCAGGCCCTCCGAAGACCTCCCGGGCGAGCACAGGTAGGACGCCGACCCTATTCCAGCAGATGGCGTCCGCCACCTGCACGTTATGCCGTCGGTCATGGGGCCGACAACCGAAATCGGCAGTTTTGATAATGAATTCGTGGTTGGCAACCCAACGGACAG
>JBARZW010000337.1:0-8459 GCA_049650305.1 Promineifilaceae bacterium (SeqCode)
GACCCTCGCTGATGACGACAAATCCTTTGACCTCGTCGCCGCGATGGGTCAGGTCCAGTGATAGCTCGGTGCTCGTGCCATTGTCAGCTATGACCTTACCTGCGAAAGTTCCCTCGAAGGGCCCACTCTTCTTAAATTTGGTCGCATCCGGCGCAGCGCCGGCGCTCAATGAAACCGCGAACAACGCGCCTACTGCTAAAATCAAACTCATCATTACTTTCTTCATCTCTTATCTCCTCGACACGAAGGCGATTCCAAATTAGTAAAACTACTGAATAATAAATCAAATAAGTCCATCGCCTTTAAAAGAACTGGCAGAAGCATATCAAAACCCGCCGCGCGGGCCTTTATAACCAGTTATCAGTTGTCTTAAGCGAACCTTAAGAAGGGTCAAAAACAGCGATTCCGCCCCCAATTAACGTTCCGCCCAACAAATATTGACAGGTAGCTAATCGGAGCGGAACACTTAAACTGAAGCAATTATCCAATGGTCTATTCGTCAAAAGAAGTTTGCCTCAGTACTAGGTTAAGCGTGCGTTTGAAAGTTGGCGAGTTGCCTCTGTTGTTCGCAAAGACGACATTTAGTGGAGTACGGTACCAAAAACCACAAAACAGATCAGGTTCGCTTAACGCAAAACGGCCGGACCTCCAAAGGTACGGCCGTCGAAGGCATTTTGGCGAGAACTGATGAACTGATAAATCAGTTCATCTTGGTTGTTAGTGAGCGGGAATTTGGGGTCTAAATTTATACCCGCAAATTTGATCGCAAAATAATCTTGGTCATACTGTAATCTGGTAAATGGCATTAATCCTGACGCACTTCAGCTTCCTCTGCCATCAGTCGCTGGTGAACATATATCACGCCAGGTGGCAGGTGACTCAGGAGCCTGAGGAGTTGGGGGAATTGACGGCGGATTAAGCCTTCACTAAGGCGTGCTCGCTGCATGGAAAGTTATATAATAGAATCGGGTGCTGCAGCCTGGAGGGAACCGTTATACAAGGGAGCAAGGGATATCCTCATTAATTCAGGATATTTGGGGTTCTGGCGCACTTTTGATGATCGCTAATAGATCTGCCAAGGTGCAATGGCTAAGGCCTAGAGGTGAGCCGCTCAAAACTACACCAGCTGCTGCACATGGGTGTCAAATACGGCCACTTTTCACCAAAATTGCGTCAGAGCCCCGAATCTTCAGCGCTATTTGATCCATCCACGATCCTTACTGGTCGAAGTCGATAGAGCGAGCGATCATTTAATTCTGGAGATTTGGGATCACCAATCGGAAAAGCTTACGCATCACATTCCTATCAGACGGATATCATATCAATATTTTCATATCCTGAGCGCACTTTGACAGGGTCTTGAGGAGCAGGGATTTCCATCAAGAAAATTGCTGCTCTTTTTGGCGCAAAGATATAGAGCCAGGGATTCTTATGTTCCACCTGGTACCCTTCCTCAAAGGAGAGGCCCAACAGATTTTTTATAATCATCTTGTTGACATTACGATGTCCGACCACCAGCGCGTGACCCGAATCGGCAACGGTATCAATGATATTAGATACCAGATTGCGGACGCGTTTATCTACCATTTTGAGACTCTCCCCACCGCCAGGAAGCACAACGTTTATCTCGTCATCTAAGAATGCCTGATAGCAGTTTTTTGAAAACCCGTCAGAAAATCCTTCTTTATGTTGACCCTCGAAAATGCCCAAGTTCACTTCGTTGAGTTCAGGTATTATTTCAAGCTGCATGTTTTTCTCAATACTAAGGGGCGTCGCGGTTTGTATGGTTCTATGCAGCGTGCTGCAAATTATTCGGTGTAGAGGAATCGGGTTTAACAAAAAGAAAAGATTTTTCCTTTGCTCGAAGCCCGTAAGGTTAAGCGGCCGATCCTGCTGCCCTTGAATAATCCTCATTGCATTCCAGTCAGTCTCCCCATGTCGAGCCAGTAGAAGACAGTTCTCGTTGAGCTCAGTCAGAAATGCTTGTAAAGAAGAGTAGCTTTGTTTATCCGTTTTTTGAATAACTTCTAAATTGATTACTTATTGTCCTCCAAAGGCAGCGTAGATATCTTCCATATTCGAAACACAAAATTGATTCCAAGCAAGACGGATAATGCTATGATTAGCCATTCAATGACCGCTGCGTAGCCGGTAATGGCGTAAATAAGAATTGCTACAGAAAGATAAAAGAAACGCGTATCGCTACCCGCACATAACCAACTGAACACTTTCTCGTGCTCGCTCTTTGGGTAATTCATGTGATATACCGAACGAAATTTCTCCGAGGACGCGGTGATAAGAAAGACCATGCCAATATAACAAAAGAAAAGAGTCCCCCAAGGGTAAGAACTGATGTCGAGGGAGATCGAATAAAACACCCCGGCAAAAATCAGGAATTCAGCCGAGCGATCGGTCATAGTGTCATAAAAATCACCCAGCTTACTGGGCGTTTTCGACAGACGTGCAATTTCCCCATCGACACAGGACCACAAGCCAAACAGTTGGATTAATATTACACCGAAAAGATAAAAGCCTTGGGACAAGCTCCATGCAGCGAGAATCGCTAACAGAATGTCAATCCCTGTCGCGACATTAGCAGAGATGCCTTTACGCACGCAGTATATCGTTATATATAAGGACAATCTACGCTGCACGACATAGCAGTACATGCCATCGCTGGCTTTTTTTGCGAGCTTCGGATATGCGGCATCCTGCTTCAGAGTATCGCTAGTGGTTTTGGCGCTTCTGTCGTCTTGTCGGTTCAATGGAATTCTACTTGATGAAGGTGCATTGTGTTTTGTCAATTTTCACGAAGAAATAAGAAAAAAACAACCGATCCAAGTACCGGATGCTCCAACCTTTACAAATATCCATCAAACAGGATACGGTTTATGGGTTCTCCTTCAAATAGGTCAGGACGGCTTCCAAAGGGAATTTGGTGGAGGGAAACCCGCTAGGTTTGTAGTTCCGGTGATCCAGATTGTGCAGCATGCAGAACTCCATACAATCCTTGCCATAATACTGTTTTACAATCTCTTCTGGAAGTCGAGGCACATTCACTGAAAAATCCAGAAAAGTGCGCCTTTGTAAGGGGAAGAAGTCGTCAGCTGAATAAATAAACTCTTCCGGTGGCAAGGTCATGGCGTTGTTACTGATATTAGGCTCCCATACACCCAGCCACGGGAATTTCCATGATTGCCCAGGGATGTCGAGCCCCTGTTTGGAGTGAATACGGTAGCCACAACGTCTTTCTTGCCCATCTATCGTACGCATATCCAGATGGACGACATAGTCTCTTTCTTCAAACTGATGCAGACACTTCTCTTCGAATTTATCGATATCGAAAATGATGATGTCCAGATCATCATCCCATGGAATCAAATCATCATGGCGCAATAATCCAAGCAGTGTGCCAAACATGACGCAATAATCCACGCCCTTAGCAAATAAAATGTCATCTGCATCTCTCAGGTGCTGTAATGCAGCCTCGCGCTCTTCAAAGAAACCCGTTTCCTTAAAGTGGTGAAGTCCGTCAACGTTTTTGGTTCTGTCCATCAAAATCTCTCCCTATCAAACACGTGAGGCACATTTTCGGGGATTTCAGCTGCGACGATTTTGGCTAATGCGATCACCAAGCGTTTATTTTCACCCGCAGAGCGACTGGCAATACGCAAATACCGGCTCCTATCCGGCATGGTCTTACCATCACAGTGTTTAATATAGATATGCTGATCGATAAATAGTTGTCGTGCGACTTCCGGCCCAGTAGGCGCATTGGCCGGAAGTCGGCAGAAGATATAGTTAGCATCTGGTTTGTAGACAGACATGCCCTTGATTGTGCAAAGATCTTGATAAAACTGATCTCGATCCGCTTTTACTTTGGTGCAACTAACCTTGAACTCATCACGATATTCAGGTGCATGGCGCAGAAAGGCCTCGGCAAAACCATTCAGATTCCAGATAGATAAACCTTGGCGAACTTTGTCGGTAAAAGCGGTGTTGGCGCTAAGCATGTAACCTATCCGCAGACCACAGATGCCATAAGCTTTACTCATGCTCTTAAAGATGGCCAGGTTGGAGTATTGCGCAATATCGGACTCTAGTGTTGTTTGCTCAGGCTCTTCGGTAAAATCGATAAATGATTCATCGATGATTAGCATGCAGTCAATCTCGGCCAATTTCCCCAACAAACGCACTAGATCAGCTTTTGGTACGAGCAGTGACGTGGGGTTATTGGGCGTCACTACCACAGCAACATCCGCTTGGCAGCGAGCGGCCGCTGCCGCAAATTTATCAGCGTCTAGTTGGAACGAGGGTGCGTCGAGGTTATATTCAACAGCCTTTCCAGTCGGTGCCGCATTGACATATTCATTGAATGACGGAACAGGCACAATCAACTTATTGGCGATGTGGCTGGAAACAATCTTGATAAGTTCCGAAGCGCCATTGCCGACAACAATTCTTTCCGGCGATTGATCGATAAGCTCGCCCACCATCTCGGCTAGCACACCTTGCGCAACAGGGTAATTCAAAACGAGTTCGCGGAGTTGGCTAGTTATCTGATCAAAAAAACGTTGCGGCGGGAAATAGAGGTTATAAAGATAGGCATGATCAATAAATTCATGTTGCCAATAGCTGCCGTGCTGGGTGGCTAACAGCTCATACTGTTGCACTCTGGCAGCAAATTCCGGGTTTGTCATGATCACTTCATTACCTCTTGGGGTTGTCGAAAATTGTTGTATCGCCTCGATATCTGACATCTCAACGCCTACTTCACCAACCAGAGCACGCTCTTCCTTCGGACCAACCTCACCAATGGACGAAACGTAAGTTGGATCTTTTTGCATGCCCCGCGTTAAAAGCGCAGCCCACAAATTTCATTCTAGTAGCACGAACAGGGTGCTGTCGCACTGGAAGCGTTCTGAAAAACACACCGCTCCGGAGAGAAAGAGGCTGAATTGGTCTTTTTCGGGGTCTATGATGGCAGAGATCTATACATCCTATCTGCCTGGTGTAAATCTCTAACAGTGTCGATTTCATACCATCGGTTTTCCGCAAAAAAGACGGCTTCAAAACGTAAAGCGTCATCGGCAACCATATCAGCAAAAACGGCTTCGTAATATTCGCCAAGTCGCTCGCCAGAAACGTAATGATTCAACCGTTCTATTGCCTTTTGCCAGCTCAGCAAGGACAGGCTGTAGATATTTACCGTCTTATAGCGGAGCCTGTCTTTGATGTCGTGCTTAACATGGAAGGCTGAAACGTCTTTTCTGGTATCCAGTTCGACAGTTGTGCCATTCATCCATGGCAGGATGTTGGAAATCGCGATCTTGTCTGGCTGGAGCATATCAGCCAACATTGACGCGTCGAAAACCAGATCGCTTTCTATGAGCAGGAAGGATTCGCGAATTTGTTGCCGGGCTAGCCACAGAGAATAAATATTGTTGGTAGTTTGATAGTATGGATTGAAAACATAATCCACCTGAATGCCGGTGGCATAACGCCGTAGATATTCGCGAATACGGCTATCCAGGTATCCCGTTACTACGACCAGTCTGGTGATTCCCTGTAGTTTGAGGTTGTCAATCAGCCGGCCAAGAATGGGCTTGCCCCCCACAATGGTGAGGCATTTTGGAGCATCGAGGCCTAATGGCCGCAAGCGCAATCCTGTCCCTGCTGCTAACAGGAGCGCTGTCGTTATTTTGTTAGAAAGCATAATTGTCCTTGCAAAGTAGGCATCTGGAGAAAATATGGAATGTTATTTTGGATGCTGGATCTTTGTCAGACGCTCGGTAATGCGCTGCTAACGTAGATTTTCGCCTTATTTTCCGTTTTCACTATTCCTCCCCACCGCTGAAACATTTTCGAAAAAGGTATTGTTCTCTATCGGCTACTAACGCCGGGGCAATAGAAATATCATCGGCCGATAACAAAGCTTACTTTTTCTCGTGTAATTCAGAGCGGATCACCTGATCAATGTTAATCTGCCCCATATTTTTTCCTTTGTCTTGGTATCGTCAATACTTGTGGGTACGACATGGGCGCAATACCTCATAGCGGGCATCAGATAAACTCTTGAATGCCTGGACACCTCCTTTTGTCTCCCTGCCCCGAAATCGAGGTGTCAATATAGTTGCATCTGCTAACAAACAGGAAACAAACGGTCAGCTTGGGTTGAATGACACATTGTGGCTAAAAGTGGCTGAACAGCGACCGGACAGCTAGAGTGATCCATGCTACGGGCGCAAGAATGCGAAAACGAAGATATAGTCTTTAGGGTTTTAATTTCCCAATAGGGTATGTGCTGACTATTCCTATGGTTACTGTACACTATACAATATGGATGGTTCCTCGACAAGGTTAGCTCGCCCGCGCCAGGGTTCTTAAGTAGTCAGCAGCTAGATAGCTGGGAGACAATTGTAAGCTTGGAAATTATTTGGCCCAATAATTGGCTCTGGCGCGATTTTGATGATTACGTCAAAACCGATGGAGAACACGCTGCCTAAGTAAGTCGAAATTGGCTCGGCCGAACATCTGCCGCTTTATCATTTTTAGCCAATTGACATGGCCTTCAACGGGGCCATTACTCCATATATGTGTTAGTGCCGCCTTTTCTTCCGAATAGTCTCGTTTAATACCATTGGCAAAGCTTTTCATGTCAGGAGCTCCAGGCTCCTGCGCTTTGTGGAACCAAGAATCAAGTATAGTTGTGTCTCTTTCCCTGAGGAGCGTTGCAAACTCATACGTCAATTGGTAGATTGTAAACAACTCCGGACAATCCGATACGATCTGCGCCAGGTCTTCTTTCTCAACAGTCTCCAACTTCTACTTGGGTCGCACAAAAAGAAAAGCTGCTTGGCGCGGCATGTAACGCTTGATGTTGGCTGGTGATTGCCAGCCGATAGCGTGCCAAGTTCCATTCTTGTGGGTCACCATCTGTCGCCGCTGCAGCCAGCCATATTAGGCTACCAGGCTGTAAGAACCGGAGAATCCTTGTTGTTGAATTTCGCGGCGTAATTGGGCAGCATTGCGGCAGCCGTCTTCCCAACGTTTGTATAGGTAATCGTAGTAGGGATCCAGAAAGCTTGCCTGCCAGGCGCGCTTCTTGCGCTCAGGAAATGAACCCGCCCTAAGCCAGCGGCCGACAGTACGGTCGCTGATGTCAGCCTGTGCGGCGATCTCCTCGATGGTGAGACCTTTAGCACGCAGAGACACGATTTTATTGTATTGCTGCTGACGTGCCTCGCGCCTTGTCTGACGTTCTTGTGATTGTCGCGGGTTGAGATGCGCCGGCAGGGCTAGCTTGTCGGTTTCGGCCGCTCTAAATGGTAAGATCTCTTCCAGATCGGCAGTAGATTGCCAAACAAGTCGGCCCCTATGTTGGGCAAGGATGCTTTCAACTGCCTCTACAAGATTGTTCATCAAGTGCCAACGGTCGGCAATTTGAACGGCAGTCGGTGCCCCCTCGCTCATACCGTGTGCATACGTTTTGGAGCGGTCACGCGCAAGAATCTCAACCGTGCGGTACTTCTGCAGCCAAGCTTTCAATGTTTCGGCTTCGCGGTCCGGCAGCAGGTCTATTACACGGCTGCGCTCCAAGTCACAGATAATCGTGCCATAGTCGCGGCCTTTGCGAAATGCCCAATCATCAACGCCCAGAACTCGCGGTTCTTCGAAAGTTGGGGATGACTTTCTTCGAATGAGACGAAGCAATGTATCTCGACTCACGCCCATCTGGAGCCTGGAGACAATTCGCGATCCTCCTCGTCCACCCAGAGCCATCGCCAAGAGCGTCAGCATCTGGGTAAACTGGGCCGTGCGTCTTTCGTAAGCCGGTACAAAGTCGGCCAGGCGTTCGCAGAATATCTTTCGCAGGCAGGCGGCATTGCGGCAGAAAAACCGTCTGACTCGCAAACATAAACGTGCGGCAACTCCGCAGCTTGGAAGCTCCCGTGGATTTCCTTCGTACCAACTGAGAATGTGTTTTGAAGGCTGATGACATCGGGGACAGGGTGCTTCAGATGTCTCTGCTCTGGCGACAATTATGAATTCATCCTTGATGTGCTCAACAGCCTCGATATGAAAACCGGGTAGAACCGGCGTCATTGCTGAGTGCATGATTTGCTGTGACCTCTTATCCAAATGAAGATTACTTTAGGGGGATAAGCACAGCTTAGCGGGACCCTATTGGAATGACGTTAGCAAACTTAGACGCCTATTTTCTGACAACTTTCATCAAAAGTGCGCCAGAGCCAGAAACTTCGCCATTTGTTTCTAAAGATTACACCAGTAGTTAGTTTCCCTAAAATGGGAAACTACAGACCATGAATCCAACACAGCCGACTCCTGAATGGAACCAGCTGTCAGAGACGGTGTGTCATGAACCGTTGGAGACTTGCGAGTTCTTCGCCATTCTCCACCTTGGCAGTTTACCTTTCAGGTAAACTGCATACTATGAT